>JALHPN010000210.1 GCA_022842465.1 Polyangiaceae bacterium | reverse complement strand
GCGCCGCCCGCCGGCGTCTGGGTCGCGTCGGCCGCCTGCCCGGGTGGCAGGTCCGATGGCGCGCCCGCGCCGTCGGCGCCAGGCGCGCCGAGGAACTGCTCGAGGAAGGCGAGCTCCGCGTTCACGGCCGAGTAGACCGCGAAGCGTCCGCACGCGCCGATCGCGGTGTCGCGACCGCCGGACACGACGCCCGCGACCTGGAGAGCGCCGTCCACCTCGATGTACGCGGGGCCGCCGCTGTCCCGCTGACACGGGCCGGGTGCGTCCTCGGTCTCGAAGCACAGTGACCGCTCGTCCTGGATCTTCGGACGGCTCGCGTCCGACGGCACCGACGCGCAGGAGATCGTCTCGTTCTCGCCCGCGCGGAGGATCCCGCTCAGCTCGTCGGCGCTCGTCGCCTTCTCGACGGCCTTGCCGTACCCGACGAGCTGGAGCGACGCGCCGACCGGCACCTTGCTCCGATGGAGGACGACGGGCTGGATGCCCTTCACCTCGCGATCGAGCTCGAGGAGCGCGACGTCGCCGAAGCCGAGGCGAATCGCCGTCGGGTTCCAGTCGGGATGCGTGCGAACCGCCTTCACGCCGAACTCCTCGCCGTCGTCGTCGGCGAGATCGGCGGCGCCGAAGAACACCTTCCACTTCGCGGCCTCCTCTGTGCCCACGTTCTTCACACAGTGCGCCGCCGTGAGCACCCACGTCTTGCCGACCAACGTGCCGGAGCAGGTCGCGCCCTGGGTGATGTCGCCGAACCGAAGGGCTGCGGTCGCTGGGAACTCGGACGGGTCGGCGTGGTCACCGAGAGAGATCCCCGACCGCGCGCGCTCGACGCTCGCGCGCTCACCGCGCGCGTCGCCGACGCCGGCGCAGCCGGCCGAGGCCAACGTCGTGATCGCCATCGCCCACCCCAGACCGAGCCTCGAACGTCGCGTGGTCGTCATGTCTCTCTCCTCCGCCACGCCCTCACTTCACGCGGCGTACCCGCGTCTCTCCCGCTCTTACGCACGTTCACGCACACGAGGTGCGCCGCCAGGGACATGAGGAAGCTCGAGGACTTACCGTCGGCGATGCGACGGCTGGTCGAGCCGCCGCCGCGGCTACGTGGATCGGGCGCGCCCTCGGTGTCGCCTTCTCATGACATCGCGCGCCGCGCGGCGAAGGCAGACGCGATCTCTCCGGGCCGGTCGGTGATCAGGATGGAGGCCCCGCCGTCGACGAGCGCCTGGGCGCGGGAGGGCTCGTTCACGGTCCATGCGACGATGCGAAGCCCCGCGCGACGGAGCGTCGCGAGCCGAACCGGGGTGAGGAGCGACTCCTGGACGTGGGCGGCGACGACCGCGCGACGGAGAGCGACCGGGAGCGCCGTCGCGAGGGCCGCCGTCCGCTCGGAGACGAGCATCCCTCGGGGCGTCCGCGGGAGGACGGCGGCGAGGCCGAGGACGACACGCGGGTCGAACGAAGAGAGGAGCACTTCGGAGCGCCCCGCGTCCCCGGCGACGACCATCGCGACGGACTTCACCAGCGACGTGATCGAAGGCGAGTCGTCCGCCTTGACCTCCACGTTCACGAAGCGTCCTCGGAGCCGCTCGAGCGCTTCGGCGAGCGTGGGGATGCGCTCACCGCCGGCGAGGCGCGGGAGCTCTCGGTAGCGGACGAATCGGACACGCCGGGCGTCGGCGCCGCCGCTCACGCGCGAGAGCCCGACGTCGTGCGCGCAAACGGCCACGCCGTCGGCCGCGAGCCGGACATCGAGCTCGACGCCGTCGGCGCCCTCCGCGAGCGCGCGGCCGAAGGCCTCGATCGAGTTCTCGGCCGGCCACCCCTCCCCTCGCCCGCCGCGGTGACCGAGGACGAGCAGCGTCAGGTCGAGAGCTCCTCGGCGATCGACTCGGCGATCTGCCGCCCGCGATCGAGCTCCTCGCCCTGGAGCGAGATCGCGCCCACGACCGGGTGACCGCCGCCGCCGTGCCGCTCGCAGATGCGCGCGATGTCGTGCGTACGCTCGACGTTCGACCACGGGTTATAGCCGATCGAGATCTTCACCTTCGACTTCGACCTGCTGAGGACGACCGAGTACGCGCTCGTAGGCCAGAGGGCGTACGTCACGAACTTCGTCGCGACGTCGACCGTCTCGGATCCCAGATCCACGAGGACGACCCTCCCGCCGCCGACGAGGCGCACGTGCTTCTTCACCATCTCGACGAAGGACTCGTTCTGCGCCGCGAGCGGCGCGTAGGCGGCCTGGATGGCAGGGTCCTTCGCGACCGACTCGATCTCCTCCGACAGGAGCCGCGGGACCATCTTCTCGAGGAACGGATCGTCACCGTGGTGCTCGACGACGGTCATCAGCTGGAGCACCGGCTCCGCGCGCTCGACCGCCATCTGCGCGCTCGGGAAGCTGGCGCTGTCGATCATGTCCGCCCATCGCACGAGCGTGCTCGTGTGCGGATCCTCCGCGCCGAGGCCGAAGCGCTCGCGCCCGACGTCGGCGATGAGCTTCGTGCAGGAGCCGTACTTGCCGTCGTGGAACATGTGGCGCGGTCCGGTCGCGGCCGCGCGCGCCTCGTACGTCGCGCGGTCCTCCGGGGCCGGGAACGCGCTCACGTGGTGATCGAAGTACCAGGTGAGCTTCGGTGACGTGGAGAACCGAAAATCGAGGATCGCGTTGTCCTCCCCCGAGAGAACGGCCGGGTCGACGCCGTTCGACCCCGGGCCGTAGCCCATGCCGCGGTACTCGAAGACGACGTCGGCGGCGGGGTTCAGGTGCCGATAGAGCCGCGTGAACATGACCGCCGAGCAGAGGCCGTCGAAGCAATGACCGTGAGTGGCGACGACGACCTTGCGCATCGGCCTCGGGCTTAGCACGCTCGGCGCATGCGTATCCACCACGTCGCGCTCCGAACGGACGACCTCGAACGGCTCGAGCGCTTCTACGCGGGCACGCTCGGGCTCGTCGTCACACGCCGCCAGGACGCGCGAAGCGTGTGGCTCGACGCGGGCGGGACCATCCTCATGCTCGAGCGCCGCGAGCCCGGAGAGCCCGCGGTGGACCCGCGCTCGATGGAGATGTTCGCGTTCACGGTCGAGCCCGCGCGCGCTCACGCGCTCGGCGCGGCAGTCGCGATCGAGGGGCGCACCGCCTCGACGCTCTACGTCCGTGATCCCGACGGGCGGCGCGTCGGGCTCTCCTCTTGGCCCGACGCGCTCACCTGAGCGACCTCACTGCGCGCGGTGTGGGACGTGGACGCCCTTCGCCTCGGCGCAGGCGATGGCCTCGTCGTAGCCCGCGTCGACGTGGCGGATGACGCCCATCCCGGGGTCGCTCGTCAGCACGCGCTCGAGCCGCGCCGCCGCCTCGGGCGTGCCGTCCGCGACGACGACCATGCCGGCGTGCAGGCTCATGCCCATCCCGACGCCGCCGCCGTGGTGGAAGCTCACCCAGCTCGCGCCCGCAGCGGTGTTGACGAGCGCGTTCAGGATCGCCCAGTCGGCGATCGCGTCGGTGCCGTCCTTCATCGCCTCCGTCTCCCGGTTCGGCGACGCGACCGACCCGCAGTCGAGGTGATCGCGACCGATGACGATCGGCGCCTTCACCTTGCCCGTGCGAACGAGCTCGTTGAAAGCGAGGCCGACCTTCGCGCGGTCGCCGTAGCCGAGCCAGCAGATGCGCGCCGGCAGGCCCTGGAACTTCACCCGCTCCTTCGCGAGCTCGATCCAGCGGCGGAGATCGGGATCGTTCGGCACCGCGTCGAGGACGGCCTGATCCGTCACCTCGATGTCGGCCGGATCCCCCGAGAGCGCGACCCAGCGGAACGGGCCCTTGCCCTCGCAGAAGAGCGGCCGGATGTACGCCGGGACGAAGCCCGGGATGTCGAACGCGCGCGCGCAGCCTGCCTCCTTCGCGCAGGCGCGGATGTTGTTCCCGTAGTCGAAGACCTCGGCGCCCCTCTTCTTCATGTCGAGCATGGCGGAGACCTCCTCGGCCATGCTCGCCTTCGCCTTCTCGACATAGCCAGCCGGATCCTCCTTGCGGAGCTCGGCGGCCTCCTCGAGCGTGAACCCGATCGGGATGTACCCGATCAGCGGATCGTGCGCGGCGGTCTGCTCCGTGACGAGGTCGGGGACGATCCCGCGCTTCACGAGCTCCGGGTAGATCTCCGCCGCGTTCCCGAGGAGCCCGACGCTCACGGCGCGGTCTTCCTTCTTCGCCCTGTCGAGCCGCGCGAGCGCCTCGTCGAGGTCATCGCACCGCTCGTCGACGTAGCGCGTGTCGAGGCGCTTCTGGATGCTCTTCGGGTCCACCTCGACCGCGAGGCACGACATCCCCGCCATCGTCGCGGCGAGCGGCTGCGCGCCGCCCATCCCGCCGAGGCCAGCGGTGAGGACCCAGAGGTGTCCTTCCTTCCTCGTCCGCGCGAGGTACGCCTTGCGCGCCGCGACGAACGTCTCGTGGGTGCCCTGCAGGATCCCCTGCGTGCCGATGTAGATCCACGAGCCGGCCGTCATCTGGCCGTACATGATGAGCCCCTTCTTCTCGAGCTCGTCGAAGTGCTCCCAGGTGGCCCACTTGCCGACGAGGTTCGAGTTCGCGATGAGGACGCGCGGCGCGCCCTCGTGGGTCCTGAACCGGCCGACCGCCTTGCCCGACTGGACGAGGAGCGTCTCGTCGTTCGCGAGCGTGCGGAGCTCGCGCGCGATCACGTCGAAGGCGTCCCAGGACCGCGCCGCGCGACCGCGACCGCCGTAGACGACGAGATCCTCGGGGCGCTCGGCGACCTCCGGATCGAGGTTGTTGTGCAGCATGCGGAGGGCGGCTTCCTGGACCCAGCCCTTGCAGGAGATCTCGGAGCCACGGGGGGCGCGCACGGTGCGGGAGCTCATGATGTCTCGGGGCATTAGCGCGGATCTGGGGGCGGATCGAGGGCGCGGGAAGCCTTCGCCGCGCGAATGCGCTGCGTCATCACTCGCAGCGGAGCGGCACCTTCCCGCGGCCGAGGCCCTGGATGTTCCGCGCGAGCAGCGACGGCTCGAAGACGAGCCGGTACGTCCCGCCGCCCTCGTAGGTCGATCGGATCTCGCCGACGTCCTTCAGGCGGAGCGACCCGCCCCCGAAGCCGCGGTCGGTCGGGACGGTCTTCGCGAGGTCGCGCCCGTATCCCTTTGCGTCCTGACCGAAGACGGTCGCCCACGCGTCGACCGAGGCCCCTCCCGCGTGCGTCCCGGGCCGGAAGGTGATCTCGAGGCGCACGCCCGCGTCGTTCGCGGCCGTCGCACGGCACGTCGAGGACGACACGTCATCCGGGAACCGGAAGCTCGACGTCACGTCCTGCGGAGGCGCGAAGGTGACGTGCTCCGGGAGCGGAGGAAACGCGTCCGGCCCGGTGAAGTCGCACGTCGCCGCGGCGCGCTGGCTCGACCACGACGGCATGGACGGATAGAAGCTGCGGGCCGTCTCGAGGCGGTAGCCGCTCGCCGTCCGCGTGAGCACGCCGATCACCTCGCGGCTCGCGTTCGTGTCGCCGCGGAGGAGCTCGAGCGCGCCGTCCGATGGACGCTTGCGGACGCTCACCTCGTTGAAGGAGTACGCGCCGCGGCTCGTCGCGCCCGGCCGGCCGCCGCGATCGTACGCCGTGAGCTCGGCCCGATCGGCGCGCGTGAACTCGACGCGCAGATAGGGGTCACCGCCCGAGGCGCTGGAGTGCGTGACGAGGCAGCCCGTGCCGGGCCTCACGTCGGGGACGGCGAGCGCGGCTTCGCTCGTGACGGGAGCGTCCTCGTCGGGCGTCGGCGAGGCGCACGCCGCGAGAGCGCAGGCGGAGAAGACGGCGAGAGCGATCGGAGACGGTGAGCTCATGTCGCTCACGTAGCACCGACGATCGCGTCGACCATTGGATCACGGGCGCCTCGGACGCGTGTCCGCGACTACGATGGCGGCCATGGCGCTCCTCCCGGCGTTCTCGAGGCGCACGCTCTCGCTCGTGCGTCGTCCTGTCGAAGGCGATGCGCGCGCGGTCTGCGAGGCTGCTTCGCGGCGAATTTCCGCGCGCGTCGCGCCTCCGTCGATCGACGGCGACGCCCTCCTCGAAGCGCGTCTCCTCGCGAGCACGTCGGGTCACACGCCGAGCGCGCGTGCGGCCTTCGCGCGCGCGAACGCGCTCGTCGCGGCGGCGCTGACCGAAGGCCGCACCGTCGACATGGCGCTCGTCCGCGAGCTCGACGCCGCGGTCCTCGGTCGTCCTGGCGCGGCGGCGTTCCGGCGAACCGCGACGACGATCGACGGCTTCGCGTGTCCGCCGCCGGGCGCCATCGTCGGGATGCTCACGCCGCTGCCCGCGGCCCTGGAGGAGCGCGCGCGCGAGGTGCACCCGATCGCCGCGGCGGCGCTCGCGTACCAGTGGCTCGTCACCGTCCACCCCTTCGACGACGGAAACGGGCGCACCGCGCGCCTCGTCACGGACCTTCTCCTGGCGCGCGCCGGCCTCCCACCGGCCTGCATCGCCGGCGGCGCGGATCACGTGGCCGTGCGCGACGAGAACGCGAGCTTCGTCACGCCGCGCTTCGCGATCGACGTCGTCCTCCGCGGCCTCGAGGCGACCGAGCGCCTCCTCTGGCCGTGAGGCGGGGAATCAGCTCCTGATCGGCCACGCGCCGACTCCCGCCGAACGAGCCCGGCTGCGCATCAGGAGATCACGATCCGGGCGCGTCATCGTCTTCGGACCTGGCCATACGTCCATTTCCGCAGCTTTCGGGAGCGCACCCGCGGCACGCGCTTCGCACGACACGTGGACCATGAAGCGCGCCTGCATCACGTTCGTGTCGATAGGGCTCGTCACTGCGGCCTGCGGCGGCTCGTCCGGAAGCGTCGAGCCGCTGGGGAACGCGGCTCCCTCCGGCTCCTCCGACCTCGGCGCTCCCGAGGTTGCGCCCGGGAGCACGAGCGACTCCGAGGACCCCACGGGCGCGACCAAGAAGGACGGCGGGACCGGCCCCCTCCGAGGGTTCGGCGAAGCGTGTACCGCAAGCTCTCAGTGCGCTGGCGGAGCGTGCACGAGCGACGACGGCCCCCAGAACGGGACGTGCACCCGCCCGTGCTCCCAGGAGACTCCCAACGACTGCCGGAAGGAGAAGACGCTCTGTCTCGAGATCGGCGGCGGCTCCTTCGTCTGCAGCGGGCCGGAGGTGACGACGGGCACCGACACGGACGACGCCAACCTCGGTCTCGGCGACTGCGTGACGCGCGAGCTGTCGCCGCTCGGCGATGCCGACCTGTTCTTCATCCGCGCGGCGTACGAGGGCCCGATGACCATCAGCGTCGTGCCCCAGAACCCTGGTCTCGACGTCGGCTTCCGCGTCTACGACGGCGCCGGCTCCCAGATGGCGAACCTGAACGACAAGCCGCCGGGGGTACGCGAGGGGCTGAACGTGAAGAGCTGGATCCCGAGCAACAGGGCGTTCGTCCTCGTCTACGATGCCGGGAGCAGCGTCGCGGGCAGCTACCGCATCTGCGCCGAGAAGACGCCGACGCTGTAGTCCTCCAACACGACGAAGTCGCCGCGCTCTACCGCTGGTTTGCCCGCTCGTCCTGATCGTCCAGCGACTCCAGCGCGAGGCGGAGGCGCGTCCGGTCGTCCTCGTCGAACGTCCCCGGGTGGACGTCGTCGTAGGCCTTCGCCTCGCGGAGCCAGAGGCCCGCCGCGGCGCGATCCCCTAGCCCATGGTGGACGAGGCCGCGGACGAGCGCGTAGTCCGCGCGCCGCGGCCCGGACCATCCGTGGCTGTCCTCCTCCAGCGCGAGGAGCTCCGTCTTCGCCTCGGCGAGGCGCCCCTTGCGATAGGCGCTCTTGGCGTTCCCGACCCCTCCCCCACACGCGGCGAGGAGGAGGACGACCGCGAGCGTCCGTCTCATCGCGGCCGCGCGACTCCGGCGACCCCGCGCGGCTTCGGAGGCCGCGGCCGCCGGCCCGCGGCGCGGAGCAGCTCGTCGAGCGTGGACGCGTCCACGGTCGGCTCCTCGGGCGCTGCCTCGGCCGCCGCCTCCTCCTCGACCGGCGGCGCGGGCACCTTCGCGCTCTCCTCCCAGCGCTCGGCGAGCTCCTTCGCGATGCGATCGACGAGGGGACGCGTCGAGCTGCGATCCATCGCCGAGACGACGACCGCGTCGGGCGTCCGGCGCTGGAGCAGGGCGCGCTCGATCGGGGCGAGGAGGTCCGCCTTGTTGAAGACGACCACGCGCGGGATCTCGTCGAGACCGAGCTCGGCGAGGAGCGCCTCCGTCGTCGCGACGTGCTCCTCCTTCGACTCGTCGGACGCGTCGACGACATGGACGATGAGATCCGCGTCGGCCGCTTCCTCGAACGTGGCGCGGAACGCGGCGAGGAGATCCTTCGGGAGATCCCGGATGAACCCGACCGTGTCCGTGATCACCACCTCGCGATCCCCGTAGCCGGCCCAGCCCACCTGAAGGTTCCGCGATCGGGTGTCCAGGGTGGCGAAGAGCTTGTCCTCCGCGAGCACGTCGGCGCCCGTGAGCGCGTTCAGGAGCGTGCTCTTCCCCGCGTTCGTGTAGCCGACGATGGCGACCGTCGGCACCGCCTCGCGCGTCCGCTTCCGGCGCCGTTGCTCCCGGCGCATCGCGAGCGTCTCGAGCTGGCGTTCGAGATGGCTCACGCGCTCCTTCGCGCGACGCCGACCGATCTCGAGCTTCGTCTCGCCCGGGCCTCGGCCGCCGATGCCACCCGTGAGGCGCGACAGCGAGTCGTCCTTCATCACGAGGCGCGGCATGTTGTACTTCAGCTGGGCGAGCTCGACCTGGAGCTTTCCGTCCTTGCTCTCGGCGCGCTGCGCGAAGATGTCGAGGATGAGCTGCGTGCGGTCGAGGATCTTGAGATCGGACTCCTTGCCGATCGCGCTCGACTGTCCGGGCGTGAGCTCGCGGTCGAAGATGAGGACGTCCGCGTCGAGCTGCATCGCGCGGAGGATCACGTCCTCGAGCTTGCCCTTCCCGAGGACGAACTTCGGATCGACCCGCTCGCGGATCTGGACGATGGCGTCCGCGACCTCGACGCCCGCGGTGCGCGCGAGCTCGCGGAGCTCGCGCACGCTCTCGTCGGCGATCCTCCCCGCATCGCGGCGCGACTTGTCGCCGACGTGGACGAGCAGCGCGCGGCCGTCCTTCGCGCGGACGTCCCGAGCGCGCGAGCGACGGGCGAACTCGGCCTCGAGCCCCGCCATGAGCTCGCCGACGTGGACGTGCGCCTGCCCGGGCGGGAGCGGCCCCACGACCTCGTAGGGGAGGTCCCCCTCCTCGGCCGGGATGTTGTGTGCATACTGCAACGACCGGACGTCCCCCCGCGGGCTCACCTGGATCGCGCAGACGAGGTCGAGCCGCAAGCGCACGAGGTCGACGAGGTCGTCGTGCGTCAGCGCCTCGCCTCGCACGTGGGTGTGCACGAGCCGGAGGCCGCGGAAGCGCCCCTCCGCCGCGCGGAGGCGTCCGATGTCCGGGAGCATCAGCTTCCCCGCGTCACCGACGATGACGTAGTCGACCTCCCCCGAGCGATGCACGAGCGCGCCGACCTGCCGCCCCGTCTCGACGCTCGCCTCGACGAGGGAGCGCACGAGCTCCGGCGTCGCGATGTCGTCGAGCGGGACGCGGCGCCGGTAGATGCGCTCGAGCGTCTTCGTCGCGGACGGGGAGAGACCGGTGGTATTGCCGTAGAGCTGGATGACGCGCCTCGCTGTTCCGTTCCGGCACGAAGCTAGCCTTCGGCCGGGCCGGCGCAAGCGAAACTCACTCGCAGCTGGACGTGTACGCCGGCGTCGCCCAGCTCCAGAGCGGCGATTTGACCTTCGGCCAGTAGACGGTGAACGAGTAACACATCTCTTCTTCCGTCTTCTCGCCGTACTTCACGACCGCGCCCGTCGTGTTCTTCCACGTGCACGTGGTTCGGATGACGTCGTTCGTCGCCGTCACCGCGTCGATCGGGAGCCACGCCTGGCTGTCGAACGAGAACGCAGGCGAGGAGCCCAGATCGACCTCCGCGCCCCCGCCCGCAGGCGTCAGCTTCGTCACCATCGCGGTGCCGAGCTTGTGCATGTGCGGCATCGACGCGACGAGGTGGAGCCCCGCGAGCTGGCTCGGGACCTTCACCGAGCACGTCCTCGGCCAGGAAGGCGTCTGCGGCGGGATCTCGATCTTGTCGGTGCCGAACGCGAGGACGTCCGCCTCGTTCGGGCGCGGCGCCGACGTGCAGAGATCGAACCCGCTCGTGTCCTTCAGTCCGGCTCTACCCTGCGGGTTCGAGTAGTGCATCTGCACGACGTAGTGGGTCGCGCCCGACGTCTGGATCGGGAAACCCGCCTCGGGCGGCATCGAGAGGCCCTTCCCGCCCGGCGCCCAGGCCATCACCATCCGCCAGGAGAGCGACGTCCCGGAGCCGCACTCCTGGGGCGTGGACGGGAACGCGCTCGACGACTCGAAGAGGACGATGTGGTGGACGATCTCCGCGTTGTCGATCCGCGGCGCGAAGCCGACGACGTGCGTCGGGGTCGGTCGCGTCACGTCCACGCCGTAGCAGACGTACTGGTCCCCCGCCTGCGCCGGCATCTCGTGCGGCGTCGCCGGCTTGATGGGGAGGTCGGGGGCGCAGTCGACCCCGGAGACGGCCGGCTTCGTCGTGGTCGTGCACGTCTCCGTCGACGCAGGCGCCCCTGCCGCGACCCAGGCCGCGAGCGTGTCGCGATCGGCCTGCGAGAGCCGCTCGTTCGGCGGCGGCGGCATCGGATCGGCGTCGTCCGCGATCCGAGCGAGTGCGACCTCGACCCGCCGGCGACCGTCCTTCGCGAGGGCGAGGAGGTCATCGCGCGTCACGAGCGGCATCGGCGCGCCGAACTTCGGGGGGTTCTCGTGGCACGTCCGGCAGTTCTTCGCGAGGATCGCGTCGACCGCGCACGGGAGGTTCGTGACGGGCATCCCGCCGTCGAGGGAGGTCGCCGAGCCGTCCCCGCCGATCGGACCGGGCGCGCCCTCGGACGCGGCGCCCCCACATGCGGCGACGGCCGCGAAGGACGCGGCCGCGACGGAGAGCGGGACCAGGAAGGCGTTTCTCAGGCGGCGCACCCTGAAAGCATGCGCGAAGCGCGCCCGCGTAGCAAACGGGGCGCGCGTCTCCCCGGCGACTCGACGCCGCCGCTCAGCGGTTGACGCGTTCCTGGTAGGACCCGGTCGCGACGTCGATCTTGATCCATTCGCCCTCCTTGATGAAGAGCGGGACGTTGACCGTGGCGCCGGTCGTGAGCGTCGCAGGCTTGGTGGCGCCGCTCGCGGTGTCACCCTTCACGCCGGGCTCGCTCGCGACGACCTGCATCACGACGTTCGCCGGCATGTCGATGCCGATGGCGGTGCCGTTGTAGAGCGTGACCTCGACCTCCAGGCCCTCGGAGAGGAAGCGCGACTCGTCGCCGACCTTGTCCTTGCCGACGTAGATCTGGTCGCCCGTGTTCGTGTCCATGAAGACGTAGTTGTCGCCCTCTTCCCACGAGTACGTCATCTTCCGGTCCTCGACGTCGGCGAGGTCGACGGACTCGCCCGACTTCCAGGTCCGCTCGACGACGTTGCCGTTCGTGAGGTTCCGGATCTTGCAGCGCGTGAACGACTGCCCCTTGCCCGGCTTGACGAACGTGTGGTCGACGATGTGGTACGGGATCCCGTCCATCTCGATCTTGAGGCCCTTGCGGATGTCGGTGGTGCTCGCCATGCGGGGGCGTGGTTACCACGGAGGCCCGACGACCCGCAAGCGAAGGCCTCCAGGCGTCAGCAGGTGCCGCCGCTGAGGGCACACTTGATCTGGCAGTCGCAGTTGTTCTGGTTCGCCACGATGCAGTCGGCGACCTTCTTCCCCTGGTCCGACTCCTCGCACTTCTGGACGTCGAAGGTCGTCGTGACGGTGACGCTCGAGCCGCCGCCCGCGTCGGCGGTGCTCTGCTGCGCGTCGCACTTCTTCGCGACGTCGGCCGCGGCCTGGCAGTTGGAGGAAGACGCGTCGTCCGAGCAGCCGGTCACGGCGACGAGGAGGACGAGGGAGGCGACGGCGCCGACGGCGAGGAGGCGGGTGAGCTTCATGGGCCTGTCGGACGGACCACCCGCGCCGGCATTCACACGATTCCTCATCGGCAGCAGCACGCGATGGGATCGACGACGGAGATGTTCGAGCCGAGCGTGTAGGGTTGCGACGCGAACCGGGGATACCACGTCCGCGAGACGACCTCGTCGCAGGACGTGAACGACCGACCCTCGTTGAGGCGGATCGAGCCGTTCGCGTCCTTCCTCTCGAAGTAGTAGCAAGCGTACCCCGCGTAGGGCCCCGAGACGTCATCGTGCCCGCCGCAGCTCATGTGGTCCTTGCAGGCCACCGCGCACGTCTTGCCGGCAGCCTTGCAGGCGGCCGCGCACGACATGTCCGCCTTCCCCGAGAGCCACGCCGCGGGGGGTTCCGCGGGCGCGGCGTCCTTCCCCGCGTCCGTCGCCGGCGCCGGCGCGGGCTCGCTCGGCTCGGGCGTCGTCTCCGGCGTCTCCTCGGGCTCCGTGGGCGCGGGCTGGGCGGTCGACCCTTCGCCGCAGGCAGTGAGGGCAGCGAGGAGCAGCGGGAAGACAGGGACGAAACGGTTCACGAGGACCTCCGGGGACGAGAAGGCCGTCCGACGGACGACGCGCCGCCCTATTCACGAGGCGTCTAGGGCGGGCCTGGAGCGTCGTGCTAAGACCCCGCGGCTGCCATGGACCAAGAGGTCGACGAGGAGCTCCGCGACATCAAGCGCGAGATCATCGAGTCGCGGGGGCTCGTCATCAAGACGAACAACCTCACGAACGCGCTCTCGGCCGACATCAAGTCGATCGCGAAGCGTCAGCAGACCTACGAGCGTCGCCTCTCCTGGAACAGCGCCACGGCCTACGTCGTCTTCGTCGTCGTCGTGTTCGCGGCGCTGAAGCTCGCGTGGGACGCGCGCATCGACCAGATCAAGGCCGAGACCGAGCAGCGCGTGCAGGACGTCGAGCGGCTCCGGAAGGAGGCTCGCGATGCGCAGAAGCGCGACGAGGACCGCGCCCGGGCCGAGGCGCGCGCCGCGCAGTTCTACGACCTCGTGCGGCAGGGCAAGCGCCTCGAGCTCGTCGAGCAGTGGGAGGCGATGAAGAAGGAGCCGCTCAGCAAGGCGGAGGCTCTGATGTTCGCCGACGCCGTCGAGCGCGCGCGGAACGAGCTCGCCACGCAGCTCTACCAGCAGGGCATGGAGAAGGTCCGTGTCCAGCGCTGGCAGGAGGCGGCGACCGCCTTCGAGGAGTCGATGAAGGTCAAGGAGGACGCCGCGAACGGGCCGAGCGTCCGCCTCGGCCTCGCGGAGGCCTATCGGCACCTCAGTCGACAGCGGGACGCGATCCCCATTCTCGTCCAGCTCGCGGAGAACCCCGTCGACAAGGAGGTCCACGACGACGCCCTCGCGCTCCTCGCGTGGTGTCAGATGGACGTCCAGGCCTGGAACGACGCGAAGAACACGTGGCGGACGCTCATTCGGCGCTTTCCCGAGTCCCGCTTCACCGGCGAAGCGAAACTGCAGCTCGGCCAGCTCCAGCTCCTGCACTGATCTCCCGTCCCCGAAGGCGCCGCTCTCCTTCGTTGCGTTCACGCGTCGCGATTCGCACCCGCGTCGAGGCCTCGCGTTCACGGGGGCCTCCCGTACGCGATGAATCGGCGCCGCGGTAGTCGGCATGCACGTTGCACCCCGCGCGGTGATGCGGTGGCCGATTGTCCTCTTCCTCGTCGCGCTGACAGGCTGCCAAGGACGCCTCCACTCGCGCGTGGTGCCGCCGGAGCGAGGCGCGATGGGCGAACCTCTCTTGCCTGCGCGTGACGCGCAGCGCGCGCTCGTGATCTTCGCTCGGATGCCCGAGTGCGACGGCGATCTCGGGCAGCGCGCCGTCATGTGCGAGCGCTACAGCCGCGTCGCCGTCGTCGAGGGCGCGGCCGTCGTCGCGGACCTCGAGGTCGGGGACTTCACGGCCGTATGGGCGACCCCCGGTGAGCACTTCTACGCCGCGACGTTTCGTCATGACGGCTGCACGGAGGTCGACTGCGCCGCTGCGCTCCCCGCGCGCGTCGACGCGGGCGGCGTCTACCTCGTAACGTTCGGGTGGCGCCAGCTCTCGCAGAAGGAGGTGGGGTACCGAGGCCAGGGGTATGGAGGCCCGTCGGGACGCACGAGCTTCTCCGTCCTCGGCGACGCCGACGTCCTCCGCTACCAGAAGTGGATGCGAACGGCGCGCCGGGTGGAGCCCTCGGCCGGGTTCGTGCGAGGGCTGTCACCGGACATCGTCTCCTTGGCGAAGCGAAGGCTCGACGAGGACGCGACGCGCGGCGAACGTACGCCGTGGCTCGACGCGACGCGCGCCGTCGCCTGGGACGAACCCCTCCGCGCGATCCCGAGCTCCGCACGACACCGAGCGGAGGTCGCGGTCCTCCCCGATCGTCCGCCCTTCGACGCGACCTCCGCGCGCGTCGCCCTCACGAGCATCGACCTCTCGGGCTGCCGCGTCGGCGAGGGCCCTCCGTTCCGGGGTCACGCGCGCGTCATCTTCAACCCCGATGGTCGGATCTCCAAAGTGGTGATCGACGAACCTGCCGACCTCCCGATGGGCGTCGTCGAGTGCATCGGTACGACGCTCGGGCGTGCCAAGGTCGCGCCATTCCGCGGGAGCCTGGTCGCGATGGGTACGACGTGGCACATGCCTCATGCGCCTGCCGACGGAGTGCCCGCGACGCAGTGACGGGCTGCGGCTCCTCGTCTCTCCCCGTGCGCAGCACGGTTCGCCGAAGGTGAGCAGGGGGAGGCTCGACGCCGGAGCGAGCTGGCGAGCGGAGGCGGTGAGGGGGACGAAGTCCCCACCAGGGTAGGGTGAAACAGCGGGCTCGATTCGAGGAACGAGAGTCGAGTCGCTGGTTCACGCGACGAGGGCGCGGTAGGCCGCGGTGACCTCGGCGAAGCGGACCTCCATCGAGCGGCGCTCGTCGTGCGAGACGTCCGGGTGGAGATCCGGATGGTACGTGCGCACGAGACGGCGGTAGGCGCGCTTCACGTCGTCCGGCTCGGCGCCGAACGGGAGGCCGAGCGCACGGAAGGCTCGCTCGCGGGCGGGATCCCAGGCGTTCGGCGTGAAGGTCGCGTGCGCCCTGCGGAAGGTGCCGCTCTGGGCCGAGTCCTGCCGCTCGCGCGCGCGACGGCGGCCGGCGAGGAACTCCGCCTTGTCGAGCGGCATGTCCGAGAGGGCCCCGCGCGGGCGCGGGACGGCGGCGCGGAACGTGACCTGCGCGTCGGCGAGATCCTCGAGGACCGACAGGCGGACCATCAGCTGCTGCCTCAGCGCGCGCCCGACGACGTCTGGCGAGAGATGGAACTCGCGCACGAGCACCTCCCCGTGGAGCCGCCTCGACGCGAGCGCACGGAGCAGGGAGCGCCGGATGACGTCCTCGTCCACGTCGGCCTGACGACGGAGGATCTCCGCGAGGGACGCGGAGGCGCGATCGAGCTCGACGGCGGTGACGAGGCCGCTCGCGAGGTGGACGCGGTGCATGCGGCCGGTGGCCTCCGTGAGCTCCAATGCGCCGCTCGCCTGACTCCGGTGGAGGGAGCCGAGGAGATCACCGAGGGTCGTCGCGCGGAGCCGCCCAGGCAGCTGCATCCTCGATCTCGTACCAAGGCCCGCCCCCGGCGAACAAATTCCCGGCGGAGCGGCGGTGGCCCGGCTAGCCGCCGACCACGATCATGGCGCGAACCTCGGTCGTGACGGGCGAGCAACGAGCCCCTCCCGGACCGGCGTCGCCCGCGGGCGCCACGCAGGTGACGGCCCGCACGCGGACGCGTGCCTCGCCCTGACCGACCCGCCTCGCGACCACGGCGAACGCCCACGAGGCGCTCGTCGGCTGACGCGACGTCGCGTCGGTCGGGCCGATGCGGGCCTTGAGCGGCGACGCGAAGTCGGGGAGCTCCAGGATCTCGACGTCGGCCCACGCGAGGGTGCGCCGATCCGCGGCCCGGGCCTCCACGGCGCAGCGCACGCGGCCCGGCTCCGAGACGCGGTCGCAGGTCAACGTCGCGCGGAGCGCGGGCTCGGGCTCGGCGCCCGCCGCGAAGGCGCACGCCGCGATCGCCAGGAACGCCCCGACGGGGACGAGCACGACGGCGAGCCGCCGGTGCGGATGAAACGCATTCGCAGCCATGGTAGAGCGGCGCGCATGACGAAGGCCCACGGCGCGCTGCTGGTCATCTTGCTCGCCTCCGCGGCGTGCGACAAGGAAGTCCCGAAGGAAGGCGCGCAGACAGGCTCGGGGACGGCGAGCGCGACGGCGACCGCCGCGGCCGCGCCGGCGGTGACCGCCGCCGACGCCGCGACGACGGAGGCCCCCG
>JALHPN010000209.1 GCA_022842465.1 Polyangiaceae bacterium | reverse complement strand
CCTGCCGGTCGCTCGGCTCGGCAGCCGTCGACCGCGCGATCAACGCGCGGACGTCGGCGTCGATCCCCGCGTCGAGGTTCACGGGCGCGCCCGAGAGGAGACGGACGACGTCGTCGTTGCCTCGGAGCGGGCTCGCGCCCGCGAGGAGCGCGTGTAAGGTGCATCCAAGTGCGAAGACGTCCGTTCGAGCGTCGACCGGGCTCGCGAGCAGCTGCTCGGGCGACATGAAGCCGGGCGTTCCCTTGCTGAAGGCGCCCGTCGTCTTCGTCGTGGACCGATCGCTCGCGAGCGCGATCCCGAAGTCGCCGAGCTTCACGTCCCCCGCCCAAGAGAGGAGGATGTTGGAGGGCTTCACGTCGCGATGAACGATCCCGAGCGGTCGCCCGTCCTCGTCCTCGAGCGTGTGGGCGTAGTGGAGCGCGCGCGCGACGTCGACGACGACGGCGAGCGCGACCGTCGCCGGCATCCGCGCGCGCCGGACCGCACCTCCCGCGCTCACCCCGTCGATCACCTCGAGGACGAGGAAGGGCGTGCCTGCGATGTCGCCGAAGTCGACGACGCCGACGATGCCCCCGTGATGGAGGCGGGCAACGACGCGTGCCTCCTCCCGGAACGACGCCACGTCGGGATCGCTCCCGTCGTCGGAGGACAGGACCTTCACCGCGACCCGGCGGGTGAAGCCCGACGCCGAGGACGCCATCGCCTCGTAGACCTCGCCCATCCCGCCTACGCCGAGGAGGCGGCGAATCTCGTAGCGGTCCCCGATCTTGTCGCCCGGCGCGCGACCCCTCACCCCCTGACCATACCCGTGGCCTGAAGGCGGAGGGCAGATAGCTCACCCGTACGGTGGCAGGTCGCCCTCGCGCCCTGCACGGGGCTTGCTTCCGGACGTCCTCATGAAGAGCCGCGCCACCGTCCTCGGACATCCCGCCCATCAAGTCCTCGTCATGTTCCCGCTCGGAATGCTCGCGTTCTCGACGGGCTGCGATGCGCTCGGGCTCGCGACCGGGAGGCGTCGCTGGTACCGCATCTCCGAGGCCGCCCTGTCGGCGGGTATCGCCTCTGCGACGCTCGCTGCGCCCTTCGGCCTCGTCGACTGGCTCGCGATCCCCGACGGCACGCGCGCGAAGCGCGTCGGCAAGGTCCACGGCCTCGGCAACGTGGTCGTCCTCGGCCTCTTCCTCGGGAGCTGGGTGTGGAGGAAGGTCGTGTCGCGGAAGAGCTCGCTTGCGACGGCGCTCTCCTTCGCCGGCATGGGGCTCGCGGGCGCCACGGCGTGGCTCGGTGGTGAGCTCGTCAACCGGCTGGGCGTCGGCGTCTACACGCCGACGAGCCTCGACGCGACGAGCTCGCTCACGGAGTCGCCGGCCGCCTCGGCCGCCTCGGCCGCGGCGTGGCACGTGGCGCACATCAACCCGTGAGTCGCCGTCAGAGAGTCGACCGCGTCGTCCTTCGGGAGGCGCGCTCGGCGTCTTCCGTGTCGCCGTAGTCCTCGTCCCCGAAACCGATGTTGATGATGCTCGTCCAGGGGAGGAGCCCATCGTCGGCGTGGTTCACGAGCCCGATCTGCACTCCCTCGAGGTTCTGCGCCGTGTTGAAGAGGCCGATCTGCACGCCGCGGACCTCTCGCGCCTGGTTCACGAGCCCGACCTGCGCGCCGCGGATCCTCCCGGCGCGCGCGTAGCCTGCGGCGACCTGGAGCCCGGTGTGCTGCTCGTCGGCCATCGTCCAGGCGCCGAGCTGCAGGCCGAGAGAGCGATCGCTGAAGGCGCCGAAGCCGATCTGCGCGAGGCCGCGGAACTCACGGCTGTAGGCGGCGAGGCCGCCGATCTGCGCGAGGCCGGTGAAGGTGCCGTTCGTGACGGCGCCCCCGCCCACCTGCGCCGCGCCCGTGAAGGCGCCGTCGGTGACGGCGTAGGCGCCGCCCTGGACGATGCCACGGAAGCCGGCCGTGTCCGGCGCTCCCCCCGAGGGCAGGAGGTCGCGGCCCGCGGCCGTCACGACGCCGAGCTGCGCGACGCCGCGGAAGGTCTCACGGACGTGGTCGAAGGCGCCGAGCTGCGCGACGCCGGAGAACGTCTCGTCGGCGCGGTCGTAGAGGCCCACCTGCGCGACGCCGGCGAAGCGCTTCGCGCGGTTGTACCCGCCGAGCTGGGTGACGGCGAGCATGTCGCCGGCGCGGTTGTACGCCAGCGTGACCTGCGCGGTGCCCACGAAGTCCCGCGCGCGGTTCTCCGTGAGGCTCAGCTGGAATCCGCCGCTGAAGTCGTTCGCGAGGTTTCGGCCGAGCGCGAGCTGCGCGAAGCCGACGTGGTCGCCCGCGTCGTTCCGGACCGTCGCGAAGGAGAGCGCGCCGTAGAAGCGCTCGACCCGGCTCTGCGCGGCGCCGAGGACGGCGATCCCGCCGAACGTCCCGAGCTGCGGCCGGAGCCCGCCGTAGAGGACGGCCCAGTCCTTCGGGGGATCGGTCGCGATCGGCGCCTCGCGGCGGCGCCGCCGGACCGGCTCGGCCTCCGAGCCGAAGAGCCCCCCTGTCGAGCGCGGCTCCGCACGCTCCACGTCGGCCTTCGAGGCCTCGCCCGCGACGGGCACGCTCGTCGGGGACGCCGGCTGCGCCTCCTTCGACCGCGCCGGCGTCGTCCCGATGTCGTCGTCGGCACGCGAGGGCGTGGACGTCAGGAAGAGCCCGGTCGCGAGGGCGATCGGCACGACCGAACGGGCGAGGACGCTAGGGGAGCACGGGCGCAGGATCATGCGCCGAGAACGTCCGGCTGCGGCGGACCTTACAGGCGAGCTCAGCGAATCGTCGAGAGGACGCCGTCTCTCGCGAGGAGCTCGAACGCCCCCTTCTCGACGACGAGGTGGACGAAACCCTTCATCGTGCAGACGCTGCAGGTGCAGTCGAGCGCCTCGAACGCGTCGACGCGCACGCGGAACCGGACGCGTCCGCAGTGGCAGCCCCCTCCGAGGAGCTCGCTCATCGCGCCGCGGCCGCGCGCACCGCGTCGGCGAGCGTGATGCTGCCGTCGTAGAGCGCGCGTCCGACGACGGCGCTCTCGACGTTCGGGATCGTCGCGAGCGCACGGAGGTGCTCGAGCGAGCCGACCCCGCCGGACGCGATGACGGGGAACGGCGACGCTTCCGCGAGCGCCGCGGTCGCCTCCACGTTCGGGCCTTTGCCGGTCCCGTCGCGCGCGACGTCGGTGTAGAGGACGGCGCCGATCGGCGCGTCGGCCAGCGCTCGCACGAGGTCGACCGCTCGGACCTTCGACGTCTCCGTCCAGCCGTCGGTCGCGACGAACCCGTCCTTCGCGTCGACGGCGATGACGACGACGCCCGGATGAGCGAGGGCGAGCGCGCGGACGAGCGCCGGATCCTTGACCGCCGCGGTGCCGAGCACCACGCGCGCGGCGCCGAGCGCGAGGTACCCCTCGAGGGCTTCGCGCGAGCGCACGCCGCCTCCGATCTGGAGCGTGCCCCCGACGAAGGCGCGTGCGATCTCCGCGACGCGCGCCTCCTGCACGGGCTTGCCGACCTTGGCGCCCTCGAGGTCGACCACGTGCATCATGTCGACGTGCGCGCGGAAGCGGAGAGCCACCGCGGCAGGGTCGTCGTCGAAGACCGTCACCTCGTCGTAGCGGCCCTGGTGGAGACGGACGGCTTTGCCGCCGAGGAGATCGATCGCGGGCAGGACGCGCATGAAGGGGCCTCGGTCAGAGTCGCGCGAAGAACGAAGCGAGGACCGCGAGGCCGCTCGCCTGGCTCTTCTCCGGATGGAACTGGATGCCGACGACGTTGTCCTGCGCGACGGCCGCCACGAACGGCGCTCCGTAGGAGCACGTGGCCGCCACGATGGCGCCGTCCTCGGGCTCGGCTGCGAAGGAGTGTGCGAAGTAGAAGTGGGTGCCTTCGCGCGGGAGGAGCGTCCCCGCCGCGGGCCCGGGCAGGACGACGTTCCACCCGATGTGGGGAAGGGCGAGCGGTCGCCCCGTCGCTTCGTCGAGGGGAGCCGCGAGCTTCCTGACGCGCCCGCGGAGGATGCCGAGGCCGCGCACGTCCGGAGCCTCGTCGCTCCCCTCGAAGAGCACCTGGAGCCCGAGGCAGATCCCGAGGAAGGGGACCCCCGCGCGGATGCGCTCCACGAGCGCCTCGCCGAGCGGGCCGTGCATCGCGTGGGCGATGCCGCCGAACGAGCCCTGGCCGGGGACGACGAGGACATCCGCTCGCCGTAGCGCGTCGGGGTCACCCGTGAGGAAGACGTCGTCGGAGCCCTGCGACGTCGCGTGACGCACCGCGCGGAGGACGCTCCGGACGTTGCCGACTCCGCTGTCCGTCACCGCGACGCGCATGGCAGGTCATCGGGATAGCACGGTTACTCGACTCCATGTTATTCGGGGGTGCATGTCGGCTCGTTCGCTCGTGAAGCAGGTGCTCGGTGGTGTCGTCCTCTCCGGGGGGCTCGCCATGCTCGTCGCGAGCTGCGCGGCTGCGGGCAACGCGATGAACGCCGCGAACAAGGTGACGGGCGCGGGCCCGACGTGCCCGGACGTCGCGAACATCGAGTCGGTGCTCGCCTACGACTTCGCCGCCAACTTCAAGATCGACGCGCAGGGCGCCGCGAAGCTCAAGGCTGGCACCGTCGCCGCGCTCCAGCTGAAGGGGGTCGCCGCGCAGGTCGACGCCGACCTCGTGACGGCATGCGGCGGGCTCGCGAAGGATCTCGGCGCGGGCGCCGATTTCAAGGACGGCAAATCCGCCTGCGACGCGGCCATCAAGGCGATCGGCGCCGCGAAGGGCAAGCTCGGCGCGAAGGCCGCCGTCGCCCTCACGATCAGGGAGCCCCGCTGCCAGGCGAGCCTCGACGCGTACGCCGACTGCGCGGGCAAGTGCGACCCGAAGCTGTCCGGCGGAAAGGCGAAGGTCGAGTGCGAGCCGGGGAAGCTCGCGGGCAAGTGCGACGCCCAGTGCGAAGGCGCGTGTGACCTCCAGGCGGCCGCGAAGTGCGACGGGCAGTGCAGCGGCACGTGCGATGCCGAGGTGAAGGGCTCCTGCTCCGGCACCTGCGACGGCAAGTGCGACGGGAAGAACACGAAGGGACAGTGCGCGGGCACCTGCGAGGGCAAGTGCACGGGGGGCTCGGTGAAGGGCGAGTGCAAGGGCAAGTGCGGGGGCACCTGCCAGATGAAGGCGGCGGCGAAGTGCGACGGCACGTGCTCCGGCAAGTGCAGCGTGGACTTCAAGGAGCCGAAGTGCACCGGCGAGGTGAAGCCGCCGGAGATGAGCGGCGAGTGCAAGGCCCAGTGCGACGGCGACGTCCAGGCCAAGATGGAGTGCACGCCGGCTCAGGTCGGCGTCGTCGTCACCGGCGCGACCGACGCGCAGGCGGCTGCGCAGCTGAAGGGCGCGCTCGAGAAGAACATGCCGCTCGTCCTCAAGGTCGCGATCGGCATGGGCGACCGCGCCGCGCAGCTCGCGAACAACGTCCAGGCTACGGTCGAAGGCGTGCAGGGCAGCATCACCGCGATCGCGCAGACGAGCGGAAGTGGCGCGCAGGCCGCGATGATCGGCGGCCAGATCACGGCGTGCGTCGGGGACACGTTCAAGGGCGCTCTGGACGCTGCCGGTAGCCTCAAGGCCAACGTGAAGGTCTCCGTCGACGTCAAGGCGAGCGCGAGCGCGAGCGGTAGCGCCGGCGGGAGCGCCTCCACGAAGTGATGATGGGACGCGCCCCGCTCCGCAGCGTCGTCTTGCTCGGGCTCGTCGCCGTCGCGTGTGGTGGAGGGAACAAGCCTCCGCCGCCGAAGCCCGCGGCGCAGCCCTCGGCGTGGTGTCCCGAGCTCCAGCGCCCCGAGCTCGTCGGGACGTACGACTTCGCGCACGAGTACGTCCTCTCGCGCGACGCAGGGGACAAGCTGAAGGCCGCGGCGCTCGCCTCGATCGAGGTGAGCGTCCTCGACAGCAAGCTCGACGGAGAGCTCGGGCTGTCGTGCACGCAGATCGCGACCGGGCTCGGCGACAAGGGCTCCTACGGGAGCGCCGCCGAGGCCTGCACCGCCGCCGTCAAGGCGGTCAAGGAGGCGCGCACGAAGCTCGGGGCCAAGGCCACCGTTCAACTCGTCGTGCGCGAGCCGGTCTGCCAGGTCGACACGAGCCTCCTCACGAAGTGCGCGGCCATCTGCGACAGCTCCGTCCCGCCCGAGCGCGTGAAGGTCGAGTGCGAGCAGAAGGCGGGGCGCTGCGACGGGCAGTGCGAGGGCACTTGCGAGGCGAAGACCGAGCAGAAGTGTGACGGCGTCTGCTCGGGGACCTGCGAGGGCGCGGTCAAGGGCACCTGCGGCGGACGCTGCAGGGGTACCTGCGACGGGCGCCCGGCGAACGGCTCGTGCGCGGGGACCTGCGCCGGCACGTGCACGGGCGGCGCGTACATCGGCGAGTGCAAGGGCGCGTGCCGCGGGTCCTGCCGCTTCGCGAAGAGGGGGCTCTGCGCGGACGTCTGCGCGGGCAAGTGCTCGGTCGAGGTCTCGGATCCGAAGTGCGCCGGGGAGTACAAGTCTCCGGACGTGAGCACCGACTGTCGCGCGCGCTGCGAGCTCGGGGCGATGAACAAGGCGCAGTGCTCGCAGCCGCAGGTAGGCCTGGTCGTCGTCGGCGCGAGGGATCGCGCGACGGAGGATGCGCTGCGCGCCGCCGTCGAGAAGGCGTATCCGCTGCTCCTCAAGGTCATCTACGAGGTCGGGAAGGACGGCCCGAAGCGCGTGCACAACGCGGAGGCCGTCATCTCCGGCACGCGCACGGGCTTCAAGGACCTCGCGCTCTCGGGCGGGAGGGCCTCCGCGGGCGCGAGCGAGGCGCAGCTCGTGAAGTGCTTCGACGAAGCGTTCAAGAAGTCTGCCGCCTCGGCGGGCTCCTTGAAGACGCTGCTCGATCAGGCGATCGGCCTGCGCGACGAAGTCTCGAAGTAGCTCGAGGCTGGGTGAGCTACGGCACGAGGACGGTGCCGACGCTTCCCGGCTCGGCGACGGCCCTCGCGAGGTCGCCGCGTGACAGCTTGCCGACGATGTGCACGGCGCGGACGCCCTCGGCGATCGACGCGAACGACTCCTCGAGCTTCGGGATCATCCCCTTCGTCACGACGCCCTCCTCGATCGCGCGCTTGCCCTCGGCGACGGTCATCCGTCCGATGCGGGAGGACGGATCGTTCACGTCGCGGAGGACGGCGGGCACGTCGGTGACGAGGACGAGAGCGCGTGCGTCGAGGCGGATCGCCAGCTGGTTCGCGACGGCGTCGGCGTTGATGTTGTAGACGGCGCCCTTCTCGTCGGCGCCGAGGCACGCGACGACGGGGACGTAGCCGCGCGAGGCGAGGAGCTCGACGAGCTCGGCGTTCACGCCGACGACGTCCCCCACGAACCCGAAATCGACCGGATCGGGGCCGCCGCCGGTGACGACCTTGGGGGGCCGGCGCACGGCCCTCACGGTGAGCGAGCTCGCGCCGTGGAGGCCGACGGGCTTCGCGCCCGCGGCGACGAGCGCGGAGCAGAGGTCGACGTTGACCTTTCCCGCGACGATCATCTTCATGACCTCGAGGGTGCCCTCGTCCGTGACGCGTCGGCCGCCGATGATCGTGGGCGTCTGGCCCAGGCGCTTCTGGAGATCGGTCGCCTGCGGGCCGCCGCCGTGGACGACGACGACCGGCGTCCCCGGGGGGCTCTGTCCCCCCGACCCCCCGCCGGCCTTCACCATCTCGGCGATGTCGGCCGCGATGGCCGCCATGTGGGGGCCCTGGACGACCTCGCCTCCGACCTTGATGGTGACGGGGCCGCTCACGGCCAGCCCCCCGGATCCTCGAGCGAGGTGCGCTCGTCGAGGCCGAGCATCAGGTTCATCGACTGGATCGCCTGCCCGGCGCCGCCCTTGATCAGGTTGTCGGTGACGGAGAAGCACGCCACCACGCGCTTGCCGGGCTCCGCGCCATCGGTGCCGACCTGGATCCCCACCTCGGCGTAGTTGGTCCCCTTCACCGCCGCGACCTCCGGCATGCGCTTCTCGGGCATGCGGACGAAGGGCTCGCCCTTGTACGCCTCTTTGTAGAGCGCACGGATCTGATCGGCGCTCGTCGTCTCCGCGACGTGCGCGAAGCAGGTCGCGAAGATCCCGCGCGAGAGCGGCGCGCTGACGGGGACGAACCGGATGTCGACGTCCTTCGCGCCTGCGTCCTTCAACGTCTGCGTGATCTCGGGGATGTGCTGGTGATCGAGCGGCTTGTACGTGCGGAGGTTCACCGCGCGCGTCGGGTGGTGCGTCCCCGCGCTCGGCACGACGCCGGAGCCGGAGGAGCCCGTGATGCCGACCACCTCGACCGCGCCCTCGAGGAGGCCCGCCTTCGCGAGCGGCAGGAGCGCGAGCTCGATCGTCGTCGCGAAGCAGCCGGGCGAGGCGACGTACTTCGCCCGCTTGATGGCCTCTCGGTTCAGCTCGGGGAGGCCGTACACGAACGACCCGTCCGTGAGCCGCTCGGGGCAGGGATGCGCGGCGTGGTAGTAGCGCTGGTACACGGCGGCGTCGCGGAGGCGGAAGTCACCGGACAGGTCGACGACGCGCGCGCCCGTCGCGATGAGCTCCGGCATCTTCGTCGCGGAGACCTTGTGCGGGAGGCCGAGGAGGACGACGTCCATCCCGGCGGCCGCCTCGGCGGGCGTGATCCCTTCGAACTTCAGGTCCGTGAGACCCTCGAGGTTCGGATGCGCCACCCAGATGGGCTCACCGACGAAGTCGACGGACGCGACGCGCACGACCTCGACGTGGGGGTGGAGGAGGAGGCGCCGGAGGATCTCCCCGCCGCCGTAGCCGCTGCCGCCGATGACGGCAGCCTTGAACGTCTTCGCCATGGCGGAGCGGACCCTAGCATGCGCACGCGCGCCTCGACCGTGCCGGCGACGATCGACGCGCTGCGTTGCGTTGCGTTGCGGAGCCGATGCCTCAGCTCTCGCCGGGCGCCCGTGCCTGCATCCGCTTCTTGTGCTCGGCGGCCTGCTCCGGCGTCGGCTCGTTCTTGATCGGCCCCTGGGACGGCGCCGGCTTCGGGTCGTCCTTCGGGGTCGGCTCGGAGAGGGGATCCGGCTCTTCGTTCTTCGTGGTTCCCTGGTTGTCGTTCATCGTGGCCTCCGCGGTGGAGGCGAGCAGGTCGCGTGCCAGGCGTCGCCGGCCCGCGCGTCGTGCTCGGGCTTCGGCGCCATCGTCCCGAGCACCCAGTCGAAGAGCGGGACGGTCACGTTGAAGTTGTAGCGCTGCATGAGGCGCGGATCGTGATGCCGCGCGTGGTGCGCGCGGAGCTTCGCGATGATCCGGTTCCGGCCGACGAGGCTCCCGCTCGGCGCGTGGTAGGCGAGGTGGAGGAGCTCGTAGCTCACCATGAAGAGGCTCGCGGTGAGGAGGAAGAGCCATCCGGCGCCCGCCGACCATAGCCGCCCCACGACGAGGGCGAACGGCGCGGCGGTCACGACGATGCCGAGCACGCCCATCGCGGGGATGAGGACGAGGCGCAGCTCGCGGGCGCTGCGGACCGCCATGTCGTGCTCCACGTAGACGACGTGGTGGAGGGGCGTGTGCTTGTCGTAGATGACCTCGAACGGCCACATGCGGCGATGGAGGACGCGCTTGTGGACCTGATGCTCGAACGCGTTCGCGAAGAGGCAGACGAGCGGCACGACGAGGAGGTCGGTCGGGTCGACGGGGAGGGCGGCGAGCCGCACGGTCGCGAGGACGAGCACGACGAGGCCGATCCCCGTAGTCGCGGCGAGATGGCCCCACGGGCTGTACCACCAGGGGATGTCGGCGATGGCCTCCTGCCGGACGCGGTCGCGACGCTCGGGCGTGATCGTCTCCACGATGAGGACCCCTTCTTTCGTACTGTACGTTCTGAAAACACAGAATGCAAACGCCGACCCGGATTTCCCGAGGCGAAGTTAGACTCCGCGGCCGATGACCGCCCCCGCCGAAGACGCTGCCCGCTGGATCGCCGAGCAGGCGCGCGCGATGGAGACCGCGCTCGCCGAGCTCGTGAGCGTCAACTCGTTCACCGAGAACGTGGAAGGCGGGCGGAAGGTCGGCGCGATGCTGGAGGACGCCTTCCGGATCGACGGGCTCCTCGGCTCGCGCGTCGCGAGCACGACGTTCGCCGACCACCTCGTCTTCACGACGACGGACGACCGCGAGCAGGCCCCGATCGCGCTGGTCGGGCACCTCGACACCGTCTTCCCGCCCGGCCTCTTCGAAGGGTTCCGTCGTGACGGGGACCTCGCGCGCGGTCCCGGCGTCCTCGACATGAAGGGCGGCCTCGTCGTCGTCGCGTGGGCCCTCCGCGCGCTCGCGCAGGTCGGGGCCCTCCCCGCGCTCCGCCTCGTGATCGTGGCGGACGAGGAGGTCGGCTCGCCCGAGGGCCAGAAGGTGATCCGCGACGCGATCGCGGGCTCGCGCGGCGCGCTCGTGTTCGAGGCCGGCCGCCAGAAGGACCTCGTCATCACGCGCCGGAAGGGGACGGGCGCGATGACGGCGATCGCGCACGGCAAGGCGGCGCACGCCGGCAACGCCCACAAGGAGGGCGCGAACGCGCTGTGGGCGATCGCGAAGTTCACCGACCGCGCCCAGGCGCTGACCGACTACGCGCGCGGCGTCACCGTCAACGTAGGCAAGATCACGGGCGGCACGAGCAAGAACACCGTCCCCGATCGCGCCGAGGCGCTCCTCGATCTCCGCTTCGAGACCGTGGCGGATGCCGACGCGCTCGTCGCGTCCCTGCGCGCGGCGGCGGACGAGTGCGCCGCCGCGGTCCCGGGAACGCGCATCGAGCTCCAGGGAGGCGTCGCCCGGCCCCCGCTCGAGCGAACGCCCGCGAGCGCGAAGCTGATGGAGGACTACCTCGAGGCCGCGCGCGCGGTCGGCCTCGGCACCGGCGAGGCGCCCCTCATCGGCGGCGGCTCCGACGCGAGCACGTCGAGCGCCATGGGGATCGCGTCGATCGACGGACTCGGGCCGCGCGGCATCGGCTTCCACACGAAGGACGAGCAGATCGAGATCGCCACCCTCGTGCAGAAGGCGCAGGCCCTCGCGCGCTTCCTCGCCGCGATCCAAGCTCGCCCCTGAGACACGGGTCGGAGGAGACGATGTTCGGCTGGCGCTCCGTCGTCCTCGGCCTCGCGGGGGTGGTCGTCGTCGCGTGCGCCGCGCGGGGGGACTACACGCCCCCGATCGAGGTGAGCGGGGATCCGGCCGCGCGCCTCTGTCGCTTCATGCCGAGCAAGTGCCCGACGGCGAAGGTCGTCACGCCCGACGCCGGCGTGACGGCGGGCACGCGCCTCCATCCGTTCCGTGCGGGCGACGCGCTCGGCGGTCCGAACGCGACGGGTAAGCCCGGCGACTGGGTGCTCGAGAACGACGAGGTCGTGTTCGTGATCGACGGCCTCGGCGGCGGCGGCGGCTTCGCGGAGTCGGGCGGCAACCTCGTCGACGCGGCCGACGCTCGCGCACGCAAGGACGAGCTCGGGATGATCTTCACGTACTTCGGAGACTTTCCGCGGCAAGCTGTCTACGAGTCGCTCGACACCGACGTGAAGCTCGGCGTGCCGGTCCTCGTCGCGCGCGGCCACGAGCTCCACGAGAAGGAACTCGAGGTCGTGACGACGTATCGCTTGGGTCACGGCGATCGCGCGCTCCTCGTGTCGACGTCGATCGCGAATCGTGGTCAGGCGAAGGTGGTGCTCCCCGGGCTCGGGGACGCGATCCAGTGGGGCGGCGCCGAGAAGGTCGCGCCGGGCAAGCCCGCCGGCTTCAAGGGGCGGGCGCGTGGCCCCTACCTCGGCGGCGTCGGGAAGCTCGCGAGCTACGCGATCACGTCGACGGACGGCGACATCGGCTCCGTGAACGGGAGCAGCTGGTCCGACACCATCCAGGCGGAGAAGGTGAGCATCGAGCCCGGCGGTAGCGTGTTCTATGACCGCGTGATCGTCGTCGGCGAGCGGCCCGACACGGCGAGCCTCGTCGCCGAGCTCTCGAAGGCGTCGGATCTGCCCGTGGCGCCGCTCGCCTTCACGCTGCTCGACGCGAAAGGGACGCCTCTCGCCGAGCCGCCGGTGGGCGCGAAGATCCTCCTCTCGACGACGAAGGGTGACCCGGTGATGAACGTCGTCGCGGCCCGGCGTACCGGCGGCGTCGCGCTCGAGGCGGAGGTGCCGCCCGGGACGTACGTGGCGAGCTTCGTGCCGAGCGCCGGCCGTGGTCCCCTCCCGGGGTCCGCGCCGATGGTGGTCGAGGCGCGGGCGGGAGCGACGGGCCGAGCGTCGCTCCGCGTGACCGACGCCGCGAACGAGGCCTTCGGTCCCTGCGAGGAGGGGACGCGCGTGGTGCCCTGCAAGATCACGATCGAAGGGGAGGGCGCGACGCCGAGCCCCGACTTCGGGCCCGGGCACGTCGCGGGTCCGGCGAAGAACCAGATCGTGCTCGGGCCCGGCGAGATCGTTCACGTGCCGCTCGCTCCCGGTCGGTATCGCGCGACGGCGTCGCGGGGGCCGGAGCACGAGCTCGCGGCGATCGCCTTCGTGACCCCGGGCCCGGCGCGGGGCGCGTTCCAGCTGAGGCGCGTCCTCGACACGACGGGGTGGATCGCGACCGACTTCCACCAGCACACGGTGCAGAGCGCCGACGCGCCGGTGTCGGCGCGGGATCGCGTGCTCGCGAACGCGGCCGAGGGCGTCGAGGTGGCGGTCGCGAGCGAGCACAACGTCGTCGCCGACTTCTCCGCGATCGTGAAGGAGGCGAAGCTCGCGCCCTTCACCGTGTCCGTGCCGGGCAACGAGCTGACGAGCGACGCGAGCCGCGCCCCGTGGGGGCACGCGAACGTCTACCCCGTGCCGGTGAAGGCGGACGCTCCGCGAGGGGGAGCGCCAGCCGTCCGCGATCGCGAGCCGCGAGAGCTCTTCGCGGAGGCGCGCGCGCTTCCGGGGGCTCGCGTCATCCAGGTGAACCATCCGCGGTCGGGCGCGAACGGCTTCTTCGATCTCCTCGGGTTCGATCCGACGACGGCGAAGGCGACGTCGCCAGCCTACGCGGAGGACTTCGACGCGCTCGAGGTGTGGAACGGGCGGAACATCGACGGGCGGACCAAGACGCTGGTCGATTTTTTCGCGCTGCTCCGCGCCGGCAAGCGCGTGACGGCGATCGCCGACACGGACACGCACGGCATCGTCGGGCAGGAGGCGGGCTATCCGCGCACGTACGTCCGCGTGCCGAAGGACGACGCGCTCGACGCGTGGGACGCTGCACGCACCGATGCGCTCGTCACGGCCGTGCGCGCCGCGCGGGAGGTGGTGCTGACGAACGGGCCGTTCGTGACCGTCGCAGCGAACGGCGAGGGGATCGGCGGGACGGCGAAGGCGAGGAACGGACGCGTCGACGTCGAGGTCGTCGTGCAGACGGCCTCGTGGAACGCGGTCGACACGGCGGAGATCCGTCTCGCCGGCGGCGGCGCGACGGTGACGGGGGCGCGCGAGGTGTCGCTCGTCGCGGGCGTGAACGCCTCCGGCGCGAGGCAAGCGCGAGCGTCCTTCGCGCTCCGCGTCCCGCCCGGCGCGAAGGACGCCTTCGTCGTCGTCGTGCGCGGCAAGACCCCGATGCGGCCGGTGCTCGCCGGCGACGACGCGGAGATCTCGCCGTGGGCGATGACGGGCGCCGTCTGGCTCGCGCCCTGAGGGCTTCAGTCTCGTAGACGGCCGCGCGCGCGCGTCGCGGCCGAGCGATCCGCGGTCCCATGAGGGCTAGCCGTCGCGGCGCGGGCGATCCAGGGGGGACGTAGGTGCGAGGCCCCAGGTGATTTCGGAGGACCGCTGCATTCCCGGCGCTTCGGGAGGCAAGGCGGTCTCCCGTCGGTGGGCATGGCCGTTGCGCAGGGCGGGCCCATGGTGCGGAGCAGGCCCTGTCCCTCGAGCGTGGTCGTCGGCGTGATCCTGGCCGCAGGCTTCTTCTCCACGACGCCGTCCTCGGCGGCACCTCCGACCGCGCCGCCGCCCGCGCCGACCGCGAAGGCTCCGGTGATGAAGGCGCCCGTCGTCGTGAAGGCGCCGGCGGTGCCGCGCGCGTCGACCTCGCGTCCGGCGGCACCCGCCTCGCCGGCCAAGCGCGCCGCCGCAGCGGTCTCGAAGGGATCGCGGACGTCGCCGGTCGCGCCCGCGCCGCCGCCGAGCCGACGCCTCTTCGAGGAGAACGCGCCCGATCCGCACATCTCCGTCGCGCCCGACGGGCGCTTCCGGTTCGTCGCCACGCACGGCACGGCCGGTTGGAAGGGCCCGTTTCCTCCCGATCCGGGTGACGACGCGATCTTCCCGATCCGCCAGTCGGTGAAGCCCGGCGACACGAAGAGCTGGAAGACTGTCGCCCACGTCTTCGGTCCAGGCGAGCGCCCCGCGTGGACGAAGAAGGCGCCGGCCGATCCGAACGATCCCCAATCCGTCGCGGAGGCGAAGCGGACCCAGCAGGGCGACTTCTGGGCGCCCGAGCTCCATGCGATCGGAAAGAAGTCGGTCCTCTTCTTCACCGCGCGCGATCAGGCGACGGGCGAGCTCTCGATCGGCGTCGCCCACTCGGACGACCCGGCGATGAAGAGCTGGAAGTCACCCGCGAAGCCGCTCATCCAGCTGAAGGACATGGGCGTCATCGACCCGACCTACCACGAGGAGAACGGCGAGCACTTCCTCGTCTACAAGACCGACGGCAACGATCCGAAGCGGAACGCGCCGACGGAGCTCTTCGTCCAGCGCCTGTCCGCCGACGCCACCGCCCTCGCGACAGGGCCGGACGGCAAGCCCGTCGCGCCGGTGCGTGTGCTCCGCAACGATCCGAACAGCTGGGAGGGCATCAACATCGAGGCGCCCTCCGTGGTGAAGGTCTCTGGCTGGGTCTACATGATCTACAGCGGCAACATGTTCAACACGCCGAAGTACGCCGTCGGCGTCGCCCGCGCGCGCTCGATCACGACGCCGATGGAGCAGTGGGAGAAGCTCGGCGAGCCCATCCTCACGAACGACAAGGGTCCGGGCCACGGCGCCCCCTTCGTCGAGAACGGCAAGCTCCGCTACGTCTTCCACCAGTGGCGCACGGGCACCGCCGACCACGAGGACGTGCGCGAGGTCTTCCTCACAGACATGCACGTCGGCGACGACGGCTGGCTCCGCGCCGGCCCCCCGCCCGCCCTCCCGGGCGCGCCGCTCCTCCACGCGCAGCGCTGACACGAGCCTCTCGGCCCACAAAACCCGTCGACCTGGTCGTCGTGAGGTCGGCGTCACCATCTACGTCGTCAGATCGGCGACTGTCGACCGATCCCACAACCGAGCGCTGCCTATTCCAGGCTTACTGTCGCGATCTCGTCGTCCGTGATCGCGCCGATTGAATCCATGACGCGTTGCGCCTCTTCGTCATCGTAGCCAGCGAGATCGAGTACGTCGCTCGAGACGCCGAGGATGTCCACGAGGAATTCCATCGGGTAGCCCGTCCCACGCTTGAAGTATCGGCAGAGGGCGGTCCGCTCGAGTTCTCTATCGCCCTTTGCGGCCCGAAGCTCGGACGCAGAGATGGTCACGAGCGCTTCGACGCGTGAATCAGGTGCGTCGTTGGCTGTCGCCGGGACAGGGCATTCGTCCACGGGATGTGCAGGTTCTACAACCTCGAGAGGGGGCGGGTCTTGTCCCTCGAAGAGCGTCAGCTGGGCAGGCGCCTTAGCCATTCCGTGTGACTAGCAGCTCGCACTGGCCCCGGCGATGGTTCCGCCTGGTGATGTAGGGGGCACCTGTGCAGCGCGGAACACATTCGCAATTTCATGGTGCGGTTGAAGATCATGCCGAAACCGAAACCGAAGATGGGACGCCCGCCCAAGGCGGAGAACCGGAGAACCGAACGCGGACGCGGAACCTAGTGCTCCGCCTCTCCGACGCGGAGCGCGCCATGCTGGACGTGGCCGCGCCGTGGCTCGACGTGCCGCCGAGGTCCCCGGCTGCCGATCTCCGCTGCCGATCGACGCAGCGCCTTCCGCTGTCCACAAAACCGAAAAGGTCCGTCGGCCTCTCGGCCTTCGGACCCCGTCGGGGCGAGAGGATTCGAACCTCCGACCCCTAGACCCCCAGTCTAGTGCGCTAACCAGGCTGCGCTACGCCCCGGACCGCCGTGCGCTCACGCGCCCGACTCGGCCGGCAACCTAGTCGTCCCGACGGGATTTCCGCAAGCCATTTCGCGCCTCCGCCGCCAGGGGCCGCCTGGGGCGAGGGCGCCGGCGGATCCGGGCCGCGGGGCGAGGCGTAGCTCCTCCGGGGGACACGACGATGAAGCTCCGGACGGCGATGGTGGCGGTGGCGGCGGCGACGGCGGTCGCGTGCAGCGCGTTCGACGGGGAGACGATCGAGCGGGCGAACGCGAGCCGACCGGAGGGGGCGAGCCTCCCGACGTCGACGACGCCGCAGCCCGACGCGACGACC
>JALHPN010000208.1 GCA_022842465.1 Polyangiaceae bacterium | reverse complement strand
GGCCGCCGCGCCCGCACCTGGGCCCGCGACGAAGCCGGCGAGCGCCGCGGCCTTCGTCGAGGGCGGATCCTCCTTCACCTCGCACGTGTCCGACACGGTCATCGCGAGCGGGCGCGCGTCCATCCCGCCCTCGCGGGTCGGGCGGAGCGTGACCTTGCAGGAGCTGCCGTCGCGCTCGGCCGCAGCCGCGACACGCCCCGTCGGCGAAGCCGGCCCGTCGAGGACGACGTGGCGCCCCGGCTCCGCGCGGTAGATGAGCTTGTCGGCGGTCGCCGTCGCGGGCTCGCCGACGACGACCACGCCGCGGAGCTTCCCGCGCTCGAACGAGACGGCGCGGTGATCCGGCGCGCTCCACGCCTTCGGCGGCGACACCTGCTCACGCACGGGCCCCACGTCGAGGACGTGGAGGCCGAGGGCCTGCGCCCCCTTGAGGACGACACCGTAGTCGTTCACGGCGAAGCGGGCCGCGTTGCAGTCGCCGCGCTTCGTGCTCGCGCCGAAGCAGTTGCCCGGCCCCGTCTGCTTCAGGGTCGGCGCCGTCGCCGTCGTGGTCGTGTAGGCCGGCGTGATCGTGAAGGCGGTCCGACCGTTGGTGCCGGACGCGGCGCCGTCCTTGCCGGTCGCGAGCGTGAAGGGCGTGCGGAAGCGGAGGTGGAGCCCCCGCGCGTCGGCCCCCGAGCGCGCGCGATCGACCACGACGAGCGTGGCGTTCGCGTCCGCCGACGGGATGAGCACGAGATCGCGCATCGCGAACGGCACGTCGCTCGGCCTGTCCTGGAACTTGTACTGATCGGCGTAGTCGCAGCGCGCCGCCACGACCGCGGACTCGGTCTGCCGCGCCCAGACGTAGCGCGTCTTCTCGCTCCAGAACGCCTGGCTCGGCTTGTAGTCGGGCGGCAGGTGCGCGCTCTCCACCGTCGGCGCGTTGCTCGTGAGCGACGACAGGGTGCCGTACGGGCTCGGATCCACGACGACGTCGTCCGTGCCGCGCGCGAGGACGAAGTTGCCGGCGTTCGCGGGGAGGTGGTCGACGTCGATCGTGCGCGTGCACTGGACCGCCATCCACACCGCGTTCGGCGACCACGAGGTGCGGGCGTAGAGCGCGCCGGTACCCTTCGCGAGGTAGAGCGTCGGCGCGGTCTCGCGCGGGAACGGGACGGGGGCCACGCCGCGCGCTTCGGCGAGGACGTCGTAGAGGAGGAAGGACTTGTCCTCCGTCTTCAGCTTCAGGCGGTCGAGCTCCGCGCGTGCCCACCCCGCCGCCTTGTCCGACGCGAGCCCGCCGATGACCCCCATGAGCGTCCACGCGTTCGGGGTGATGTTCGGGGTCTCGTTCTGCGTGTCGCCCGCGACGAAGAGGCCGCGATCGCCCGGCACGAGGGCGTGGATGTGCCGGAGGACGATCTCGTCGGACCACCGCTGGAACTCCGGCAACGCGACGCCTTGCTCCGTCATGGCGCGGGACGCGAGGCCGTAGCTCGCGACGGACAGCGGTCCGTACTGCCACCCCTCCCCCCAGTCGCCGCCCTCGAGGAGGCCGCCCGGCTGCGCGGCGCGCTTCATCTGGGTGCCCCAGACGTCGTCGACGACGTGCCGCCACAGCTTCGCGCCCGCGGGGCCCGCCTCGCCCGCCTGCGCGATCGCGATCGCGGTCACGGCGAAGAGGTAGCCCGCCTGGTAGTTCGTGCCGGGGGACTTCGCGCGGTAGCCGTCCTTCTCGTACCAGTCGATCCACGCCGCGAAGCGGCCCCGCGCCTTCGCGAGGAGGGCCGGCGTCATGCCCGGCGCGTCGTGGAGCAGATCGTAACCAACGCCCGCGTGGACACCGACCGCGCGGATCGCATAGCCGCTGTCGTGACGGACGGCGGTGTCGCCGCCCTTGCCGTCGCCGACGGTGTCCCAGTCGTCGAGGAGCGCGGTGAAGAAGTGGATCGCGGTCTTCGCGTGCGACGCGTCGCCGGTCGCGTGCCAGGCGAGGGCGCAGTTCGTCGTGTTCGACGCCCAGTTGAAGCCCATGTACGCGTTGCGGGCCTCCTCCTTCATCGAGGCGGTCGCACGGCGACACTCGCGGATCGCCCGCGAGATGTGGCTCCCCTCTTTCGAGGCGGCCGCCTTGATCGCGCTCTTCGTCTTCGTGTCGAGGAACATCCGCGGGTGCGGCCCCGTCGGCTCGGGCGGCGCGGCGCTCGCGAGAGGCGCGGAGACGGCGAGGGAGGCGCCGAGCAGGGAGGCGACGAGGCGACGCATGGCCCCCGAGCTTAGCGTCGAATCAGGCGCGCGATCGGCGATAGAGCGCGAGGTAGGCGTCGACCACGCGATCGGTCGCGAAGTCCTGGGCGCGCTTCCGGGCGCGCGCGGCGAGATCGTTCCTCGCATCGCCGCCGGCGAGGAGCGACGCGATCGCCGTGCGCAGGGCCTCCTCGTCGCCGGGCGGGACGAGGCGCGCGGCCTCCCCGCGCAACGTGACCTCCGAGACCCCGCCCACGTCCGTCGAGACGATCGGGAGCCCCGCCGCCATCGCCTCGAGGAGCGCGAGCGGCAGCCCTTCGCTCCGTGACGACAGCGCGAAGAGGTCGAACGCGGCGAGCCAGCGCGGGATGTCGTGGCGCATGCCGGGGAGCGCGACGAAGGGCGTGAAGGGCTCGGCCGCGCGCCGCACGCTCGCCATCTCCGCGCCGTCCCCGACGACGACGAGCCGCGTCGTCGGCCCGAGGAGCGGGCCCATGGCGCGGACGAGGAGCGCGTGATCCTTCTCGACCGAGACGCGCCCGACGGTGCCGACGACGACGGCGTCCGCCGGGATCCCGAGCTCCGCCCGGACCGCGAGCCTCGCCTCGGCGGACGGCGCGTAGGCTGCGAGATCGACGCCGTTCGGGATCACGTGGAGCCGGGACGGCGCGCACTCGTGGTTCGCGCGCGCCACGTCCGCCGTCGCCTCCGACACCGCGACGTACGCGTGCGCGAGGTGCCCCGTCGCGCGCCGGAGCCACAGGCGCCTGCCGCGCTCGGGGTTTCGTCCGTGCTTCGTGTGGACGACCGTCGCGCGCACGAGCCGCCCCGCCGGCGCGCCGTACGCGAGCGGCTGCGGGTTGTGCGTGTGGACCACGTCGACGCGCGCGCCGCGCAGCACCTTCGCGAGGCGACCAACGAGGGCGGCGTCGAACCCTTCGCCCTTCGGCGCCGCGAGGACCCGCACCCCCTCCGCCTCGAAGCGCGCGGCGAGCTCGCCGTGCGGGAGCGGCGCGATCGACACCGCCGCGACGTCGTGCCCGCGCTGCACCTGCGCCGCGGCGAGATCGAGCGCGACGCGCTCCTGGCCTCCCATCCCGAACGACGACAGGACGTGCGCGATCCGCATCGGATCAGGTCGCGAGGTACGGCACCGCGATGACGGTGCGGAAGTGCGCGTCGCTCGTGTCGGCGTCGGTCGGCATGCGCCGCGCGTCGAGCGGATCGAAGCTCCACGCGTGGTTCACGCCCGAGCAGTTCGAGAAGCCGAGATCGTACCCCGCGTCGCGGACGGCGTCCTTGATGTGGCTCGCGCGGCCGAGGGGCTTGCCGACGGGGTAGCTGATGGCCTTCACGGGCTCGCCGAGGACGTCCTCGAGCGTCGCGCGCGACGTGCGGAGCTCCTCGGCGAGGCGATCGGGCGGGAGGGTCTGGAGGACGCGGTGCGTGCTCGTGTGCGACGCGACGTCCATCCCGCCCTTGCGGAGCGCGCGGACCTCGTCCCACGTCATGAGCAGATCGTCGACGCGCCGCCGCTCGTCCTCGCGCGAGAGGTGGACGTCCGCCGCCTCGGCGAGCGCCTCGAGGAAGCGCTCGAGATCGAGCGCGAAGCGATCCTTGATGACGCGGAGCACCGCGCGGATGCTCGCCGCGCGCTCGGCCGGCGTGCGGAGCGGGAGCGAGAGCGCCTCCGGGTACGCGAGCTCGAGGCGCTCCTTCGTCGAGCGCTTCAGGAGCAGGTTCACGCGGTCCCACCAGAAGAGGCGCCGCGCCTCGAGGTAGTGCGTCGCTACGAAGAAGACGGCCGACTGCCCGCGCTTCGCGAGGAGCGGCATCACGACGTCGTGGTTGTCCTTGTACCCGTCGTCGAACGTGAGGAGGACGGGGTTCGGCGGGAGCTTCTTGCCGTCCCGCGCGAACGCGTGGAGATCGGAGAGCGAGATCACCGAGCAGAACCGATCGAGGAACTCGAGCTGTCGGTCGAACGCCTCGGGGGTGACGTCGACGACGCCTTCGTCGTACTCGGTCGGCGCCGTCGGATCCGCCGCCCGGTGGTAGGCGAGGATGGTGATGAAGGGCGAGGCCGTGAGGCGCCGTCCGGCCCATCGCTGCGCGGCGAGGAGCGCCGGCGCGGCCGCGGAGAGGCCGGGCGTCTTGACGAGCCGGAGCTTCAACGCCGCGTAGGCCACGGGCCGAACGTAGCGCGCCGGCCTCGGCATTTGAAGCGTCGACCCCCGGCGTCGTGGCAGAATGACGGTTCGATGCTCGAGACGGCCTCCTTCACCAAGCGCGTGCTCACGGCGGTCGTCGACGCGGCGCCGGACGGCCTCGTCGTCCGCCACGGCTCGCGTCTCTCGAAGCAGGTCGCCCTGACCTTCGACGACGGGCCCGACGAGCACACGGGCGAGCTGCTCGATCTGCTCGACACGCTCCGCGTGCGGGCCACCTTCTTCCTCCTCGGCTCCGCCTGCGCGAAGTATCCCGACGGCGTCCGCGCCATCGTCGCGCGCGGCCACGAGGTGGCGAGCCACGGCTACACGCACAAGGTCTTCCCGGATCTCTCGCCCGAGGCGCTCGCGGACGAGCTCCTCCGCGTCGACGCGCTCCTCCCGCCGTCGACGCGCGCGCGGCCGCTCCTCCGGCCGCCGCGCGGCAAGTTCTCGCCGACGAGCCTCGCGCGCTCTGCGCGCGCGGGCTACACGACGGTGCTCTGGAGCATCGACTCCGACGACTGCCGGACGACCGATCCGGCCCACATCGAGGCGCGCGTCGCAGCGTCGCGTGGCGGCGAGATCGTGCTCCTCCACGAGGGGGAGAAGGCGACGCGGACGGCGCTCCCGGGCATGGTCGCCGCCCTCCGCGCGAAGGGCCTCGAGCCCGCCACCGTCTCCGAGCTGATCGGCTGACCCATGTGCGGGATTGCCGGGTTTTCGGGGAGCTTCGGATCGCGCGACGAGGCGCGCGCGGTGCTCGAGCGCATGATCACGGCCGTCCATCATCGCGGCCCGGACGGGTACGGCTACCACGTCGACGCGGGCGTGGGCCTCGCGCACGCTCGCTTGTCGATCATCGATCTCGCGACCGGCGATCAGCCGATCCACGACGAGTCGAAGACGATCTGGACCGTGTTCAACGGGGAGATCTTCAACTACGTCGAGCTCCGCGCGACGCTCGAGGCGAGCGGCCATCGCTTCTACACGCACTCGGACACGGAGGTGATCGTCCACCTCTACGAGCAGCACGGCGACGCGTTCGTCGAGCACCTGAACGGGCAGTTCGCGATCGCGGTCTGGGACGCGAAGCGGAAGCGGCTGGTCCTCGCGCGTGATCGCGCCGGCATCCGCCCGCTCTTCCACACGAAGGCGCACGGCCGGACGTGGTTCGCGTCGGAGGCGAAGTCCCTCTTCGCGGCGCTCCCCGATCGCGCGACGCTCGATCCCCTCGGCCTCGCCCAGGCCTTCACCTACTGGGCGGCGTCCGATCCGGACACGGTCTTCCGCGACGTGAAGAGCCTCCCGCCGGGCTGCGTGCTCGCGATCGAGGAGGACGGGCGCGAGACGCTCACGCGCTACTGGGACTGGACGTTCCCGACCGAGGGCGCAGCGGCGGGTCGCGCGATCTCGCTCGAGGACGCGACCTCCGAGCTGAAGGACCTCCTCGTCGACGCGGTCCGCCTCCAGCTCCGCGCGGACGTGCCGGTCGGCGCGTACCTGAGCGGCGGCCTCGACTCGTCCGGCATCGTCGCGATGATCAAGACGTTCACGTCGACGCCCGTGCGCACCTTCTCCGTCGCCTTCGAGGACGGCGAGTTCGACGAGAGCGAGCACCAGCAGGCGATGGTGCGCTTCCTCGGGACCGACCACACGACGCTCCGGGTCGGGAAGCGCGACATCGGCGAGGCGTTCCCGCGGCTCGTGCGGCACGCCGAGTCACCGGTGCTCCGGACCGCGCCGGTCCCCCTCATGCTCCTCGCGGGCGAGGTGCGGCGCCAGGGTTACAAGGTCGTCCTCACCGGCGAGGGCGCCGACGAGGTGTTCGGGGGCTACGACCTCTTCAAGGAGGCCAAGGTCCGACGGTTCTGGGCGCGGCAGCCGGGCTCGAAGAGCCGCGCGAAGCTCCTCGGCAAGCTCTACGGCTACCTGAAGAACTCGCCCGTCCAGCACGCGTCCTTCGCGGAGGCGTTCTTCGGCAACGGGCTCGAGCACGTCGATCGCGCGATCTTCGCGCACGTCCCGCGGTGGACCACGTCGCGGCGGGCGCTCACGTTCTTCTCCAAGGATCTCAAGGCCGCCGTCGGCGACTGGGATCCGCTGGCGTTCTACGAGACGCGCCTCCCGTCAGACATCGGGCGGTGGTCGCCCATCGCGCGCGATCAGTACGTGGAGGCGAAGTCGCTCCTCGCGGGCTACCTCCTCGCGTCCCAGGGGGACCGCGTCGCCATGGCGAGCTCGATCGAGGGGCGCTTCCCGTTCCTCGATCACCGCGTGATCGAGCTCGCGTCCCGGCTCCCGCCCGAGCGCAAGATCCAGGGCCTCACCGAGAAGTACCTCCTCCGGCGGGCGCTCCGGGAGCTCCTCCCCGCGGACATCGTGAACCGCACGAAGCAGCCCTACCGCGCCCCCGACAGCCAGAGCTTCTTCACCGACGGCAAACCCCTCGACTACGTCGCGGAGCTCTTCTCGGAGCGTCGCCAAAGGGACGCGGGCTGGTTCGATCCGGGCCCGGTCGGTCGGCTGTTCGACAAATGCCGGGCGGGGAAGGCCACCGGCTTCGCCGACAACCAGGCGTTCGTGGGCATCCTCTCGACGATGCTGGTCGACGAGCAACTCCTCCGACGTTCGACGCCGGGCTGACCGACACGTCTTGACGGCGGGGCCGCGCACGGCGTTCACTGCGGTCCGGATGGATCACCGCCGGCAGATCAAGCACTACGTCCTCAAGAACTTCCTCTTCACGGAGGACGAGAGCGCGGTCGCGGACGCGGACTCGCTCATCAAGAAGGGCATCGTCGACTCGACCGGCATCCTCGAGATCATCACGCACCTCGAGGAGACGTTCGCGATCCAGGTCGCCGAGGAGGAGATGATCCCGGCGAACTTCGAGTCGATCGACGCGATGACCGCATTCCTCGGGCGGAAGCTCGCGAGCTGAGGCTCGCGGGACGGCGAGCCATGTCCGCGCCCGACGACACGCTCCCGGCCCGCGTGCGCGCCCTCGCCGAAGGGCCGACGACGCGGGACCGCGAAGCGGTGGCCGACGGGACGCGCCGCCTCTCGTACGGCGCGCTCTGGGGTGAGGTCGAAGGGCTCGCCCGCCGGCTGACGGAGGCGGGGCTCGCGCCGGGCGACCGCGTCGCTCTGATCCTTCCGAACCAGGTCGAGGGCGTCGTCGCCTGGTACGCGACGTGGCTCGCCGGAGGCGTGGTGATGCCGCTCAACGCGCAGGCGAAGGCGCCGGACTTCGCGCGCTGGCTCACGCACGGCGAGGCGCGCTTCGTGGTCGTCGAGGACGGGAGCGCGGAGGCCGCCGCGGCCCTGGCCACGATGAAGGCCGCCGGCGCCGAGCCTCCCGCGCGGATCACGGTGACGAAGGACGGCTTCGCGGTGGAGCCCGCGGGGGCGCGGCGCGCCCGGTCGCCGGAGGGCCTCGCGGTCGTCCTCTACACGTCCGGGACCACGGGGCACCCCAAGGGCGTCATGCTCTCGCACGCGAACGTGAGCGCGAACGTCACGGCGATCGTGAGCTACCTCGGGCTCGGCCCCGAGGACAGCACGGTGACGGTGCTCCCCTTCTACTACTCGTACGGCGCCTCGGTGCTCCACACGCACCTCGCCGCGGGCGCGCGGCTCGTCATCGAGCCGAACCTCGTCTTCCCGCACGTGGTCGTCGAGACGATCGCGAAGGAGCGCGCGACGGGCTTCTCCGGCGTGCCCTCGACGTTCGCGCTGATGCTGAGCCGCGTGAAGCTCGCGAAGTACGACCTCTCGTCGCTCCGCTACCTCACGCAGGCCGGCGGGGGGATGCCGCCGGCGCTCACCGAGCGCGTCCGGGCGGCGTTTCCGACCGCGCAGCTCTTCGTGATGTACGGCCAGACGGAGGCCACCGCGCGCCTCACGTACCTGCCGCCCGCGATGCTCGACGCGAAGCTCGGCTCGGTCGGCGTGCCCATCGCCGGCCTCGCGATCGAGGTGCGCCGCGAGGACGGCGCGCGCGCCGACGTCGGCGAGACGGGGCACGTCACCGCGCGTGGGCCGAGCGTCATGCTCGGGTTCTGGAAGGATCCCGAGGCGACCGCGCGCGTCGTGAAGGACGGCTGGCTCGACACGGGCGACATGGGCTACCTCGACGCGGACGGCGTCCTGTGGCTCGCCGGGCGTCGTAGCGACATGATCAAGACCGGCGCTCACCGCATCCACCCCGCGGAGCTCGAAGAGGTCATCGCGGAGCTCCCGGGCGTCGCGGAGTGCGCCGTCGTCGGGGTCTCGGACGACGTCCTCGGCCAGGCGATCAAGGCGTTCGTCGTCCCGGCGGCGGCCGCGGGTGCGATCGCGACGGACACGGTGAAGGCGCACTGCCAGAAGCGCCTTGCGGTCTACAAGATTCCCAAGATGATCGAGGTCGTGGCGTCGCTTCCGAAGACGGCCTCGGGCAAAGTACAGCGGGCGATGCTCGCGAAGACCCACGCAGCGGAGGAAACGTGAGCGCATTCGGCTGGAACGTCCTGGACCTCGACTACGAGACGGAAGCGGAGCGCATCTGCACGCGTCTCCGGGAGATCACGTCGCGCACGCTGCACAAGCGCGGGCTCGTGGTCGCGACCTCGGGAGGGATCGACAGCTCCGTCTCGTGCGCCCTCGCGGTGCGCGCGCTCGGTCCGGAGCGTGTCTTCACCCTCTTCTTGCCCGAGCGCGACTCGCAGGACGACAGCGCGGTCCGCTCCCGCATGCTCGTGGAGCATTTGAAGGTGAAGCAGGAGGTGTTCGACATCGCGCCGACGCTCGCCGCGATCGGCTGCTACGCCGCGCGCGACGCCGCCGTGAAGAAGACCCTCCCCGCCTTCGGCGAGGGCTGGAAGATGAAGATCGTGATCGCCGGCGGGACGGAGGGTCGCGTGAACCACTTCAACCTGATCGCGCGGGCGCCCGACGGCGAGGTGCACGAGCGCCGGCTCGGCCTCGCCGAGTACCTCCAGATCGTCGCGTCGACGAACCACAAGCAGCGGGTGCGGAAGACGCTCGAGTACTACCACGCCGATCGCTTGAACTACGCCGTCGTCGGGACGCCGAACCGGCTCGAGTACGACCAGGGCTTCTTCGTGAAGAACGGCGACGGCGCCGCCGACGTGAAGCCCATCGCGCACCTCTACAAGACGCAGGTCTTCGGGATGGCGAAGCACCTCGGGCTGCCCGAGAAGGTCGCGACCGCGGAGCCGACGACGGACACGTACAGCCTCCCCCAGGGGCAGGACGAGTTCTACTTCGCGCTCCCCCACCGCTCGATGGACCTCGCGCTCTGGGCGTTCGAGCACGAGGTGCCGGCCTCCGAGCTCGGCAAGGTCCTCGGGATCGACACCGCGAAGGCGGAGGCCGTCTACACGGACATCGTCACGAAGCGGCGGACGACCGAGTACCTCCACATGGCGCCCGTGCTCGTCGTGGCCGAGGAGCTCCGCGAGCGGTCGTGAGCGCGTACGTCGCGCGCGCCGGCGACGCGGCCACCGACGGCGACGTCGTCGTCGGCCTCTGGCGCGGGAACCTCGGCCGCGAAGAGCGCCTCGCCGCCAAGTACGAGTGGTTCTACCGCGGGTGCCCGTTCGGCGCGCCGGCGGTGGAGCTCCTCCGCCACGAGCCGACGGCGTCGTGGGTCGGGGTCGCGTCGGCAGGTCCGCGCCGTCTGGTGTGGAACGGTCGCGAGATCGCGGCCGGGGTCCTCGTGGACCTCGCCGTCGCGCAGGAGCATCGATCCCTCGGGCCGGCGCTCTCGCTCCAGAAGGCGCTGCTCGCCGAGGGCCATCGTCGCTTCGAGCTCCTCTACGGCTTCCCGAACCCGAAGGCCGCGCCGGTCTTCAAGCGCGTCGGCTACGCGCAGCTCGGCGAGGCGACCCGCTACGCCCGCGTCCTCCGGCACCGGCGCTACATCGAGAAGGTGCTCCCGAAGCGCGTGCCGAAGATCGCCGCGGCGCCGGCCGGCATGCTCCTCGATCTCGTCCCCGTCGCTCGCGGCTTGCCCGCCGTGCGCCGCCTCCGGACGACGTGGACGTCGAAGGTCGACCCACGCATGAATGATCTCTGGCGGTCCTCCGACGAGGGCGACGTTCCGATCGCCGTCCGCGACACGACGTTCCTCGCCTGGCGCTTCGACCGCGCTCCGCTCGGACGGACGGAGTACCTGCTCGTGACCGAGCGAGGGACCGAGACGCTCCGTGCGTGGTTCGCATGTGAGGCGGACGAGACGGGCACGGGTACTCTGCACGTGCGTGACTTCTGGGCGACGGACGCGGCGCGCGGGATCGACCGAGGTCCGGTCGACGCCCTGCTCGTCGCCGCGAGCCTCCGAGGCCACGCGACGGTGTCGTTCGAGTACATGGGCCCGGCGGCGCGGCTGAGGGGCTTCCGCGAAGCGGGGTTCGTCGCGCGCTCGAGGCGCCCGGTGTTCGGCCGCTGGCGCGACGCGAGCGACGACCCGCGCCGCGCCGAGCTTCACCTGACGTCGGCGGACGAAGACGAGTGAGCGCCGAAGGGCGCGGCGATCGGATCGGACGACGACGATGGGGAAGAAGCGGATCATCGCCGCAAGCGTGGTCGCCGTGCTCGTCGCCGCGGGCGCGGGCGCCTTGGCGCTCTACCCTCGCGCGGCGTTGCTCTTCGCCCACGGTGACGTGCGCGAGCTGAGGCGGGACGCAGTCCACACGCGGTCACCCGATCGCCCGAAGCTCCTCGTCCTCGCGCTCGACGGGGTCGACCGCGCGATGCTCTACGGGATGCTGAAGAGCGGCGAGCTCCCAGAGCTCTCCGCGCTCCTCGGCGGCGCGGCGAATGGCGAGCTCCAGCACGCGTGCCCGAGCGAGCGCGTCGTCACCGTCCTCCCGTCCGTGACGATCGCTGCGTGGACGACGCTCTTCACGGGCGTGCTCCCCGGCGTCCACGGGGTGCCCGGAAACGAGTTCTTCGCGCGCGAAGAACGCGCGATGGTCGCGCCGGCGCCGGTGTCGTTCGACGACATCGCGCCGACGCTCGCCGTCTACACGGAAGACGCGCTCGGCGCGCGCCTCGACGTGCCCACCGTCTACGAGCAGATGCGGGCGCATGACCCCGGCGCGCGGATCTGGGTGGCGATGTCCCAGGTGTACCGCGGCGCCGACAAGCTGCTGCTCGCGAAGCGGAGCGTCCTCTCGGGCGCGTTCGCGGCGGTCGTGCGGGAGACCGTCGACGAGCGCACCGCGCGCGGGATCTACGCCGAGCTCGACGAAGAGGTCCTCGACGCCGTGGTCGAGGAGCTCGACGAAGAGAAAGAGATCCCCGACGTCCTCACGGTGTACGTCGCCGGGATCGATCTCTTCGCGCACCACGCGGATCAGGGACCCGACGTCGCGCGGCGTGCGTACTTGCGCGAGGTGCTCGCGCCGAAGCTCGCGCGCCTCCGCCGCGTCCTCGAGGAGCGGGGCTTTCTGCGTGACGCGTTCGTCGTCGTCGTCTCCGACCACGGCCACACCGAGGTCGTCCGCGATGCCCGCCACGCGCTCGGCACGAGCCGCGAAGGCGAACCGCCCGAGGTCCTCGAGCGCGCCGGGTTCCGCGTTCGTCCGTTCACGTGGAAGGTACCCGAGGATGCCGATTTCCAGGCCGTGCTCGCGTACAACGGCGCGATGGCATCGGTCCATCTCGCGGACCGCTCGACGTGCGCGGAGGCCGGCCGCGCGTGCGACTGGTCACGCCCCCCGCGGCTCGAAGAGGATGTCCTCCCGGTCGCGCGTGCGTTCGTCGACGCGAGCCGCGGCGGGGCCGGCGTGCCGGCGTTGCGTGGCACGCTCGACATGGTGCTCGTGCGCCGTGCCGCCCCAGCGGCCGACGGGCCGTATGCCGTCGTCGAGGCAGACGGAGGGCTCTCCAGCGTTCGTGAGCACCTCGCGGCGCATCCGCATCCGACCTACGTGGACCTGGAGCGGCGCCTCCGTCACCTCGGAACGGGACCGCACGGCCACCGCGCGGGCGACGTCCTGCTCGTCGCCAACAACGGGAACGTCGACGATCCCGCGGCGCGGTTCTACTTCGCGTCCGAGGTTCGCTCCTGGCACGGGAGCCCCTCCAAGCAGGACAGCGACGTTCCGCTCGTGGTCGCTCGTCGAGGTCGGTCGCGCGCGGACCTCTGCGCCGTCGTGGACGAGGTCCTCCCCGAGGCGCCGACCCTCGCCGATGTCGGGAGGCTCCTCGTGCGTCTCCGCGAGCCGACCCCATGATCGGGCAGAGGCTCCGCCTGCGTGGACCTCATCGCTCAGTCGTCGCGTCGCGAGCCGTCGTCGGTGACGACGGGGAGGCGCACCTTGCCGGTCGGGCCCGGCGTCAGGGAGACGCCCTTGCGATCCTCGAGCGGCTTCGAGCGCTTCTTCCGGATCGTCACCCACTTGCCGCGCACCTGCTTGAACTTCTGCTCGACCTTCCGCATGAACTGCTTCGGGTCCTGGCGCGCTTCGTAGATGTACTTGTGCGCGAGCGAGAGCTTCGTGGGCGAGGCGTTGTCCGGGCAGTTCGGCGAGCACCAGACGTAGTCGTCCGCCTTCATCTTGGCTTGGAAGCGCTGGACCATTCGATCCTGGAGGATCTGCTCGAGCGGCTTCTCGTACAGGTTTCCGACCTTGACCCAGGTGTTGCAGCAGATCCGCACCGTGCCGTCCCAGTCGACGACGACGTTGTGGAACGGAGCGCCGCACATCGCCTTCTTCGCGGCCTTCGGCCCACCGAAGCGGATGGGGAACGCGAACTTCTCACCGAAGTCGTCGAGCCCCGAAACCTCGAGATGGGGGTACCTCGCCTTCGCCGCCACGCAGCGCTCCATCTCGGCGAGCACCTCCGAGCGGCCGGGCAACCCCGCGAACGTGACGATCGGATCGACCATGAACTCGACGGCGTCGACGCCCATCTTGCCCGCGAGCTCGATGAGGGCGGCGGTCTCGTGGAAGTTCTCCTTCAGGATGACCGCGCTCACGAGGACCGACGGCGTCTTGCCCTTCCGCGCGGCGAGGACGCGCTCGAGGTTCTTGATGACGCGCCCGAACTCGCCGGCGATGACGATCTTCTCGTAGGCCTCGTTCGTCGCCGCGTTGATGGAGACGGCGAGGTGACCGCCCTGGTTCACGATCGTCTCGTGCCAGAAGTCGTCGATGAGGACGCCGTTCGTGATGACGGTGAGCTTCGCCTTCGGGTGCTCGCGGAGGAGGATCGCCGCCTCCTTGCAGTTCTTCATGATCGTCGGCTCGCCGCCCTGCAGCTTCACCGACGTCACGTGCTTGTACGCCTCCGCGAGCTTCTCCTTGTAGAGCTCGGGGGGCATGTTGAACTTCGGGCTGAAGTCCGTCTGGTAACACATCGTGCAGCGCACGTTGCACTGCACCCCCATGATGAGGTGCAGACGCGAGAGCCCCCCGAACGTTGCTGCAGCTTGCATCGACGAACCTCCGTCAGGGAACGAGCTCTCAGGGAACCAGGATGATGTCGCCGCGGAGGACCACGAGGTTCTCCTCGGGGTGGTTGCCCGAGGTGGCGCGCCCGAGATCGATCGGGATCCGCCGCGAGGGCGACCCGCGAACGATGTAGAAGCGATCGCCGGCGAACCGGTTCGGCCCGCCCGCCATCGCGAGGGCGTCGATCGCCGTCAGGTACCCGGGCGAGGTGAAGACGCCGGCGTGCTCGACGTTCCCGGTCACGGTGAAGGAGTAGCTGTTCACGGCCACGATGCCGACGGAGACGACGATCTCCTCGGCGCGCAGGAACTCGCCGTAGCGGCGCGCGATCTCCTGCTGGACCTCCGTGGGCGTGCGGTACGCGGCGTTCACGGCCCCGATGAGCGGCATCGTGATGATCCCGTCCGGACGAACCGGAAACTCGCCGGAGAGCTCCTGGTTCTTCCAGACGACGACGGAGATGCGGTCGAGCGGGCCGATCACGTACTCGGCCCTCCGCGGGTCCGGTTCGCGCTTGTAGTCGTACGTCACGGCCGAGCCGCACCCGAAGGACAGAGCCGCCATGACGACGGCCGCGAAGGCCCAAACGCGCGAGAGCTTCATGCGAGCGCCTCCACGATAGCATTCATGGCGGCCGTCCCGTGCGTCGCGTTATCATCCCGACGATGGAGGTCGGGTCCGTGGCGAGCCGTTCGCCAGCCGCGCGCGCCGAACGGCGTTCGGCCGAGCGGGAGGGCGTGAGAGACCCCCTCCGCGTCCTCGTCGTCACGCGCATCTTCCCGAACGCCGTGGAGCCCCTGTCCTCGCCGTTCAACCGACAGCAGTTCGCGGCCCTCGGGCGCCTCTGCCACGTCGAGGTCCTCGCCACGATCCCGTGGGTCCCGGGAGCTTCTCTGCTCGCGCGGGCAGGCGCCAGGACCGATGCGGCGCGCCTGGCCTCGGTGCCGCAGGAGGACGTCGTGGACGGCCTCCGCGTCCGCTACCCCCGGGTCTTCTACGTCCCGCGCTACGGCTCGGCCGTCGCGGGCATGCTCGAAGTCGCCTCCCTCGCGCCCACGGTGCTCGCGCGACGCGGGAAGGTCGACGTCGTGCTCGGCTCCTGGGCCTACCCCGACGGAGCCGCCGCGGTGGCGCTCGCCGCGCTCCTGGGCGTCCCGGCCGTCGTGAAGGCCCATGGCTCGGATCTGAACCTCCTCGGCGACATGGCCGGGCCACGGGCCAACCTCGCCGTCGCCCTGCCGCGCGCGGCACGCGTCGTCACCGTGAGCCAGGCCCTCGGAGACCGCGCGATCGCGCTCGGCGCGCGGCGGGACTGCGTCGACGTCGTCCCGAACGGGATCGACACCTCCCTCTTCCGCGTGCGCGATGCCGCCGAGGCCCGCGCGGAGCTGGGGATCCCGCCGACCGGGCGGCTTCTCCTCTACGTGGGACGGCTCGAGCGGGCGAAGGGCGTCTTCGATCTGCTCGAGGCGTTCGCGAAGGTCGAAGGGGACGACGTCTCGCTCGTCCTCCTCGGCGACGGCAGCGGGCGCGCGGAGGCCGAGGCGATGGCGAAGCCGTTCGGCGATCGCGTCCGCTTCCTCGGTGCTCGCCCGCTCGGGGAGGTCCCCGTCTGGATCGCGGCGAGCACACTGCTCACGTTGCCGAGCTGGGCGGAGGGCTCGCCGAACGTCATCCGCGAGGCGATCGCGTGCGGTCGCCCCGTGGTCGCGACGAACGTGGGCGGGATCCCCGAGCTCGTCAGGAGCGAGGCCACCGGACGCCTCGTGCCCGCGAAGCGGCCGGACGCGCTCGCCGCAGCGCTCGGCGACGTCGCGTCCCGCACGTGGGACGCAGACCAGATCGCGAGAGCCGGCGGCGGCTCGTGGGAGGACAGCGCCCGGCTCCTCCTCGCGAGCCTCCGCGCCGCGACGCAGGGAGTGCCCCCACGATGAGCGAGACGACCACCGCACGCGAGGAGCTCGACCGCGCGCTGTCGACGGGGGGACGCATCCTCTCGTTCTGGAAGCGCGCGCTCCTCGTCTTCGTCGTCACCTGCGCGATAGGCGTGCCGATCGCCCTCACGCGGCCACGGACGTACAAGTCCGAGACCGTCATCCTCTACCAGGAGAACATGAGCGCGCTCGAGGGGGGCGGGGGCGGGAGCGAGGTCGCGAGGCGGGTCGGCGCGCGCCTCCGCGAGGTGCTGCTCTCGCGCGCAAGCCTCGAGCCCATCATCAAGGAGACGCACGCGTTCGACGCGCAGGTCGAGAAGCGAGGCATGGTCGACGCCGTCGAGGACATGCGCAAGCAGATCTCCTTCCGCGCGCGCGAGGGGGACACCTTCGAGATCTCCTACACGGGCGGGAGCCCGGACGAGGTGCAGGAGGTCACGCGCCGGCTCGGCGAGTGCATCGTGCGCGAAGCGTCGACGCGACGTGCGGAGTCGGCCAAGGCCCTGAAGGCCTTCGTCGACGCCGAGAGCGAGCGCAACCAGATCGACCTCAAGACCAAGGAAGCGGCGCTCGCGACGTTCCTCTCCGCCCATCCCGAGTTCGCACGCATGGCCGCGGCCGAGTCGCAGGGCGGGACGATCGCGCCGCCAGGCTCGACCACGGCCGCCGGCGGCTCCCGCGGAGGCGACACGCTGCTCGCCATGCTCGAGGCGCGCGCCGCGAAGCTGGAGGGCCAGCTCGCGCCGCCGAGCGCGACGCCGCGTCCGCCTCCTCCCCCGCCCC
>JALHPN010000207.1 GCA_022842465.1 Polyangiaceae bacterium | reverse complement strand
CCGCCGCGCCGCGGCGACCTCGGCGCGTGCGCCCTCGGCGACGAAGCGCTCGAGCTCGTCCCAGCCGAGCGGCATCGCGACCCGCACCGGGTCGACCTGCGACCACGGCGACGGCGGCCTGACGAGGACCCGCGCGCGCGCACGATCGCTCGCGACGAGGCGAAGGACGATCTCCGCGAGCGCCCGCCGGGCCGCTTCCGGCGCGCTCCCCGTGGCGAGGAGCACGTCGAGGGAGCCCGGCATCGCCGCGAGCGCCAGCGACGGGAGGCCGATTTCGATCGCGACGTCCCGGATCGCGCGCGCCGCGGTCGCGACGGCCGTGGCCGCACCGCGCGGTCCCTCCACCCGGAGCGCGACCGCGTCGACGGGCACGCTCTCTCCGGCGGCCTCGACCTCCGACGCGTCGAGCACGCAGTCCTCGAGCCGTGCGTCCGGCCGCACCCCGCGGAACACGGGCGCGCGCACCTTGCGGTCCGCCGAGAGGGACATGAAGCGCACCGACACGACGAGCTCGGGACGCACGTGGCGGCGCGAGCGGTCCGGCGTGCGCCTCCCGCGCGCGGTGGGCTTCGGCACCTCCAGCGCGCGCAGCGTCGGGAGGAGCGCGTCGATCGTGTCCTCGTCGAGCCCGCTGCCGACGCTCCCGCACGCGACGAGATCGCCGTCCTCGTACGCGGCGAGATCGAGCGCGCCGAGCCGGGAGCGCCTCCCCTCCCCCTCGGTCCACCCGACGACGACGAGGTCGCGCTCGACGAGGTTCTTCACCTTGACCCAGTCCGTCGTCCGGTCGCCGTCGCGGTAAACCGATCCGCGGCGCTTCGCGACGACACCCTCGAGGCCGTTCTCGACGCACGTCCGGAAGAGGGCGACGCCGTCGTCGAACGTCGGCGGCAGGCGGACCGTGCCGCGCGCGGAGTCGGGGACGAGCTCCTCCAGGATCGCGCGACGGGCCTCGAGCGGGAGCCGCCTCAGATCGCGGTCCTCGATCGCGAGCACGTCGAAGACGAGGTAGCAGACGGGCACCTCCGCGGCCGCCCGCGCGACCGACGCTCCGCCCGCCTGGATCCTGCGCCCGAGGAGCTGGAAGTCGGGGTGCCCCTTCGCGTCGAATGCGACGATCTCGCCGTCGAGGACGACGCGATCCGCCGGGAGGGAGGCGACCGCGCGGGCGACCTCGGGGTAGCTCGCCGTCGCGTCCCGGAGGCGACGATACGCGAGCCGAACGAGGTCCCCGCGCTTGTCCGCGACGATGCGGACGCCGTCGAGCTTCAGCTCGAAGACGTGCGCCCGAGAGCCCAGGATGACGCCGCCCGCGTCGTCCTGCGCGCAGAGCATCGGGAGCACGCGGCGGCCTTCGACGTCACCGCGGGGAGCGCCGAGCTCGATCGCGAGCTCGCGCGCGCGGCTCACAGCCCGAAGTGCAGACCGAGGCGGAGCGCGAGGCCCAGCTGGAGGCCCGCGCTCGTCCCGGACTTCTGGTAGAGCGGGTCGCTCGCGATCGCCGCCTCCTGCTCCGCGGTGAGCCCCGACGGGATGTCGACGGCCGGACGGTTCAGGAAGAGGAAATCCCCGAAGCCGCCGACGCCGACGGAGAAGGTCGGCGACACGTAGTAGTCGACGCCGAGATCGAGCCCTGCGTTGAAGCCGCGGATGCTCACGGCGTCCTTCGCGTTCGGGACGTTCGAGCTCGTCGCGAGCCCCGCGTCGCCGAGGCTCCCGACGAACGAGTAGCCGCCGTGGCCGCCGAAGAAGATGTCGATCGCCTTGATCGGGAGCTTGAAGCCGAGCTCGCCGTTGATCTGCCAGAGGTTGAACGACGAGAGCGCGTTGTGCCGGATGCGAGCGCCGAGCGTCAGGATGACGAAGCGGAGCCCTGCGCCGAGCCCGAAGAACGGGCCGCCCGCGCTCGTCTTCTCGACCTGCAGGGTGTCGGACGAGAACTGCGCCATGTCCGTGTAGGCGCCGCCGAGCTCGGCGTTCAGCCAGAACAGCTCGAACCCGCGACCGCTGTCCTCGGCCTCGGCCTCGTCGAGCTTCGCGCGCGTGCCCCCCGCGGGCGCCATGCCCGGTGTCGCGCCGGGCGCGTTCGGGTCCATCGGACCGGGCGGCGCCATCGGCGCCATCGGGGGAGGCGGCGCGAGCTCCTGCGCATAGGCCGCGGACGGCAGCGCGATCACCGCCGAGACGGCGAAGCTACGGAGCAGGCGCGAGATCGGGGAGCCGTGCATCGCGGGTCAGTTTCGCACATCGAAGCCGGAAGGGGGGAGTGGGCTCGCCGCGGCCTGCTCGTCCTCCGCCTCCGCCTCCGAGCCCTCCACCGGGATCCGGTAGGCCTCGTCGAGCCACTTCCCGAGGTCGACCGATTTACAGCGAGCGTTGCAGAACGGGGCCGCCTTGTTCTCGGTGCGCGGCTTCGCGTCCTTGCCGCAGATGGGGCACATCGGCATCCGCAGGTGATAGCACGCACGCGCGGCGCGCACGCACGGGAACCCGATCACCGCGCGGGACGCCGGAGGCCGAGTCGTCGACCGGCTGCGCTCATCGCGTCGGCATCGCCAGGAGATCCTGGACGGCGCGCGGCTGCGGGACGAGGTCGTTCATCGAGATGACCGCCTGCCTGTCGTGGAGGCCGCCACCTTCGCCTCGGGAGTCGACACGCATGCCGCCGACGAGCACTCCCCTGTCGTTCCGACGGTAGATCTCCACCGGCTCGCCCCGGAAGAGCGCGTAGATCGGGTGGTAGACGCCGTTGCTGGGGTTGTCGATCCCACGGATCTGGATCTCGCGCGTGAGCGTCCCGAAGGAGAGGACGTCGCTCCTCGGTCGCGCGTTCCACACGAACGTGACCCCCTCCTTCACGCTCCCCCGCGGCCCGAGCGCCAGCTCGCACGCGCGCGACGGCCGCTCGAGCGAGAGCACGACGCGCTGCCTCGATGTGCCGATCCCGGCGAACGTGCTCACGTGGCTGAACCGCAGCTTGCCTGGCGACGTGCCCGTGACGTCCGCGACCTCGACGTCGACGTCGACGGGACCGTCCTCTCGGGGCTTCTCGAGGACGCCCGAGAACGAGAGCGTGCACGTCTTCTCGAGGTTCCCGACGTCGCGGTCGTCGGCCGGCGCGACACGGAGCCGGCCCACGACCGCAGCCTGCCGCGGCGTCTCGCGCGGGAGGGCGACGTCGAGGAGCGCCGGGTTCCGGCCGTCGTCGTCCGGCACGTAGCGCCCGGCGAGCGCGGCGGACGCGGACGCGTCGGCCTTGACGGCGTCGGCGCTCGCCCCCGCCTCGTCGTCGTCGACGGGCGCGGCGCAGGCGGCGAGAGCGACGAGGGAGAGGAGCCCGGGGAGAGTGAGGTTCGAGCGCATGCCCACCCCCGATCAAAGGCCGTGCACACGCCAGACAACGCGGAAGTCCGGGCGTTCTCGCGTGCTGCGGCCTCGCGACCGAGGTGCGCTCGTCCCCGCGCGGACACCCCGCGAGGTCGTCGCGGAGATCACTCCGCGGGGACGGCTTCGGCTACCGCGGGCTTCGACGCGACGGGGGCCGGTACCGGACGATCCTCGACCGAGCAGCTCTGCTCGAGGAGCTCGGCGACGTCCATCTGCCGGATCTTGTCCTCGAGCGACTGGCTCTTCAGACCGTCGGTGAGCATCGTCATGCAGAAGGGACACGCGCTGGCGACCGTCTTCGCGCCCGTGTCGACGAGCTGCAGCGTGCGCTTCACGTTCACGCGATTCGAGTTCTGCTCCTCCATCCACATCTGGGCGCCGCCCGCGCCGCAGCAGAGGCCTCGCGTCTTCGTCCAGTAGTCGGGCTCGACGAGCTCGACGCCCGGGATCCGTCGCAGGATCTCGCGCGGCGACTCGTAGACGTCGTTGTACCGGCCGAGGTAGCAGCTGTCGTGGTAGACGACGCGACCCAGCACGGGCCGCTTCGGCACGAGCTTCCCCTCGGCGAGGAGGCCGAGCAGGAAATCCGTGTGGTGCACGACCTCGAGCTTCGCGCCGAAGTCCGGGTACTCGTTCTTGAGGGTGTTGAAACAGTGCGGGCACGCCGTCACGACGGTGCGGATGCCGCCCTGCTCCTTGTACGTGTTCAGCACCGCGGCGTTGCCCTCGGCGAGCATCGCGAAGAGCATCTCGTGGCCCGCGCGGCGCGCCGGGTCGCCGGTGCACGACTCCTCCTGCCCGAGGATCGCGAAGTCCACCCCCGCGGACTTCAGGAGCTTCGCGGTCGCGCGCGCGATCTTCTTCGCGCGGTCGTCGTAGCTCGCCGCGCAGCCCACCCAGTAGAGGACCTCGGCCGTCGGCCGGTCCGCCATGAACGGGATCTCGAGCCCGTCCGACCACGCGGAGCGATCCATGCGCGACAAGTTCCACGGGTTGCCGTTGACCTCCATCGCCTGGAAGGGCTTCTGGAGCTCGTGCGGGAACTCGTTCCGGACCATGACGAGGTTCCGGCGCATGTCGATGATCTTGTCGACGTACGAGATGAGGACGGGGCACTGCTCCTCGCAGGCCCGGCACGTCGTGCACGCCCAGAGCACGTCCGGGTGGACGACCTCGGGGGTGAGATCGATGTGCTGGTACCGGAGGATCGGCTTCGCGCCCTCCGCCGCGTCGGCGAGGACCTCGGGGTCCTTGTCGTCGGCCGCGCGGGCTTCTCCGCGCGGCCCCCACCGCATCTCCTCTTCGACGAGCTCCGCCTGGTGCTCGTACATGTGATCGCGGAGCGCGAGGGTGAGGTGCTTCGGCGAGAGGATCTTGCCAGTCTTGTGCGCCGGGCAGTTGTCCGAGCAGCGCCCGCACTCGGTGCACGTGTAGAAGTCGAGGACGCTCTTCCACGAGAGGTGCTCGACCTTCGCGACACCGATCGGCGCCGCCGTCGGCTCCGGGAGCTCGCTCGCGGCCATCAGCTGCTCGCCGATCTGCTCCGCGGTCCCCATCGGCGCGAGGCGCCCCTTCGGAGCGAGGTCCTTGAAGAAGACGTTCGGGATGCCGGTGATGATGTGGAAGTGCTTCGAGTACGGGAGCAGGTTCAGGAAGACGAGGACGAGCGACGAGTGCGTCCAGAACCCCGCCTGCGCGAGGAAGGTGAGCGCCCCCGTCGGCAGCCGCTTCACGAGCGTCGCGGCGGCGGAGCCGGCCGGCGACGGGAAGATCGAGAAGCTCGCGTGCACGTCGGAGCCGATGCCGTAGGGCGCGACGATCTTCCCCACGGTCTGGCACTGATCCGAAAATGACGCGCTCGACGCCGGCGAGCAGATCTCCGGGAAACGCGCGGCGAGCGCGAGGGCCGATCCGTCGTAGACGATGTCCGAGATCATCATCGTCGCGATGATGCCGAGGATGACGAGCGCCTCCTTGTTCAGCGTCATCCGCTTCTGCGGCTTGATCACGCGGTAGTAGAAGAAGACACTCACGCCGAGGAGCACGCCCAATGCCACGAGGTCCTTCGCGAACTCGTAGACCTTGCCGATGGGCTGCGTCGGCCCGAGGACGAACATGTTCCAGGTCGGGTCGAAGCCGCGGCCCCAGAGGACGAGCGTCCGCGCGAGGAGCGTGAGGAAGCCGACGAAGACCAGCTTGTGAGCCCAGCCCGCCGGCTGGTAGTAGGCCATCTTCTCCTGGGCGAACGCGTACCGGAGCACGGCGCCGATGCGCTCGGGGATCTGGTCGAAGCGGTCCACCCAGCGCCCGATGCGCAGGAGCTGCCATCGCCGGATCGCCGACCAGAAGAAGATGGCGTGCAGGCCGACGATCAGGATGAGCATCGCAGTCGGGTTCATGGCTCCTCGGGAATCCCGAGGAGATATAGGGGTGTGCCCTCCCGCGTCAATCGCGCTCTCTTCCCTGCCCGATCTCTCCCGGAGAAGAGAGCCAGACGGCACGCCGGATGCAGCTCCGCCGGGCCATGTGGCGACGCGCAGCGCGACGGGTCCGGACGGGGGACCGGCGGATTCTCCGTGGAGTTGTCCTCGCGGTGGCGCTCGGCACCGCAGGGGTCGCGGCCGTCACGGCCGGGATCGCCCACCAGGCAGGGAAGAGCGCGGACGCGCTCGGAGGAGGCCTCGCGAGCCCGCTCCTGGCGCCGACGATGGCGCCGAGCCCCACGCCCGCGCACGGGACGCCTCCCGTCGCGGCGCCTCCTGCCGCAGCGACCGCGGCCGCGACGAGCGAGCCCGAACGCGATGAGGTCGTGACGACGGAGACTCCCCGATCGCAGACGACCGCGACCTCCGTGGCGCCCGCGACCGCGCCCGCGGCGACGCAGGTGACGCCGAGGGGACCTCGACCCGACGTGGCGACCGCGTCCGGGCGTGGCGATGCGGGCACCTCCGTGACCACGCTCACGGCGGCCGAAGAGCTCGCCCGCACGGACGGCGGCGCCGGGAGCGCGGCCGTGGCGACGGCGGCTCCGAGCGCGTCGGCACCTCCTCCGTCGCCGCGCTCCGCCGCGGGCACGCCTCTCGCGCCGCCGCCGGTGCCGACGGGCGGTGCGGGACCTTTCGTCACGGAGCCGCCGCCCTGGGGCGCGAGCGCTTACGAGTCGAACCCCGAAGCCGGCGCAGGGTCGTTCGGAACGGACCGGAGCACGCGACCGCCCAGGTGAGTCAATCGACGGCCGAGACGAGGTGCCACCGCACGTCGTCCCGCGCTCATAGCTCGAAGGTGAAGGACTGCTTGTCCTGGCCCTTCTCGGGCGCGAGCGCGAAATCGGCCCCGTACGTGCGGCTGCCGATCCGGACCGAGAGGTGGACGCGAACGGGGAGCTCCGCGCCGCGCGCGTCGACGAGCTTCACCTCCACGGCATACTTTCCGCGCGGCGGATCGTGCGCGTCGAGGAAGATGTTCTCGACGTTCTGCCCGTGGCAGCCGTCCTCGGGGCAGTTCTTCTCGAGCTGGAGGCCAGAGGCGCCCGAGCGGTTCGCCTTGTGGACCTTGCCGCCGTTCGGATCGACGACGGAGAGGTCGACGTCGGCAGGGCTGTCCCCCCACCCTGCCATGAACTGGAGGACGCCCGTTCCGACCCCGCAGCCCTCGTCGATGACGCCGTTGCAGTTGTCGTCGTTGGCGTTGAAACAAAGCTCCGGCCCAGTCGGCACGCAGGCGGAGACGACGCCTCCCGTCGACGTGACGTTCTTCGCGGTGACGTTGGCGCCAGGCGTCCCCGCGCCGGGCGTGCTCGGCCCGCACGCGATCAGCGTGGTCAGCACGAGGAGGAGCGTACGCGCCGATCGCATGCTCTTCTTCTACTACACCGGAGCTCTCGGATGCGCTCGGCCTCGCCGAGCGTGCGGTGGTCGCGCGCCATCGCAAGGCCGCGCTGGAGCCGTGGATGGCGCCCGTCGTCGCGACGACGCTCGCACGCGACCGAACGTACGTGGCCGTGTCGCGGATTCTTCCGGTGGCCGCCGCCGACCGGGACGCGCGCGTCCTCTACGTCATCGGCTGCCGCCGCGACGCGCACGGTCGCGGTCTGTCGCTTTCGACGTTGCCGCGCTCTCTCGCGCGTCGCGCTGCGCGCGGGCGTCGCCCTAGAATCGGGCCATGCGCGTCGAGACTCCGCTCGCGTCCTCCGTCGAAGCTCGCCTCCGCAATCAGGCGCGGCTGCTCGATCTGGCGCAGCTGCGACCGTCGACGGTGGACGAGGCGCTCACGGTGTTCCTGCGCACGGCGGGCGAGACGCTGGGCGTCGAGCGGAGCAGCTACTGGAGCCTCACCGCCGACGGCGCCGCCATCACGTGCGAGAAGCTCCATCTCGCATCGGCCGGCACCTTCCAGTCCGGCGGCCGGCTCGACGCCGCGACCTACCCCGCGTACTTCGAGGCGCTTCGCGGGCTCCCGCGGATCGTCGCCCACGACGCCGTGAACGATCCCGAGACGCGCGAGTTCGCGAACGGCTACTTCGACGCCCACGGGATCGGCGCGATGCTCGACGTGCCCGTCTGGCGCGACGGTCGCATCGCCGGCGTCCTCTGCCACGAGCACGTCGGGCCCGCACGGACGTGGAGCATCGACGAGCAGGACTTCGCGCACGCGGTCGCCAACCTCCTCGCCCTCGGGCTCGAGACGCTCGCGCGAACCCGCGCGGAGGAGCGCTTCCGCCTCGCTGCGCGCGCGACCGGCGAAGTCATCTGGCAGTGGGACTTCGCGACCGACGAGGTCTCGTGGACGGACTCGCTGCGCGAGGCGTTCGGCTTCGACGTCGGCGGAGTCACGACGGCCGACTGGTGGAGGGCCCGCGTCCACCCCGGCGACCGCGACCGCATCGTCTCGAGCACCGCGAGCACGATCGCGAGCGGCGACAGCTCATGGTCCGGCGAGTATCGCTTCGCCTACGCCGACGGGCGCTTCGCCCACGTCCGCGACCGCGGCTTCGTCACGCGGACCGACGCGGGGGCACCGCTCCGCATGACGGGCTCCATGCAGGACGTGACGGACAGAAAGGCCCTGGAGTCGCGCCTCATCCTCGCCGATCGCCTCGCGTCGATCGGGATCCTCGCGGCCGGCGTCGCGCACGAGATCAACAACCCCCTCGCGTACATCCTCGGCAACCTCGACTACGCGCTCGACGCGCTCGCCTCGACCCACGGCGTCGACTCCGACGTCCTCGGCGCCCTCCGCGACGCACATCTCGGCACGCAGCGCATCACGCGCATCGTCGCCGATCTGAAGCCCTTGTCGCGCGCGCAGGACGACGCCGCGAAGCCGGTCGACGTCGACGCCGTGGTCCGGAGCTCCCTCGCCATCGGCAAGCACCAGATCCAGCGGCGCGGCGCGGCGCTCGTCGTCGAGCTCGGCGCCCCGCCTCCGGCTCGGGCGACCGAGGCACGCCTCGGACAGGTCGTCCTGAACCTCCTCGTCAACGCCGCTCAGGCCCTCGAGGGTCGGGACGGCGACGCGCTCGAGGTCCGGATCCGAACGGGCACCGCCGAAGACGGCTTCGTCTACATCGAGGTCACCGACACGGGGTGCGGCATCCCTCCGGCTGTCCTCACCCGGATCTTCGATCCGTTCTACACGACGAAGCCAGCGGGCGAGGGCACCGGGCTCGGCCTGTCGATCTGCCACACGATCGTGACGTCGTTCGGGGGCGACATCCTCGTCGACACGGACCCCCACACGGGCACCACCTTCCGCGTGCTCCTGCCGCGCGCAGAGGGGGTTCTCGACGAGGAGCGCGCGCGAACCCCGCCCGCCGTCAGCGCGCGCCTCCGCGTGCTCGTGATCGACGACGATGCGAACGTCCTCACCGTGGTCGAGCGCCTGCTCGGCGAGCACGACGTCTCCACCTGCTCGAACGCCCGAGAGGGACTGCAGAGGGCCCTCACCGAGCGCTTCGACGTCATCGTCTGCGACGTCGTCATGCCCGACCTCTCGGGCGTCGCCGTCTTCGAACGAGCGGTCGCGGAGCGCCCCGAGCTCGCCCGACGCTTCCTCTTCTGCTCGGGCGGCGGCGCGACGCAGGCGGAGCAGGACGGGCTCGTGCGCACGTCCCAGCCGCTGCTCGAGAAGCCGTTCGACGCCGTGGCGCTCCGGAGCGCGATCTTCGCGGTGGGTCGCGCTCCGGCGAGCTGACGTCTCTCGCTACGTCACCTCGTCGGCGGGACGAGGTTGCCCCCGGCCTTGTCCGAGTCCTTGCCGCCGGCGGCCTTCGCCTCAGGGAGGGCCTCCGACGTCTGCTTCGGGTTCATGAGCTCGAAGAACGCCTGCTTGGCGAGGTCCGCGCCCGGCCCCGTCTCGCCCTTGAGTGCCATGAGCGCGCCCTTCTCGCCCATGAACTTGAGGATCATGACGGCGTCGGCGCGCTTCTTCTCGTCGGCCGCGCGCGCGTCGCGCATGAGGCGCACGCGCATCTGGACGCGCGTGACCGAGTGCGGGCCGTTGTCGTAGTCGATGCCCTGGACGTTGCGGGCGAGGATGAGACGCGGCCAGTCCTGGAGCGCATCCCCCAGCTTCACGCGGGAGGCGGCCTCTGCGTTCTTGATCCAGCGGGCGACGTCGCCGTTCTCGTAGTTCTTGTCGCTCCAGTACCCGAAGGTCTGGTTGTAGACGACCTTGAGCTCCTCGAGCGCCGCTTTGTCGACGTCCGCGTAGCTCGCGATCGTGCGGCGCGCCGTGTCGGGATCCGCGCCGAGGAGGAGCGCGAGCGCGGCGTCGTTGCGCGTGCCGGTGTCCTTCAGCTTCTCCTGGAGCTGCTGGGCGATCTGGGGCGTCACCCCGCCGAAGCCGACGGCGCGCGCCGCCTGGTGCTGCACCTCGAGCTCCGTGCGCCCGTTGATCAGATCGACGAGCGACGCCGTCGCCGCGGGCACGGGGCGCCGGATGAGCGTCTCGAGGTAGCAGGTGCGGATGATCTGCGTCTTCGGGTCGGGCTTCTCCAGCTCCTTGACCTTCTTGGCGACCTCCTTCATCTGCTCGTCGGTCGCGACCCAGGCCAACGAGAAGCACGCGTCGATGCGCGACTGCTCGTTGTTCATCTTGTCCTCGATGTACTTCACGAGGGTCGGGTACGCGCGCGGGTCGCCCCACTGCGCGAGCCCGTACGAGGCGCCGACGCCGATCGCGCGGAGGGTCATGCCCATGACCGCGAGGCCGCCCTGGAGGAGCGACTCCATCGTCGCGTCCACCTTCTCGGGACGACGGCGGAGCTGGTTCTCCAGGATCGCGAAGTCGGACGGGCTCTTCATCCAGCCGAGGTAACGGAGCGCGCTCTGCGCCGTCGCCCACGTCGGCGGGAAGTCCTGCTGGCCCTCCTTCGGGAAGGGAATGCTCGGGTTCGCCCACTCCCGCATCTTCGGGAGGATCTCGGTCGCCTCGGCGGCCGCCATGAAGCGGAGGCCGTTCGCGTGCGGCTGGGGCTTGTCCGTGATCCAGTACTTCACGCCGTCGTAGGCCTGCGCCCGGATGTCGGCGCGCTTGTCCGGGTGGAGGATCGCGAGGTCCGCGAGCATACGCGCTCCGACGACGCGCTCCTTGTCGTCGTCGCCCCAGAGACGCTTCTCCTCCGGCACCTTGCCGTAGAGGACCGGCGGCTCCTGCTTCATGCGCCAGGCGAGGGTCGGCACCGCGCGCACGTCACCCGCGGCGGCGAGGCGGATCGCCGCCATCGTCTTCCAGTGCGGATGCGGATTCGTCGCGATGTACTCGACGAGCGCGTCCCCTGCGCGCGGGTCCTCGAGGGACTCGAGCATGTCGAAGATGAGCTTCGTCTGGAAGCGCTCGGTGTCCGCCGTGTTCTTCTGGACGCTGCGGAGCGCGAGGACGAGCCCCTTGCCGCCGACGCCGTCGCGGAGCGCCTCGAGGAACTTCTGCCGGGAGTCCTTGTCGGCCTTGAGGAGCGCGTCGAGGAGCGGCTGCATCGCCTCCTCGTTCGCGATCTTGCCGAGACCGACGGCGGCCTCGCGCGCGACCTCGATCGACTTGTCCTGGACGAGCTTGACGAGCTGCCCCGTGTAACGCGGGTCGCCCGTGCGCGAGAGGATCGTCGCGACGAGCTGCCTCACGCTCTCGTTCTCGTCGGCCGCGAGGGAAGAGAGCTTGTCGAGCGAGACCATCCCCGCGAGCACGTCCGGATCGAAGGCCGGCGACTGATCGAGCCGCTGCACCTTCGCGAGGTGGCCCGCGCGGTACTCCGCCATGACGGCGTCGAACGCGCTCGACTCCTTCAGCGCCGCGAGCGCCCAGGAAATCTGCGGCTTGTCCTCGGCCTTCGCCTCCGCGAGGGCGGCGAGGAGCGCGGGCTTCGCGCTGTCGGCCGCGGGAGAGCCGTACTCGAGGAGGGCGGTCGCGGACGTGCCGCGGACGCGGTGGTCGATGTGCGAGAGGCCCGCGATGACGCTCTTGAGGCCCTCGGGATCCTTCGCCCACGCGACCTGCGTGATGCCCTCCTCGAGGAGCTTCACCTCTTCGGCGTTCGAGGCCCACTTCCGGTACTTGGGGAGCGCCTCCTCGATCGGGAGGAGCGCCGTGTTCTTCTTCTCGTCCGCGATCTGCTTGGCGGAGAGCTGCTCCGCCTGCTTCTGGCCACCGAGGAAGATCGCCGTGCCCGCCGCGATCGCGGCGAGGACGCCGAAGAGGACGATCGCCGGCTTGAAGCGACCCTTCTTGAAGTTGCCGTCGTCGCCGCCGCCGTAGCCGCCGGGCATGCTGCCGCCGGGGACGCCAGCGCCGGCGTCGTCGTCGTCCGGCGGCCACTTCGCGGCGTGGAGCGTGGGGACGTCCCGAGGAGCAGCGGCCCCCGGGGTCCAGACGCGAGCAGGCTTCGGGATGTGCGCGGACGGCTCTTGGTTCATGTCTCCCACCGGGGCGGCACGATACCCAAAAAGCGCGGGCGCGCGAAGGACTGGTGTTTCCCTGGAAAGATCCGCTCGCCCTCGCCGGGCGCGCGGTCGAGCTGTCAGAGGTCGTTGGGCTCCAGCGAGTTGTGGAGGGTGATGCGCGTCGTCCCGTTCGCGGGGAGGACGCCGCGGTCGTCGAGGAAGGGCGGGACGCCCGCGACGGGGAGGATCGCGGCCCTGAACTGCGCGTAGCCCGCCACGGCGTCGCTCTCGAAGAAGCCCGCGCCGGAGGCCGTCCCCTCGGGCGGCAGGAGCGCGGCGAGCTCCGCCGGGAGGGCAGGCGCCTTGAAGGACGTCGTCGGCGGCGGCACGACGAAGCTCCAGCTGAAGGCGCGGAAGTTCTCGCCCGCGGTGAGCTTCGACCAGTGGAGGACCACGAAGCCACCGTCGCTCGTCGCGAGCGGCGAGGCCGCCGTCAGGGTGACGTCCGGGCGCGGCGTGCCCACCGCCGTGAGCCCGGTCAACCGCGGCAGCGCGGTCGCGAAGTCGACCGTCGCGTTGCCGGCCGGGGCCGCGCGGCGAACGACGATCTGCGTGCTCGCGTCGAGCTCGCTCCGCACCTTGACCTGGAGAGCCTCGGCGAAGCCGCTCGCGTAGCGGAAGGTCGCGCCGCCGGCGAGGAAATCCCCCGTCGCGTTCTGACCGACCACGAAGGGCGCGCCGTCGGCCACCTGCGCGACCTCGCCGGAGACGGCGGCGCCGGCGCCGGCGTTCGTCGCGGTCACCGCGATCGTCTGCGGGGCGGCCCACATCGGGAGGAGCACGTCGCGGTTCCCGTTCGGGGCCGGTGGAGCCTCCCCCTTCTTGAACGTGAACTGGAGCGGGACGTCGCCGTCGTCGAACGCCGTCGCGAGCAGGACGTTGCTCGGCTGCTTCAGACACCCCGGGTAGAGCGCGACGACGATCGGCTGCATCGGCGCCGGCCCCACGCCCCCGAAGCACTGACCGTTGACCTGGACCTCGTGGAACGCGGCATTCGCCGACGCGTTCGTGAAGGTGACGCCGAAGGTGCCGACCGGCAGAGGCTCGCTGGTCATCTCGGGCGGGATCTCGACGTTCAGCACGTCGCCCTCGGCGAGACCGAGGTACGTGAGGAGGGCTCCGGCCCCGTCCGGGCGCGAGACCGCGACCGTCGCCATCGCGGGCGCCGCCGGCGCCGACGTCACACCGGTGGCGTCCGTCTTCGCCTGGCCCGAAACGGCGCCGTTCGCGTCGTGGAAGACGACGGTGACGTTCGCGACGGGCGCGCCCATCGACTTCACGTTCACGACGAGGCCCTTTCCTCCGGCCTCGTTCGGCGCCGCGGCGTCCGGGCTCTCCGGGGTCGCGCCCGCGTCGAACGTGCCCGTGCCGGCGTCGAACGTGCCCGTGCCGCCGCCGCCCGCGTCGTCCTCGCACGCATAGGCAAAGGCCGCGAGGGGAAGGACGAAGGCGAGGGGAAGCGTTGCGCGCATGGATCCAGCCTCGCCCGGCGTCCGGCCGCGGTCAACGCGCGCGTCGTGCGATCAGACGCGGACGCTCGACCGACCGAGGCGAGAGCGGAGCTCCATCCGCGCGCGCATCGCGCGGGCGACGTCGGCTGCCTCGAGGTGACGATCGCGCTCGAGGGCCGCGTTGAGCGCACGGAGCGCTTCGTCGGTCTCGCCGCGGGCGGCGAGCACGCAGCCGGCCACCACCATCAGCTCCGGGTCCCCGGGCATCAGCGCCAGCCCGAGCCCGACGACGCGCATCGCCCGCTCCGTGTCTTCGTGCGCGAGGAGGCGCGACGCGGTCTCGCGGGCGGGGCCGACGAGCGCGCGGATGTCGCGACGCGCGACCGGACGGCCGACGAGCGTCTCGCCGAGCGCGCGCGCCTCGCGGAGGAGGGCGTCACCTCCCGCGTCGAGGCTCGCCCGATCCGCGGCGACGACGAGCTTGGTGAAGCGCTTCCGCAGGCGCTCGATCCCGTCGTCCCCCGCGGTCGCGCGGAGGACGCCGGCGCCGAGCGACGTCCGGAGGTGGACGAGCCACCCGGGGAGCTTCACCTTCCGCGCCGCGGCGACGTCGGTGCTGCTCGCGGGCACGCCCTCGAGCATGCTGCGCGTGTCGGCGTCGGGATCGACGGGCTCCCATCGCGCGCGGCCGACGTCGAGGCGGAACGCGAGGATCTCGCCGGGGTACGCGACGAGGTCGAGGAGGGCATCCCCCGCCGCGGTCGAGGTCACGATCCGATGACGCCCTACCGGGACGCCGCAGAAGCCGCGAACGGGCTCCGTGACGAGCTTGTGCCACGGCTCGTGGCGATCATCGACCGTGCAGGCGGACCAGTCGTTCCCCTCGAGGAGCACGAACGCGCTCGCCTCCCGGACCGGCTGCCGCGCGCGGGCTCGGCGCCTTGCGCGCAGCATGACCGCGGCGACGGTGATCGCCAGGATCACGATCGGTAGGGCGGCCACGATCCACGGACTCACGTCTCTCAGCCTAGCGTGGGCCGTGCCACGTGCACGTCGCTTCGCACCGCGTCAGGGGAGCGCGCGGAGCCGCGCCTCGATCCCGTCCCGGAGCTTCCGCTGCCCCTTCGTCAGCTGAGCCTTCTCGGTGCGTGCAAGTGCGCTCGTGAGGGCGGCCCGCTCGGCCGCGACGTCCTTCCGGGCGCGGGCGACGTCGGCGGCGAGGGCGAGGACCCGCAAAGCGCGGGGCCCGTACACGAGCGCCACAGCGCGATCCGACGCGGCGCGCGCCTCGTCGAGCCGTCCGAGCTCGAGGTACACCCGGGCGAGGCGGGCAGGCGGATTGTAGTCCGCCGGCGCCTCGCCCGCCGTCTGCTCGAGCATGGGGATCGCCCGCGAAGCGCGCCCCGCCGCGAGGTACGCCGACACGCGATGCGGGTCGAACACGGCGCGGGCCTCGCGGGTGGGCGCACGCGCCGCCTCGCCTTCGAGGAAGCTCGCCCACGCGTCGGCGAGGCGCGTGGCGCCGGCGTCGTCTCCCGCGCTCTTCCGCGTCTCGACGAGCTCCTCGTAGAGGGCGGAGCGATCGTCGGCGAGGACACGGGGATCGGGATCGCTCGCGGCGCGGAGGGCCGCCTCGGAGAGCAGCGCGATCTCCGCCGCCCGCTTCGCCTCCCGCGCGCACGAGAGCCCGGTCGCGAGGACGGTCGCGCGCGACGTGCTCGGCGCCAGACCGGGGCCGCGTCGGGCGGCGAGCTCGGCGCACGCGTCCTTCTGACCGTTCGCGGCGAGCGTCGACACGGCGCCCTCGACGACGCGCGGGACGAGCGCATGGCCCGGCGGGAGATCGGCGAGGAGCTCGCGATACGCACGCGCGGCGTCCTCCCCCTCTTCCTCCGCGGCAGCGTGATTCGCCTTCAGGAACGCCACCTCGAGCTTCGCGTTCGCGCCTCCGCCGTGCGCCGCCGCGCTCGCGCGGAGGAGCTCGACGAGCTCGTCGGCCGTCGCCGTGCCGGGCCACTCGAGGACGACCGCGTCGCGCGCGGGGTCGATCACCCAGAGGGTCGGGTAGACCTGGTTCGGATGTGCGGCGACGAACGCCGCGTTCTCGTCCTTCTCGGTGTCGATCGCGAGCCAGACGAACGCTCCGTCGAGCGCCGCGAGCTTCGGATCCCCGAGCACGAACGACCGCATGCTCAGACACGAGTGGCACCACGGAGCCCACGCGTCGACGAAGAGCAGCTTGCCCGAGCGCTTCGCCTGTTCGCGTGCCGCCGCCCAGTCGTCGTCGACGAACCGCACCTTTGCGGCGCGGGACGTCGTGCGCGGCGCCGTCGGCGCGGCGGAAGGAGGGGCACCGGCGCACGACGCGACGAGCGCCGCGACGGCGAAGGCGCCCGTCTTCCTCAGTTGCCGGCGAAGGCGAGCGACCACTTCGAATTCGCGCTGCAGGGGCCCGACACGTGCCGGACCTCGACGGTCACGTAGCGCGAGTCGTTGCTGCCGTTCGCGAGGAGGCCGCTCTCGCCGAAGGACACCTGGGCGCTGTCGGTGCCGCTCCCGTTCGTCGACTGCGCGGCGACGGCCGAGCACTCGTGGGCGCTCGAGCTCCCCGTGTAGACGTAGAGATCGAAGTTCGTCCCCGGCGGCGAGGTGAGCGTCGCCGTCGCGCGGAGCTCGACGCCGGCGACGCCGTCGTCGTCCTCCGTGACCCAGACCCGGAGCCACTTCGAGCCGGTTCCTTCGGCGGTGAGGACGTTGCTCGCTTCGTCGCCGGAGACGGTGCCGAGATCCGTCGCGGCCGCGCAAGCCGCGGGCGCTGTGCAGGCGACGGTGCCCGAGCCGCCGTCGGGCGCCGGGCCGGC
>JALHPN010000206.1 GCA_022842465.1 Polyangiaceae bacterium | reverse complement strand
GCCGCCCGGGCTCGTCCCGACCTTCGCCACGAGCGCGTGGTCGTCGGCCGCGCGGACGGGGCTCGGGCTCGTCCGCGCCGGATCGGGCGCGGCGTCCGTGCTCGTGCTCTTGCAGCTCGTCGCCGCGAGCGCGGCGGCCACGGCGAGAAGCGGGAGCGTCACAGACGGACGGTTTCTCATGATCCTCGTACGCTCCGATGACCGGTCCGGTTTCGTGGTGGCGACCGCAGAGGCTACGTGGCACCTTCCTGCCCGTCGTGCTCCTCGGAATCATCCGCCGTGCCGTCTCGATGTCCCAGGCCCGCCGCATGGCGAGCGCTCTCGGCGATCGGGTGCTCCGCGAGTCGACGACGCTCCGCGTCGCGTCGGAGGTGTGGTCGGACGTGGCCTCGGCTCGCGGCCTCGGCTTCCGATCGTCCGACTCGGGGCCGCTGCTCCACGGCGACCTTCCCTCGGGCGTCGCGTTCGAGATGGGCGTGTACGCGCGGGACGAGGACGGGCAGTACGCCACGCTCGCGGCGGTCCGCCTCCCGACGAAGCTCCCCGGGCGCGCCTCCGTCCGGCCGCACGAGCCGTGGACGCGCGTGCTCGAAGCCGTCGTCAAGCCGCCGCCTGGCGTTCCGGCCGAGCTCGCCCAGCGCTTCCAGGTCCGCGCGCGTCCGCCGGAGCTCGTGAGGATGCTCCTCTCCGACGAGATCGTCGCCTTGCTCCAGCTCGTCCTCGAGCGGAGCCCCGAGCTCCACGCGCACGACGACGAGGTCGCGCTCGTCCTCGAGGGTGTCGAGCTCGCTCACGAGCGGGTCGAAGCGATCCTCGACGCGCTCGACACCCTCGCGCGGCGCGTTCCCGACGGACCGTATCGAGGGTGACCGTGCAAGCGCTCGCGCGACCGGTCCGTCTCCTCGTCGTGCTCGTCTCGTTCGCGGCGTGCACGCGTCGTGATGCGCCGCGGGAGGTCGTGGCCGACGCCGGAGCGGAGCCCGTCGCGAAGGCATCGCTCCCCGTCGCGGTCGCGACGCCGGATGCGGGCCGTCCGGACGTCGACGCGGGCCGGCCTCGGCGTGAGCTCCCGCTCGGAGGGCGAGCGGTCTTCCCCGCGCACCGTCTCGTCGGTTTCTGCGGGACACCCGGCGCGCCGAAGCTCGGACGACTCGCCGGCAACCTCGGCCTCCGCGCCAAGGCGATCGACGCGCTCGCCAAGGAGTACGCCGACGACCGGAAGCCCCTCATGGTCTTCGAGCTGATCGCGGTCATCGTCCAGGGCGACGCGGGGCAGGACGGCAAGCACCGCCGTCGCGTCACCGACGAGGTGGTCGAGAAGTATCTGCAAGGTGCACGTGACGCGAAGGCGCTCCTCCTGCTCGACATCCAGCCGGGGCGCTCCGATTTCCTCACCGAGCTGAAGCACTACGAGCGATTCCTCCGAGAGCCCGACGTCGGCGTCGCGCTGGATCCCGAGTGGGCGATGACTGGCAGAGCAGCGCCGGGAGCGAAGTTCGGGCAGACGAGCGGGGAGGCGATCATGGAGGTCGCGACATGGCTCTCGACGGTGGTCGCGGAGGGAGACCTCCCCGAGAAGGTGCTCGTGTTCCACCAGGTGAACGACCGCGTGCTCGTGAACGAGTCCGTGATCGCGCCGGTCCCCGGCGTCGCGATCGTGAAGAGCGTCGACGGCCTCGGTCACCGCGCGAACAAGATCCGGACGTACGATCACCTGATGAAGGCGACGCCGCCCGGCATCCACGCCGGCTTCAAGCTGTTCTTCGAGGAGGACACGCGCTCGAAGGGGCGCCTCATGCGGCCCGCCGAGGTGCTCGCCCTCGATCCGCGCCCGGAGCTCGTCGTCTACGAATAGGCGTCGTCAGTCCTCGTCGTCCTCGAGATCCTCGTCGTCCCCATCGTCCTCGTCCTCGTCCTCCTCGAGCTCGCCGTTCTGCGCGGCCTCGAAGTACTGCGCGAGGAGATCGGCGACGGACGCGGCGACGAGGTTCCGCGCGTCGTCGTCCACGGCGACGAGCACCACTTGCCCGCGCCTGCCGCCGCGATCCGGATCGAGGTCGAGACACAGGATGTCGCGACCTCGCGCGCTCCGCCCGATCGGGATCCACGCCGGCGTGTAGGCGACCTTCTTGACGCCGGCGTCGACGGCGCTCTCGTCGACCGGCCCTGCATCACGGAAGAGCTCGACGAGCCGCGCGCGCTCGGAGACGACCTCCCCGAGGGGGAGGAGGCTGCACGTCGCGATCATCGGCGCATCGGGCTCCTGCCCGTCGTGGAGACGGAGGAGGTCGACCCAGTCGTCGGGGAGCTCGACACCCAGCGTCTGCTGCGCGGCGGCGATCGCCTCGGCGCTCGCAGGCGGGCAGAACGTCTCGAGGAGGTGGGGCTTGTTCTCGTCGAGCCATGCTTCGATCGTTCGCATGCGATCGCCGACGCCGCCGGACACCCGCTTGGCAGCGGCCTTCGTCTTCGCGACGACTTCGCCGGCGTACGGCACCTCGAGCTCGTCGAAGAGGGCGAGGAGCTCGCTCGCGACGAGCTTCGGGGCCTCGATCGTCGGGAGGTCGAGGAGGTCGCCGAGCGTGGCGACGCCGAGCCCCTGGAGGAAGGCGGTCGCCTTGACGCTGATCTCGAGCTCGTCGATCGCGGTCGCCCGAAGCTCTCGCTCGTTCGTGGCCATGCGCGCGAGCCTGTCGTGTCGTCCGCGGGGACGCAATGCAGCCCGGCGCCCGTGTAGGACGTAGAGCGGAAACCGCGCCTGGACAGTTCGGGTGGATCGGTGATCACCCGATTGACCACCCCCGAGAGCGGTCGGGACGGAAAAGTCCAGGCGATCCGCGGGGCGTCTCCGGACCGTCTCATGGAACGGGAGATGCTGGAGTCCTCCCGTCGCGCGAGCTGCGAGACCGGGCGCATCAAAAACCCCCCCGGGAACGCGGATCGCTTCTCGTTCCCGGAGGTTCGTCATGCGTGGGGTGGAGCGTATCTTCCTGATCTTCGCGTTGGTCTCTGCGGTCTCGGCGGTGGGATGTGCCGCGGGAGAGGAGGACGACCTCGGCGAGCCGACGCAGACCGCGAGCTCGCGGTCGACGACGCCGCGCAAGGTCTTCCGCGAGAGCACAGCGAAGCCGACCTTCGGGTCCGCCATCAGCCAGTGGACGACGGACGACGGCGCGCCGCTGCCGACGCCGCTCCCGATCGAGGACGACCTTCCCGCGCCGCCCGTGCCCGGGCAGGAGTGACGTTCACGTTCCCCGCGCGCAGACGGGGAGCGGGATCCGCCGGACGACGAGCCGCGTCCCGAGATCGATCTCGGTGATGCCCGCCGTCGGACCCTGCACGAGGACGAGGCGCGCCGCGTGCGCGCCGCCGCGACGACGGACGATCACCTCACGCGTGCTCGTCTCGCCGAGCGCGAGGCTGCCGATCTTCGCGCCGGTCTTCACGCTTCGCCATTCGACGGCGGAGCCGTCGCCCGCGACGAACGCATAGACGTCCGGGCCGACCGAGAAGGGGACGACGCCGTCGTGGGCGCTCATCCGGGCGAGGCGACGGCCCGATCGCGGCTCGTAGAGGATCGCGGTCGTCGGGCGGCGCTCGGCGGCCTGCGAGACGAGGAGCGTCGTCCCGAGGACGGTCGGCGGCGCGAGCCACTCGCTCGCAGCATCGGCGGCGAGCGCGATGTCGCGGAGGTGCGCGCGCGACGCGACGTCGCGGACCTCGATCACGTGACGCTCCGGCTCGTCCGAGGTCGGCGCGCGCCGCCACCGGACCAGCGTGCGGCCGTCCGCGGTGAGCTCCAGGGGCGAGACGGACGAAGGCTCCGCCGACACCCGATCGGGCTCGAGGCCCGTGCGCTCCCGGCGCGCCGCATCCGCATCGAGGGGCCCGACCCTCCCGGTGTCGAGATCGACGGTCGCGCAGTCGCAGCTCGCGAGCGGGGATGACGCCCAGGGACACGTGCAGGCGTCGAGGAGGCGGTCCTCGCGGAGCCGCGCGCGCGGCGCGGGGTCGACGCCCTCGGGTCGCCCGAAGCACGTCGCCTCCGGCAGGCGCCTTACCCGCGAAAGGCCCGCCGCGCCGAGGGCGTGCGCGCTCGGGCTCGTTCGAGCAAGGGGGATCGCGCGGGTCTTCGCGCGCGGGAGCGACGGGAGCCGCGTGCGCGCGCATCCCGTCGCACCGGCGGCGAGGGCGAGGAGGCCGAGGACGGCGGATCGCGTGAGCCTCCGCGTCATGGACGAGATCTACGCTCGGGCGCAGAGCGCGCTTCCGGACGGATGACAGCCCCGCCGGAGAGCTGCTAGCGTCCGCCGCGCACTTGGCCGAAGTGGCGGAATGGCAGACGCAGCGGATTCAAAATCCGCCGAGGTAACACTCGTGAGGGTTCGAGTCCCTCCTTCGGTACCGCAGCCAGGGTTCCCCTGATCTGGCTCTTCGGCGGGCCAGCCGGAGGCCGCGAAGGGCTCGTCGAGGCCTCGCGCCCGTCGTGTCGGTCGAGTCGTGAACCCCGCGGAACATCGCGCGTCCTCGAGGTGCGGGCGGGGTGGCACTCGGGCTGCACGACGTGCGCTGATGCGCTCCTCCGTCCAGGTCAAGGTCGTCCTCCTCGGCGCCGCCCTCTCGTCGGCCCTCCTGGGCTGCAGCGCGCCCGTCGACGACGAGCCCGGGGAAGGGGCGGACGCCGTCCGCGCGTCCTCGTTCGACCAGCCGAAGACCCTCCGGGCGGCCGCGCAAGGCGTCGTCGTGGTCGACCGCGCGAGCCTCTGGTACGTCGCGGGTGGGCTCGCCGGCAGCGCGAAGCGCATCCATCGCGCGCCCCAGGTGAGGGATCGCGCGGGACTCGTCGAGAGCCACCGGGAGCCGCGGGTCATCGGCGAGCGCGTCTACTGGTACACGCCCGAGGAGCACGTCGCGAGCGTTCGCCTCGACGGGACGGGCGAGGTCGACCTCGGCCCGGGGACCGTCGGAGCGCTGGCGTGGTCCGGGAAGACCGTCGCCTTCGCGAGCGGCAAGGACGTGCGGCTCAGCGTCGACGGCGCTGCGCCCCGCGTGATCTTCTCCTCGCCGGACGCCTGCACCGTCGAGGGCGTGACGATGGATCCGTCGAGCGCTGCGGCCGCCTTCGTCGCGACGCGTTGCACGACGACGAGCGGCTCGCCGGCAACGGTGATCCGTACGGTGGAGGGGCTCGAGCAGCGGCTCCCGAAGGCGACCGACCTCTCTCCGCTCGGGCCGAGCCACACGTTCGCCGCGCTCGCGGGAGCGGACGAGGTGAACGTCTACGTCCTCGCAAGAGAGGGTGATGAAGCGGCTTCGACCACGGCGCTCGTCCGTGTGCCGCGCTCGGGGGCCGCCGCGTCGCGCGTCGCGGTCCTGGACGAGCAGAGGCCGATCGGCCTTCGGCAGGAGGGGACGAAGATCTTCTTCTGGAGCAGAGAGCCCGGGCGCGCGACGGGGGAGAACCTGGCCTGCTCGGTGGCGCTCGCGAACGGCCGAGAGGAGTGCGTCGGTCACGCGGCGTTCGAGGCCGACCCCGCGAAGAACGAGGTCGTCCAGGACCTGAACTTCGAGCTCTACTTCGAGCCCGACGCGGCGCGTCCGGTCGCGCACGTCCTCCGCCGCAAGGGGCCGGCGATGCCCACGTTTCATCGCGTCGAGGTCGGGCTCTCCCGCTGAGCGTCTCTGCGTTGCCCTGCCCGACGCGCGCCGCCGGCGAGCGGGAGGAGGCCGAGGAGCGCGAACGCAGCGCCCGTTGCGCACACCGCGGGCCACTCGCCGAACGACCACGCGACCGACGCGACGGCCGTGCCGAGCGCACCCCCCGCGAAGTAGGCGACCATGTAGAGGGCGTTCAGCCGGCTCCGGAGCTCGGGGGCGAGGCCGAAGATCACGGTCTGATTCGTCAAGTGGCTCGCCTGCGCGCCCGCATCGAGGAGGACGACGCCGAGGCCCAGCACGAGGAGTGAGGTCGCCCCGAGCCACATCACGCCGAAGGACACCGCTACGGCGACGAGCGCGGCCGCGTTGAGCCGCGCCGGATGCTCGCCCGTCGCGAAGCGCGCCGCGAGGGGACCGGCGACGATCCCCGCGACGCCCACGACGCCGAAGAGCCCGGCCGTCGCGCTGCCGTACCCTTGCCGAGCCAGCTCGAACGAGAGCATCGACCAGAAGACGCTGAAGCTGCCCATGCCGAGCGCGCCGACGATCGCACGCCGCCGCAGGACGGGCTGGGTCCTCGTCACTTCGGCGAGCGAGCGGAGGAGCGCGCCGTACGTGATCGTGCCGGACGGCTCGCGGCGCGGGAGCGCGAGCCGGAGGACGCCCGCGAGGAGCGCCATGAGAACCGCCGCGCAGACGAAGACGGCGCGCCAGCCGAGGACCGCCCCCAGCGCCCCGCTCGCCGTGCGCGAGAGGAGGATGCCGGTGAGCAGCCCGCTCATGACGAGCACGACCACGCGGCCCCGCTCCGCCGGGGGGGCGAGATCGACCGCGAACGGCAGGATCATCTGCGGAACCGACGACGCCACTCCGACGGCGAGGCAGCTCACGGTGAGGAGAGGGACCGAGCGCGCCGAGGCGACCGCGAGGAGCGCGGGGACCGCCGCCGCGAGGGTCACGACGATCGTCCCGCGTCGCTCGCGACTGTCGCCGAGCGGCACGAGCAGGATCATGCCGAGCGCGTAGCCTACCTGCGTCGCGACGAGCGGCGCGCCGATCGACTCCGGCAGGACGCCGAGATCCCCTGCCATCCGCGCCGCGAGCGGCTGCGCGTAGTAGAGGTTCGCGACGCTGACGCCGGCCGCGACCGCGAGGAGCAAGAGGAGTCCACGGTTGCCCACGCCGAGTCCTTAGGGCGCCCGCTGGCGACTCGCAACCGCCGCGCTCGCGGTCGCTGCTCCGTATGAGCCGCGTGTCCGAATCGCGATCACGATTCGACGGAGTAGGAACTGTCGGCGTCGAGATTGCGTGTTCCAAAGAGGGAAATCATCGCGACTTCGACGAGCCGTTGTTCCGCAGGCGCCGAGGCGGACTCCCCAGAACGGTAGTGAAATCGAATCCGTTGAAAGGTTATCTGATTGCCGCGGACGACCGAGTTCGTTTAGGAGTGGTCGCCATGAGCAATCTCCGCAGCACCATCCAGACGCTGGCCGCCCGGTTCGCCGAGAGCGTGATCGAAGCCCTCCGCTCGGCGTCGCTCGACGAGATCACCGGCGTGACGGGCGGCGGGGGCCGTGGCCGACCGCGTGCAGCTACGGAGTCTGCTCCGACGCGTGGCCGTCGCGCGGGCGGCGGGCGGCTGGCACGTCGGTCTGCCGACGACATCCAGACGATGGTGCAGTCGATCGTCGACCTCGTCGCGAAGCACCCCGACGGCCTCCGCGCCGAACAGATCCGCGCGGCCCTCGGCGTCGACGCGAAGGAGCTCCCGCGGCCGCTCGCGGAGGCGGTGTCGGCCGGCGTCCTCACGAAGACCGGCCAGAAGCGCGCGACCACGTACGCGACGGGCAGCGGCGGCGGCGCGGGCCGCGCGGCGAAGCGGAAGAGCCGCCGCGCGAAGCGCAGCTGAGAGACGCGAAGGCTCGCGGCATCAAGGCGGGGTCGGCCCGCCGAGCGCGCGCAGCCTCGCCCTGGCTGACTTCGTCGTCCGCGCGTCCGTCTTCGGCCACGCTGCGAGCACCTTTCCGTAGCTCGCGCGTGCCGCCGCGAGCTCGCCCTTCGCCTCGTAGGCCTGGCCGAGATAGAAGAGGCCGCGCACGACGCGCATCCCGTCGTCGAACGACGAGCACGTCTCGGTCGCGCGCTGGAGCCGCGGCAGCGCGTCGTTCGCGCGCCCCGCGAGGACCAACGTCTTTCCGAGGTTGAAGTCGAGCACCGACGAGCGCCGGTCGCCCTGCGGGAGGAGCCTCTCGGGCGGCAGGTGGGCGAGCGCGTCGTTCGCCTCCTCGCGCGTCTCGACCAGCGCGCCCCAGGCCACCATCCAGAGCGGCCACGCGTTCTTGTCCTCGCGGGCGTCGTCCTCCTCGCGCGCCTCGTCGCGACCCGTCGACAAGCGTGCCCGCTCCGCATCGAGCCACTTCTCGCGTTGCGCCGCGAGCTCCGACGGCGGGATGCGCTTCGCGCGGTAGAGAGGCTCGTAGAAGCCGAAGGTCTGGTCGGGCGCGAACGGGTAGGGCGTGAAGCCCTGCGCGCGCCCGAGGAAGTCCTCCGCGACGTCGGCGGCCTCCTCCCGCTTGTCCTGTTCGAGGAGGACGTTCATGCGCACGCGCGCGGGCTGCGCGCGATCCCAGGCGTCGGCGGTGGCGGGGAGCGCGGCGTCGAACTTCCTCGCGAGCTCGTCGGCTCGCGCGAGGTCGCCGTCGAGGAGCGCCAGGTGGATGCGGTCCCACGTCTCCTCTCGCGCGCGCGACTCCGCGGGGCGAGCGGCCCACGCGCGCGAGAGCGCCTCCTCGACGCTCGGCCGCGGTGCGCCCGTCGCGTGGAGAGCGCGCGCGAGCGCCTCGAAGGCGGCCGGGCTTCCCTGATCGAGCTGCGACCACGCGCGCGCTTCGTCGCGCGCGCGGGCGCACTGCCCCGAATCGCTGAAGATGCGGTAGCGGAGCTCGACGCACGTCGTCGCCACCGGAGACTGCTTCAGGCAGCGCTCCGTCGCCGAGAGCGCCGCGTCGTCGTGTCCGAGGTTCCGCTCGACGTTCGCGAGCGCGGCGAGGGCCGGCACGAATCCGCCGTCGAGCCGGACGGCGGCCTCGTAGGCTTGCTTCGCGCCGTCGTCGTCCGAGCGACGCTCGCGCGCGCGGCCGAGGTAGAACTGGAGCTCGGGGTCCCGCGGGTGTTGGAAGACGACGGCGGTCATCCGCGTCTCCCACTCCGCGAGATCCGGCTTGGGCCGGACGTACGGCTCGCTCGCCTCGAGGAGGGCCGCGTCGCGCGCGACGAGCATCGCGCGGTGGTCGAACGCGCGCTGGAACGACTGCTGCGCGGCGGCCGGATCGTCCGTCGACGTCTGGACGGCGAGCTCGAGGTGCGCCGCGGCGAAGGTCGGGTCGAGCTCGATCGCCTTCGTGAGCGCCGCACGCGAGCGTGCCATCGCGCCGTCCCGCCAACGCGCCATCGCCTCGCGATAGGCGGTCTCGGCGCCGTCGACGGTGGAGAGCGGCCGCGGGCCTGTCGCGGGGCCGGGTCCTCTCGGGCGGCGGAGGACGAGCACCGTGAGCGCGACGACCGCGCCGAGGAGCACGAGCGGGAGGGCGAGCTGGGCCGCGCGCCGGCGGGTCCGCTTCGTCCGCCGCTTCGCGGCGTCCTTTCCGCGCGTCTCCGGGGCCGGCGTCCCGCCGTCCGGGAGGCGTGTCGTCGCCGCGAAGGCGCTCGGCTCCTCGCGCGGCGTGCCCGCCGAGATCCGGACGCGTTCGCCGCCGGTGGACTGCACCGCGAGGCCCTCGATGGCCTCGGCGACGTCGGCCATGGTCGGGAACCGCGCGTCGGGCTCCTTCGAGAGCGCCCGCGCGATCGTCTCCTCGAGGACCGCCGGCGCGTCGGGCACCTTCGCGCGGAGCGCGGGCGCGGGATCGGTGAGGATTCGCGCGACGAGGTTGAAGACGTCGCCCGTCTCCGGCCACGGGCGGTGTCCGGAGAGGAGCTCGAACGCCATCACGCCCCAGGCGAACTGATCGCAGCGGGCGTCGACGTCGCCGCCGCGGATCTGCTCGGGCGCCATGTAGACGGGGGTGCCCGCGATCGAGCCGCCTCCGGTCAAGGTGTCGACGGCGTGCTGGTCATCCGGCTTCCCGCTCACCGTCCGTCGCGCGATGCCGAAATCGAGGACCTTCACGACGCCGTCGTCGCGGACCATGACGTTCTCGGGCTTCACGTCGCGATGGACGATGCCGCCCTTGTGCGCGGCGTCGAGCGCGCGGGCCACGTCGACGAGCCAGCGGACGCGGCGCGGGATGGGGACGTCGGCATCGCCGACGAGGCTCCGCAGCGTCGAGCCGACGACGTACTCCATGGCGAGGTAGAGGAGGCCGCGGGTCTCGCCCACGTCGTAGATCGCGACGACGTTGGGGTGGCTCAACGACGCGACGGAGCGCGCCTCGCGGAAGAGGCGAGCGGACACCTCGGCGAGGCGCCCCTCCGCCTCGGCGACGATCTCCTCGTGGGAGGCGCCCGAGATCGCCGCGCGCCCGGGCTCCGGCGCGACGATCACCTTCAGCGCGACCGTGCGCTCGAGTCGCGGATCGAAGGCCCGGTAGACGGTGCCCATGCCGCCCTGGCCGAGGAAGCCTCGGATCTCGTAGGGGCCGACGAGGTCCCCCGGCTTGAGCCCCGGTTCGAACATGGGAGGAAGAAGGAGACGAGCAGCGTATCGTGGAAGCGGCCAGGGTTCCCGAAGATTCCGTTGGCGAAGGGCCCCCCCGCATGGTAAGTCCTCGCCCCCTTCCGGCGTGGAGCCGGGCCTTCCGAGGAAACCGAGGAAATCGATGCCGAGTGAAGCCGTACAGTGCAAGCCGCTCGAGGTCGTCGTCAGCGACCGCGGGATCGAGCGCGCCATCAAGATGCTCAAGCGCAAGCTCGCCTCCGAGGGCGTGCTCCGCGAGCTCAAGATGCGCCGTCACTACATGAAGCCCAGCGTGAAGCGCCGGAAGAAGCAGGCCGAGGCCGCGCGTCGCCGTCGCAAGCGGGCCAAGCTCGACGCGGCGCCGCCGAAGCCTTAGGTCTCGTCTTGCGCGTGGCTTGCTGAGGCGTCGAGGCGGGCGGGGGCGATAGTCGGGGCCGCGAGGCTTTGCGGCTTCGCCGGTCGCTCCGCTACGCGTCGCGGGCCCCCCCGGCCACGCGTGGCCAGGACGGGTGCGGCCGGGCGGGCGTGGGGGTGTCAGGGGGGTGGGGCCGTTACCTGGGGATGTCCTCGGGTGGCGGCGTCGGGTATTTTTGTCTTGGTGGAGAAGGGGGAGGCGCTCGGGCGGGTGCGGAGGTTCGTGGAGAGCTACGTGCGGAAGGGGGCGTACGGGCTCTATCCGGAGGTGGCGGTGGTGGAGAACGTGATCGAGGGGTTGGCGGAGAACCTCGCGGTGCACGGGAAGATGTACTGCCCCTGCGCGGACGTGGAGGCGTCGAAGGGGAAGGGGGCGGAGATGGTCTGTCCCTGTACTCCGCATCACGCGGACATCGCGCGGCAGGGGTACTGCGACTGCGCCCTGTTCGCGGCGAGGGACTTCGTGGCGGCGGAGGCGCTCGTGAGGAAGGCGCGCTGAGTCAGAAGCGGCAGGCGCCGGGGCAGCGGAGGGCGCGGAAGCGGCCGACGACGAGCTCGCCGCAGGCGAGCATGTCGGGCCGGACGAGGAGGCCGCGGAGCTCGCCCTCGACGGCGCTGACGGTCCAGAGATCGGAGCTGCCGCTCGGAGGCTCGGCGCGCAGGTCGGAGTCCTCCGCGACGCTGCGGCCGTCGACCTTTCCGCCGCAGCCCGCGAGCAGGGCGGCGCCGAGGCAGGATGGAGGACGGCGCGAGAGCGCATGCCTCGAGAGCCGACCATCCCCACGCGTGGTATCCCGGAGGCCCATGGCCCTCGCGCTCCACGACCCTTGCCCCGCCTTCGCCCTCCCCGGCACGGACGATCAGGTCCACGAGCTCACCTCGTTCACGGGGGAGCTCCTCGTCGTGATCGTGTCGTGCAACCACTGTCCGTACGTCGTCGCGTACGAGCCGCGCATGGTGGCGCTCGCGAACGAGTACCAGCCGCGGAGGGTCGACGTCGTGGCCGTGAACGCGAACGACGCGGCGCGCTACCCGGACGACGCGATGGACCGGATGAAAGAGCGGGCTCTCGCCCGTGAGTTCCCGTTCCCCTACGTGCGGGACGACAGCCAGGCGTTCGTCCGCGCCCTGGGCGCCCGCTTCACGCCGGAGGTCTTCGTCTTCGACGCGGCCCGGAAGCTCCGCTACCACGGCCGCATCGACGACAACCACCGTGACCCGTCGCGGGTCTCGTCCCACGACCTCCGGAACGCCCTCGACGCCCTCCTCGCGGCGAAGGAGCCGCCCGTCACCGAGGCCCCTGCGGTGGGCTGCAGCGTGAAGTGGAAGTGAGGAGATCACCGCGCGCGGCGTGATACGCTCGGGCGCGTGATCCACGAGAACGGCGGCGGGAGCTCGCATCCGAACGGCAACGGCGCGAACGCGCTCTTCCGGACCGGCGGGGCGACGGGGCAGGGGACCGGCGGCGGGCGCTTCGCCCTCTTCGAGCCGCCGAAGGTGAACGCGGTCGCGATCGAGGAGCGCGTGTCCGCGTTCGCGAAGCGATCGATCAAGAAGGCCACCAAGGTCTCGGGCCTCAAGCTCGCCGTCTCGATGATGGATCTCACCACCCTCGAGGGGAAGGACACGGCCGGCAAGGTCCGCCAGCTCTGCCAGAAGGCGCTCCGCCCGCTCGAGGAGGACCCGAGCATCGGCCCCTGCGCCGCCATCTGCGTCTATCCGAACCACGTCGCGACCGCGAAGGATGCCCTCGCCGGATCGACCGTGAAGGTCGCGAGCGTGGCGACCGCGTTCCCGAGCGGGCAGTCCCCCCTCGACATCAAGCTCGAGGACACGCGGCGCGCGGTGAGCTTCGGCGCCGACGAGATCGACATGGTCATCGACCGCGGGGCGATGCTCTCGGGCGACTACGCGAAGGTGTTCGACGAGATCGCGGCGACGAAGGAGGCCTCTGGCGCGGCCCACCTCAAGGTGATCCTCGAGACCGGCGAGCTCGGCTCCTACGACATGGTCCGCAAGGCGAGCGACCTCGCGATCGCGGCCGGGGCCGACTTCATCAAGACCTCGACGGGCAAGGTCCAACCGGCGGCGACCCCGGCGGTCACGCTCGTCATGCTCGAGGCCATCCGCGATCACTTCTACGCCACGGGCCGGAAGATCGGCATGAAGCCCGCCGGCGGGATCCGGACGGCCAAGCAGTGCCTCCACTACCTCGTCATGGTGAAGGAGACGCTCGGAGACGCGTGGCTCACGCCCGACCTCTTCCGGTTCGGCGCGAGCGCGGTCCTGAACGATGTGCTCATGCAGCTCGAGAAGGAGCGCACGGGGCTCTACCAGGCGTCGGACGACTTCTCGAAGGACTGAACCATGTCGCAATCCATCACGAAGAGCAGCACCGACGTCACCGCCGCCGCTTCGGAGCGTAGGCCGAGCGCGGCCCTCGAGTTCGGCCAGGCCTGGGACTACGCGCCGGCCCCGGAGGCGCCCGACCACGTCCGGATCGATCCGCGCTACGGCCTCTTCATCGGCGGCCGCTGGGTCACGCCACGGAGCGGTCGCTGGTTCCAGACCATCTCGCCCTCGACCGAGCAGGTCCTCTCGGAGGTCGCCGACGCGAGCGCGCAGGACGTCGACGACGCGGTCCGCGCCGCGCGCGAGGCCTACGACAAGTACTGGTCGAAGATGAAGGGCTCCGAGCGCGCGAAGTACATCTTCCGCATCGCGCGCGCCCTCCAGGAGAAGGCGCGCGAGCTCGCGATCGTCGAGTCGATGGACGGCGGCAAGCCGATCAAGGAGTCGCGGGACGTCGACATCCCGCTCGCGGCGGCGCACTTCTTCTACCACGCAGGGTGGGCCGACAAGCTCGACTACGCGTTCCACGGTCGGAGGTGGCGGCCCCTGGGCGTCGCGGGACAGATCATCCCCTGGAACTTCCCGCTCCTCATGGCAGCCTGGAAGATCGCGCCTGCCCTCGCGTGCGGGAACACCGTCGTCTTGAAGCCGGCGGAGACGACGCCGCTGACGGCGCTCCTCCTCGCGAAGATCATCGAGGAGGCGGAGCTCCCGCCGGGCGTCGTGAACATCGTGACGGGTGCAGGCGAGACGGGCGCGGCGCTCGCGAACCACCCAGACGTGGACAAGGTCGCCTTCACGGGCTCGACGGACGTCGGCAAGAAGATCCAGCGCGCGCTTGCCGGGACCACGAAGCGACTCACCCTCGAGCTCGGTGGGAAGGCCGCGAACATCGTCTTCGAGGACGCGCCGCTCGACCAGGCCGTCGAGGGGATCGTCGCCGGCATCTACTTCAACCAGGGGCACGTGTGCTGCGCGGGCTCGCGCCTCCTCGTCGAGGAGAGCGCGCACGACCTCCTCGTCCGGAAGCTCAAGGACCGGATGATGACGCTCCGGCTCGGGGACCCGCTCGACAAGAATACGGACGTCGGCGCGATCAACTCCAAGATGCAGCTCGGGAAGATCCGCGAGCTCGTCGAGGCGGGCGAGAAGGAGGGCGCGGAGCGCTTCAGCGCTCCGACGAAGATCCCGGAGAAGGGCTTCTGGTTCCCGCCGACCTTCTTCACGGGCGCGAGCCAGTCGTGCCGCATCGCGCGCGAGGAGATCTTCGGCCCCGTCCTCACGATCATGACGTTCCGCACGCCCGACGAGGCGATCGAGAAGGCGAACAACACGATGTACGGGCTCTCCGCCGGCGTCTGGACGGACAAGGGCGCGAAGATCTTCCACATGGCCACGAAGCTGAAGGCCGGCGTGATCTGGGGCAACACGTACAACAAGTTCGATCCGAGCTCGCCGTTCGGCGGCTTCAAGGAGAGCGGCTTCGGTCGCGAGGGCGGCCGGCAGGGACTCTCCGCGTACGTCGAGGTGGAGTGATGGAGAAGAAGAAGCAGCCGCCCGTCGTCGACATCGATCGCGCCGAGACGGTGGAGGTCCGCGTGCCCAACGTCGGAGGCGGCGGCCGTCCTAGCGAGGCGCCGCTCATGAAGGCCTTCTCGGCGAAGGGCCCGCGCGTGCGGATCGCGAAGGCGTACAAGATGTACGTCGGCGGCGCGTTCGTGCGCTCGGAGTCCGGCCGCTACGTGCAGGTGCAGTCGATCCCGGGGCACGAGGATCCCGACCCCGACGTCGTCAACGTCCCGCGCGGCTCGCGCAAGGACGTCCGCGACGCGGTGCTCGTCGCGAAGAATGCGTGGCACGGCTGGGAGAGCCGCACCGCCTTCAATCGCGGGCAGATCCTCTACCGCCTCGCGGAGGTGATGGAGTCGCGCCGCGCGGAGCTCGTCGACTCGCTGGTCCGGTCGGGATCGCCCGACGACGCGGCGGAGGCCGAGGTCGACGCCTCCATCGACCGCGCCGTCTACTACGCGGGCTTCAGTGACAAGTACTTCGCGCTCCTCGCGTCGTACAACCCCGTGTCCGGTCCCCACTTCGACTTCAGCGTGCCGGAGCCGATGGGCGTCATCGGCGTCGTCGCGCCCGACAAGCCTGCGCTCCTCGGCCTCGTCTCGACGGTGCTCCCCGTCATCACCGGCGGCAACACGGTCGTCGCGCTCGCGAGCGAGAAGGATCCGCGGACGGCGATCGTCTTCTCCGAGTGCCTCGCGACGAGCGACCTCCCCGGCGGCGTGGTCAACATCCTCACCGGGCACGCGAAGGAGATGTCTCCGCACCTCGCCAAGCACCGCGAGGTGATCGGCGTCGACGCGTGGCTCGTCGACGCGGATCTCCGGAAGTCGCTCGAGGAGGGCGGCGCGGACAACGTGAAGCGCGTGAAGACGCACGTGCCGATGGATCCGGAGAGCTGGATGGACGAGAAGAAGGGGCAGGGGCTCGGCTGGATCGAGCGCTTCCTCGAGACCAAGACGGTCTGGCACCCGGTCGGGCTCTGACGCGACGTTTCCGGCGGGGCGCGGACGGGTCAGTCGAGGCACCGTAAGTGCCCGGACACGGGGCTCCCGTCTCTCTTCATCGCGCTACACGGCGTGCCCTGCGTGCAGGCGCCGAAGTCCTGCGCACACGTGGAGCAGCGCCAGGTGCCAGCCAAGAGGCCGCCGTCGCGGCTCTGGTGCGCCCACCCGCGACAGGCGCCGCCCTCGTCGCCCGGCACCGAGCGAACGTCGCAGGTTCCATCGGCGCGTCGCGGTGTCCCGCAGAGCAGGGAGCGGTCCCAGTGCTCGGGCGTTCGCTCCGTCCAGCAGACGCACATCGGCGCGGTGATCGCCTTGCACGCGTTGTCCGTGACGAAGAGGCCGTTCTGCTCCGTTCGGTAGGCGCAGCGACACGAGGGGCACGCGCGGTGATCCTTCGTCCACTCGGGGACGACTTGACGCGGCCCAGACGTCGACGCGACTCGCGCCGCCGGTCGCGGGCTCGCCGCGAGCCGCTGCCCCGCGTCGGTCGAGGTGTCCGGCTCGTCGGAGTCCGCCGCCGGAGGGCGGCTTGTCGCCTCCGCCGCGGCGTCCGTCTCGTCGGTCGCCGCCGCGTCGAGAGGCGCTTCGGCGAGCTCCGCGGGTCCGTGGCTCCAGGACCAGAGGAGCGCGGCGACTCCGCCGAGCGCGAAGGTCGCCCCGACGCCGATCGTCGCGAGCACGGCGAGGAGGAAGGCGCGCGTCGTCGCGCGGCTCGGTGCGCCGCTTCGACCACCGGCGTCGGCCCTCGGCGCGCTCGTGAACGTGTCGGTGCCGGCGCGACGGGAGAGGACGGTGTCCGCGGCGAGGGGCCCCGAGGCGGGAGTCGGCGCCGGCGCCGCGCTTCCGCCGCGGACGCCGGCAAGGTAGGCCGCGACCTCGCCCCGAGCGTCGCGGCGAAGGCGCGGCGCGAGCACGCGTGCAGCGTCCTCGGCGAAGGCGAGCGCGCTCGCGTGGCGGGCGCTCGGCTCGGCAGCCGTCGACCGCGCGATCAACGCGCGGACGTCGGCGTCGATCCCCGCGTCGAGGTTCACGGGCGCGCCCGAGAGGAGACGGACGACGTCGTCGTTGCCTCGGAG
>JALHPN010000205.1 GCA_022842465.1 Polyangiaceae bacterium | reverse complement strand
GACCGCGCCGGCGCCGGCGTCGAGCGCGAAGGGCTCGCCGGCGTCCGGCCACACGAACGCGCGAGCGCGGCCTGCGGACCTCGCGTGGAACGACGATCCGGAGCTCGTCACCTCGACGAGCGCCCGCGCGGCATCGTCGGCGATCGCGCCGATCTCGCGCGTGCGGGCGCGCTCCGCGACCGCGAGGGTGCGGTCGTCGAGACGCACGGCCTCGACCTCTCCCGAGGCCGGCGCGTGCGCGATCACGAACCCGCGCGCCGTCACGACGGCCGACGGCGCCGTCGCGAGCCGCGTCCTTGCCGCGACGACCACCGTGCCACGCTCGAGGCGACACGCGCCCGACGGCGGAGCAGGGTCGTCCCAGGCCGACGCGCGCTCCGTCGAGAGCCCCACGCGGTCTCTGACGCGCTCGTGGCCGTGCATCGCGGCCAGGGCCCGGTCGCCCGTCCGCGTCGAGGTCGGGTCATCGGCGCTCGTCCACGCCGTCCTCATCGCTCCGAGGACGACGACCGCCGCCGCTGCCGCGACGAGCCCCGCGCGGCCGAGCGCGCGACGGCGCCCCGACCACACGACCTCGCGCTCCCGGACGACGTCGGGCTCACTCGCGGGGTCGTCCGTCCGGAGCGGCAGCGCCGGACGCTCCGTCGACGCGCGCGCCGCGGGCCGATCGCTCTCGCCCTCGCGGGACGGCTCCGCGCCGACCCACAGCGAGGTGCTCGCGTCGCTCGACGCGGTCGGCAGGTGCGAGTCGCTCGCGTCGACGAGGAACGATGCGCTCAGGATCTCGCTCGGCGTCCGCGGCGGCGCCGGCAAGGACAGCGGCGGCGTCGCCGACGTGCGCCGCGCCTCGGGCGTCACGATGGGCATCGCCCGCAGCGTCGGCCGCTCGGACTGCCGGTCGGCTCGCCCTCCGGACGACGGCTCGGCGTCGTCGTCCATCGGCGGCGGGAACAGGAGCGTCGTCCGGGGCGTGGTCACGGGATTTCGCTCTCGCATCATGCACGCGGAGCACCAGGATGCGTGGGTGCCGAATCCCCCGTGATTCTCGCACCTCTCCCCAGCGTCCTTCGCCCATCTGGTTCGATCATCCTGCGGCGTCCGCCCCTCGTTCGAGGGCGCCCGACCTCACCCTGCGCCCGTGTGTTCGTGACGGGCCGCCATCGCCGGTGTATAGCCGCCGGGTCTCAAGTGGCCTCGCACGTCCTTCCCTTCGAGAAGCCCGTCGTCGATCTCGTCACCCGGGTGCGTGAGCTCCGCTCGCTCGCCGAGAGCGACAAGCGCTTCGAGGGCGAGCTGCGGCGTCTCGAGGAGAAGGCCGGCCGGCTCGCGCGTGAGCTCTTCGCCGACCTCTCGCCCTGGCAGAAGGTCCAGCTCTCGCGGCATCCGAACCGGCCGTACACGCTCGACTACGTCGCGCATCTCTTCGAGGACTTCGTCGAGCTGCACGGCGACCGCACGTTCTCCGAGGACGCGGCGATCATCGGCGGTCTCGCGCGCTACCGCGGGCGGAGCGTCGTCGTGGTCGGCCACCAGAAGGGGCGCGGCGCGAAGGAGAACGTGAAGCGCAACTTCGGGATGCCGCACCCGGAGGGCTACCGGAAGGCGCGGCGGCTCTACGAGCTCGCGATGCAGTTCGGCCTCCCGATCCTCACCTTCATCGACACGCCCGGCGCCTACCCCGGCATCGGCGCCGAGGAGCGCGGGCAGAGCGAGGCGATCGGCGCGTGCCTCGCGACGATGGCGCGCGCGAAGGTCCCGATCATCGCGACGATCCTCGGAGAGGGCGGCTCGGGGGGCGCGCTCGCCCTCGGCGTCGCCAATCGCGTCCACGTCCTCGAGTACGGGACCTACAGCGTGATCTCACCCGAAGGGTGCGCCTCCATCTTGTGGAAGGACGGCGCGAAGGCCGACGAGGCCGCGCTGCGCCTCCGGATCACGGCGCCGGAGCTCCTCTCGCTGGGCGTCGTCGACAAGGTCGTCGACGAGCCGGCCGGCGGCGCCCACCAGGATCCGACCGCGGCCGCTCGCCTCGTCGACGCGGCCCTCCACGAGGCGCTCTCCGAGCTCCTCCGGAAGACCCCGGAGGACCTCGTCCGCGATCGCTACGACCGCTTCCGGAAGCTCGGCGCCTTCTCCGGCTGATCGGCCCCGCTGACGCGTTGCGTCGTCTCCCACCCGGGTGCTGCCTCCCCGGCGCACGCGTGCTACTGCGGACGCCGCCCATGACCCGCATCCAGCTCGAAGACAAGGTCGCGATCGTCACCGGAGCGAGCCGCGGGATCGGCGAGGCGATCGCCCGCGCCTTCGCGGAGAACGGCGCGAAGGTCGTGCTCGCCGCGCGCAAGCCCGAGGCGCTCGCCGACGTCGCGGCGTCCATCGGCCCGAACGCCCGCGCGGTCGCCGCGCACACGGGCAAGGAGTCCGACTGCGTCGCCCTCGTGAAGGCCGCCGTCGAGGCGTTCGGCAAGGTGGACGTCCTCGTCAACAACGCCGCGACGAACCCGTACTTCGGCCCGATGCTGGGGACCGAGGAGACGGCCTGGGACAAGACCTTCGAGGTCAACGTGAAGGGCTACTTCTGGCTCACCCGGGAGGTCGCGAAGCACCTCCGCGGGCGTGACGCCCCGGGCTCGATCGTGAACGTCGCGAGCGTGGCCGGGCTCATGGCGTCGCCCGGCCAGGGCGTCTACTCGATGACGAAGGCGGCGATCCTGTCGATGACGAAGACCCTGGCGGTCGAGCTCGCGAGCTCCAAGATCCGCGTGAACGCCATCGCCCCGGGCTTCGTCGACACCAAGTTCGCGTCAGCCGTCCTGAAGAACGACGTCCTCCTCGACGAAGTGCTCAGGATGACGCCGCTCAAGCGCTACGCCGAGCCCGACGAGATCGCCGGAGGGGCGGTCTACCTCGCCTCGGATTCCGCCAGTTACTTGACCGGACACACGCTTGTGATCGACGGAGGTATGACCGTCGCGTGAGTCGCGGGGGTCAGGCGGGGCCAGAACCTACATGCAGTCCGGAAAGATCGTCGCAGGCAAGTACCGCCTGAACCAGCTCCTCGGCAGCGGGGGAATGGCCGAGGTCTGGTCTGCGACGAACACGTTCACGGAGCGACAGCTCGCCATCAAGTTCATGAACCGCGAGGTCGCGAAGACCTCCGAGGCCGCCGCGCGCTTCCTGAAGGAGGCGAAGGTCTCCGCCCGCATCAACCACCCGAACGTCATCGAGATCCACGACGTCGGCCAGACGGAGGAGGGGCAGCTCTTCCTCGTCATGGAGCTCCTCACGGGGTTCCCGCTCGAGGTCGCGCTCAAGCGGCAGACGCCGCCGCTCTCGCTCTACGAGTTCGCGCTCGTGATGCTCGAGGTGGCGCAGGCCCTCGAGGCGGCGCACAGGGTGGGCATCGTCCACCGCGACCTCAAGCCGACGAACATCTTCCTCCACAGCATCCGGGACGGCGTCGCGATCCCGAAGCTCCTCGACTTCGGCGTCTCGAAGTTCCTGGAGGACGACCAGAACCACGCCCTGACGATCGCCGGCACCGTCCTCGGCTCGCCGCTCTACATGAGCCCGGAGCAGGCGCGCGGTGACGGCAACCTCGACGGACGGACGGACGTCTTCGCCTTCGGCGCCATCCTCTTCGAGGCCCTCTGCGGGTTCCGCGCGTACGAGGCGAAGAACTTCAACGCGCTCATCGTGAAGATCGCGACGACGAAGCCGAAGAGCATCGACGAGTGCGCGCCGCACGTCCCGGAGACGCTCCGCGCCGTCGTCCGCGCGTGCCTCGAGGTCGACCTGAAGAAGCGCGCGCAGACGTTCGAGGACGTCGCGCGCCTCCTCCGTGAGGCGCTCCCCGAGCTCGGCGAGTCCGAGGTGCGCCTCCCGACTCCGCTCGTCCCGTCCCATGTCCTCGACCCCGACGCGACGAACGCGCTCCCCGTCCTCCGCGCGAGCGACCGGCCGCCGCCGGCCGTGCCGCGGGGCTCGAACGCTCCGCCCGCGCTCGGCCGTCCGCGCGGCTCCGTCCCGCCGCCGCCGGGCGCCGTATCACTCTCGGGGAGCATCCCGCCGGGCGCGGTGGCGATCCCCTCGACGTCCAGTCCGACGGGACCGTCCTGGCACACGCCCAACACGTCGTACGCGTCGATCCACGACAAGACGGCGCCCAGCTTGAGGCGCCCGCCCAAGCTCGCGCCGGCCCTGGCCCTCGCTGCCCTCGCCCTGGTCGGGGCGACGGCCGGCGTCGTGTGGCGGACGCGGTCGTCGCGCGCCGTCACGACCGCGACGACGGCCGCCACCGCCGTCCCCGTCGCGACGTCCGCGCCGAAGGCCGCGACGGACGTCGGGCCGGGGCCCGAGGGCCCCCCGGTGCTCAGCGTCGACTCCCTGCCGGGCGTGCAGAGGGCCGCCCCCGCCCCGGCCGCCGCCCCGCAGGGCAAGGGCGAGCTCCTCGTGAGCGCGCAGCCCGGCTGGTGCGCGCTCGCCGTCGACGGCAAGGAGAAGGGGCCCACGCCCGTCGCCGGCCTCGTCCTCGCGGCGGGTCCGCACAAGCTCGAGTGCCGGACGCCCAAGGGCGCGCTCAAGTCGGGGACGGCCACCGTCCAGGACGGCGCGATCACCCGCTACAAGTTCATGCTCGACGATTAGGCGGCGCGGTCATGCGGCGCTCTCCGCCGCCTTGCCGGCGGAGCTCGCGAGCACGCGGAACAGGACCGGAAAGCCGACGGAGAGCAAGATCGCGAGGAGCAGGAACGAGGCCTCGCGCGCGCCGTCGATCGCACCGAGGCGCCGCCCGATGGTCGCGATCGCGACGACGAGCGTGAGCGGCGCGGCGAGGAGCGAGCCCGCCGCGAGCCTCGCCCGGAGGCCGAGCTCGCGCGGCGCGGCGAGGAGCGAGGGAACGATCTTCACCGCGGCCACGATCAGGGCGAACACCGCGGCGTCGCGCACGGCGGCGAGATCCAGGAGGCGCGGATCGAAGCGCACCCCGACGACGATGAAGAAGATCGGGATGAAGAGCCCGTGGCCGAGCGCGGCGATCTTCGACTCGAGCGGGTGCTTCTCGCGCAGGACGAACGCAACGAGGGCGCCGGCGATGAAGGCGCCGAGGATCGCCTCGACGCCGAGCCCCGCGGCCATGACGACGAAGCCGAACATGACGAGGAGCCCCGTCCGCACGCCGAGCTCGGCGACGTCGTGATGGTGGGTCAGGCGGCGGAACGGACGGGGACGCCACCACACGACCGCGCGCGCCCATCGGATCAGGAGCGCCGAGATCCCGAAGAGGAGGAGGACCTTCGCGATCTTGAAGACGCGGTGTGCCGGCGAGGCCTCCTCCGCGAAGAGCTCGTAGCCGGTGATCGCGAGGATCGAGACGAACTCGCCTATCGACGCGGTGAGCATCACGTGTCGTCCGAGCGGCTTCTGGAGCTGCCCGCTCTCCTGGAGGACGGCGAGCGGCATGCCGACGCTGCTCGCGCTCACGATGATCAGCTCCAGCACGGAGAGGTCGAGGGCGATCCCGATCGCGCCCGCGACCCCCAGAAACCCCATCACCGACAGCCCGGGCACGGCGAGCTGCCTGAGCCCCTCGCCCGCAGCGTCGCGGAGCGACTCGAAATCGATCTCCAGCCCCGCGAGGAACATGAGGACGAGGAACCCGAGCTCGGAGAGGAGCGCGACGGTCGGCGTGTCGTGGATCCACGCGAGCCCTGCCGGGCCGCAGGCGATCCCCGCCAGGATCAGGACGACGGCCGCGGGCAGGCGCGCGCGCACCGCGAGCGCAGGGCCGAGGACGCTGAGGAGCAGGAGGACGAAGAGCGTCTTGTGGTGGCCGTGGTCGTCCATCTCAATCGTCGACCGTGAGGACGAGCACGGAGCCCCGGGATTTTCGCACGAGCCGCAGCGCGAGATCCGGGGTCGAGAAGCTGTCGCGGACGGAGGCACGGCGCGAGACCACGGCGAGGTCCGTCGTCGTGCTGGCGTTCGCCCACTCGCCGATCGGGTTCCCCTCGACGACCTGCACCACGGGCTGGAGGCCGTGGAGACGGGCTCGCTGGGCGATCGTCTCCATGAGCTTGTCGGTCGCGGCCGCGGCCGCCTGCAGGTAGGCAGGGAGCTTGACGCGGAGGACGAAGAGCGGGGCGTCGAACATGCGCGCCAGGTCCAGCGCCGTCTCCGCGGCGCTGATCTCGGCGGCGCCGTCCGTGACGCAGAAGACCACGCGCTCGTGACGCGCTTCACCCTTCGGGAAGAGGACGGGGACCCCGAGCGCGTTGCAGAGCAGCGCGTCGCGGCCGCCGCGGCCGAGGAGCACGTCCGCCGGCGTGCGCCCCACCGAGCGAGCGACGACGACGCCCGGCTGCTTCGCTAGGAGCGTCGGGATGTGCTTCTCGAGAAGAGCCCCCTCGAGCGCCGCATCCTCGAGGTGCTTTCGCGCCGTGCCGCCGCCGGGAAGTGGCGTCTCGATCACCCTTCGCGGCCCGTTCGCGCCGGGGTACGCGCGGACGCGCGAGGCGGCCCGCGTGCGCATCGTCAGGACCTCCGCCTCGTTCTCGACGGCGGCGTCGAGGCCCGTGGGCAGGTAGACGACGACGTTCGGTCCGTGCAGGAGCGGGAAGGTCGGGAGCCCGACACGCAGGCTCTCCGCGACGTGCGGCAGCTGCTTGGGATCGCCGACGAGGAGGACGCGGTCGCCGGCCTCCAAGGTCGTCGAGCCCGTCGGCAGGACGAGCTCCGACGTGCGGTAGATGGCGGCGACGCGCCAGCCGTCGGCGCGCAGCTTCGCCAGCGGGACGCCGATGGCGGGGGAGCTCGGCAGGACGCTGAACTCCAGGATTTCTCCTCGTCCGGAGCCGATCGCGCTCGTCGTCCCGAGCCCGCCTTGCTGGAGGGACTGCGCGACGAGCTGGCCGACGACCTCGGCCCGCACGAGCGCGCTCGCCCCGTGCTTCTCGCATCGCGCTGCGACCTCGCGATCGTGGACGACCGCGACGATCGGCTTGTAGGCGAGCTCCGCGCCGAGGCGGCACGACTCGAGCGCCGCCCGGTCGTTGCCCGGGGCGACGACGAGCCCGACGCTCGTGAGCGGATCGCCGCGGAGGTCTTCGAGCACGAGGCGAGACGTCCCGTCGCCGACCCGCGTGACGATGGGGTGCACGCCGTCCGCGGCCACGGGCATCGCCGAGAGCCCGTCGAGCGCCGTCGCGGAGACGTCGACGATCGTGAGGGGCGCGATCCGCGCCAGGCGCTCGACGATGGTGCCTGAGGTCCGCCCCGCGCCGACGAGGACTATGCGATCGAACATCGGGCTCTCTCCGGGCTCACACCTTGCCGCCTCCGAGGCGGGCGTTCTCGCGCACGATCCGCTGCGCGACGAAGAGCCAGATCCCGACGAAGACGAGGTTCATGATCGCGAAGTTCCGCACCGGCCAGCCGAGGCCCCGCGCGAACACGCCGACGAGGACGGCGCTCCCGACGTCACCCATGCGCACGAAGAAGGTGTCGACGGCCTGCTTGGCCTTGTACTTCATCTCCGTCGTCGTCGGCAGCCACAGCATGTTGCGGACGGTGTTGTTCACCGAGTAGTCCGTCGCGTTCTCCGCCACCTTGCCGATGCGGAGGACGGCGAGCACCGGGAGGAGCGCGACCGCCGCTGCGTCGCAGAACGCGATGACTGGGAGGATGAAGAAGGCGATCCGGAGCCCGCCGAACTTCACGATGCGCGAGACGAAGAACGTCTGGAGCACGAGGACGCCGACGTTCACGAAGACGAAGAACTCGCCGTAGAAGGCGGTCCCGTAGTCCTGCGCGAACTTCTTCGCGTCGAGCGACGCGTCTGCCGCCGTCGCAGCCGCGGACGCTTCCTTCGAGGCCTCGGAGACGAGCGCGCTCAGCATGTACTCGCCGTTCGTGTTCACGAGCGTGAAGAGCACGGAGAAGATCCCGATGAGGAGGAGGTACTTGTGCCGCAGGACCAGCGCGAACGTCCCGGACTCGCGCTCCTTCTCCATCGCGATCGGCTTCTGCCCCCTCTCCGCCGGGTCGACGAGCGACGCGCGCCGTGACGACTCGCGACGCGCGGCGACCGCCGTGAGCGCCGCGGACGCGCCTAGGATGACGGCGCTCACCAGCATGAGCTGGTAGGTCCCGATGGTCTTGGCGAAGAGCTTCGCGACGTAGGCGCCGAGCGCGCTGCCTGCGGACGCCCCGATCCCGACGAGCGCGAAGAGCCGCTTGCCCTGCTCCTCCGTGTAGAGATCGTTCGCGAACGACCAGAACTGGGCGACGAGCATCATGTTGAAGATGCCGACCCAGACGAAGAAGGCGACCCCGAGCTTCGCCTCGAGGGGCGACTTCGAAAGCGCGTAGAAGACGACGAGGTGCGACGCGAAGAAGAGCGTCACGAAGACGACGAGCTTGTCCTTGGCGAGGCGATCCGCGGCCCGCCCGTAGAGGGGCACGACGACGAGGAGGCTCACCGCGATCGCCGCCGAGAGGTAGCTCTTGTACTGGGCGCCGCCCGCCATCGCGAGGATGAGCCCCTCGCGCACAGGCTTGATGACGTAATAGGCCGTCAGGAGGAGGAAGACGTTCAGCGTGAGGATCACCGCGGTGATCCCCTCGCCTGCCTTCACGTCGGTGACGATGCCGAGGGCTCGTTCGAGCACCGTTCGGGGCTCTCCGGCGGGTTCCTGCCGTTCGGTCATCCGGCCGCGCAGCATACTCGGCGGCCCCCGCGTTCCTACCGAGAATTCGGCCGGATGCGAGCCGTCGCCTGCTACGTTCGGCGGGTCCGATGGCCGAGCCCACGCCGGGGTCCCGCGAATCGTCCGCTGCGAAGAGCGCGGCGCTGCTGGTGCTCCCGGCGTCCGTCGCGTCCGGCTCGCTCATCGCCCAGCACGTCGCGGGCAAGGCGACGCGGGACTCGCTCTTCTTGACGCACTTCGGGGTCGGGCTCCTGCCGGCGGCCATGATCGGCGCCGCCGTCGTCTCGTCGATCGCGATGATCGGCACGTCGCGGCTCCTGGCCACGCGCGGGCCGGGGAGGGTCGTCCCCCTCGCCTTCGCGGTCAGCGCGGTCTTGCACCTCGCCGAGGCGTTCCTCGCCACGGCCTACGAGCCCGCCGTCGCCGTCACGGTCTACCTCCACTCGGCGATCTTCGGCGCTGCGGCGGTGAGCGCTTTCTGGTCGCTCGTGAACGAGCGCTTCGACCCGCGCGAGGCGAAGAAGGCGGTGGGCCGGATCGCCGCCGGCGGCACAGTGGGGGGCGTCGTCGGGGGCCTTCTCGTCTGGCGGGCGGCGGCTCATGTTCCCGTGGCCGCGATGCTCGTGCTGCTCGCGGTCACCAACGTCGTCGGCTTCTTCGGGTCCCTCCGCCTCGCGATGCGCGGGAGGAGGCTGAAGGACGCCGTCCGTCCCCACGGCGCAGAGCCACGGGCGCCGGCGGAGTCCGGCCTCCGCGCGCTCCGCGAGACACCCTACCTCCGAGACCTCGCCGCCCTCGTGCTCGCGGGCGCGGTGCTCCAGGCGCTCCTCGACTGGATGCTGAGCGCGCGCGCCGCGGCGATCTACCCGACGAAGCCCGAGCTCCTCGCGTTCTTCGCGCTCTTCAACATGGTCGTCGGCGTCGCGTCGTTCGTCGCGCAGACGGGCCTCTCGCGCGTCCTCCTCGAGCGGCTCGGGCTCGGCGGCACCATCCGGCTCCAGCCGCTCGTCACGGGCGTGTTCGCGACCCTCTCCCTCCTCGTGCCGGGCACCGCCTCGATCGTCGCGCTCCGAGGCGCCGAGGCCGTGAGCCGCAACTCGTTCTTCCGATCGGCCTACGAGCTCTTCTACACGCCGCTCCCGCCCGCGAAGAAGCGGCCGACGAAGGCCCTCGTCGACGTCGGCTTCGACCGGCTCGGCACGACGCTCGGGAGCGGCGCGCTCTTGCTCGTCACGCTCCTGCCCGAGACGTCGCACATGCGCATCGTGGTCTTCGGGGCGCTCCTCACCTCCGGCGTCGCCGTGTACATCGCGTCGCGCCTGCAGGACGGGTACGTCGCGGCCCTCGCCGACGGCCTGAAGAGCGGCGCGGTCGCGCTCGGGGACGAGGATCTCATGGACCTGACCACGCGACGGACGCTCGCCGAGACGACGGCGCTGCTCGATCGCGACAAGCTCCTCGCCCGCATCGAGGAGTTCCAGCGCGAGCGGGAGTCGGGCGCGCGATCCTCCGAGGGCGCGAGCGCGCCTCCTCCGGGCTCCCCCGAGCGCGAGGAGGCCCCCCCTCCGCGATCGAGGAGGTCCGTCGTCCCGTCTCCGCCGCTCGACCCCGCCGTCCTCGCCAGGGATCCGCTCGTCGTCCGGATCGGAGCGCTCCGATCCGGGGACCTCGCGCGCGTCCGGGCGGACCTCCAGATCCCGCTCACGTCCGACCTCGCGCCGTTCGTGGTCCCTCTGCTCGGCACGGACGCCGTGGCCCGCGACGCGGTGCGTGCGCTGCGGAGGCTCGGCGGCGCGGTCACCGGCCTCCTCGTCGATCGCATGCTCGACCCCACGACGGAGCCGCGCATCCGCCGCCGCATCCCGCGCGTCCTTCGATCGGCGGACGGCGAGCTCGCGGTCCACGGCCTCGTGCTCGGGCTGCGCGACCCCGCCTTCGAGGTCCGTGTGCAGGTCGGCCTCGCGCTCGCCCAGCTGCGGAAGAGCGACGCCGTCGCGTCCCTCCAGCGCGACGCGATGTTCGACGTCGTCGTCCACGAGCTCACGGAGGGACGCGCGGGCTGGGCCGGTGACAGCGCCCGCGGCCTCACCCACGTCTTCACCGTCCTCGGCCTCGTCCTCGACCCCGAGCCGCTCACGATCGCCCTGCGTGCGCTCCGGGGCGAAGATGCAGCGCTCCGAGGTACGGCGCACGAGTACCTCGACGTCGTCCTGCCCGCTCGTGTCCTCGTCGTCCTGTCGCCGCTCCTCGGCCTCGTCGAGCGCGCCGCGAAGCCGCGTCACCACCGGGAGATCGCCGACGAGCTCCTCCAGTCGCAGGCCCGCATGCCGCGGCCGAGGGGCGTCTGACCGCGCTTTCGACCCTGGAAACGCGCATCCGGTCTTCTTTCCCCCCCCGTTCCCCCGTATGGTGCGGGGCCTCGTCGATGCAAGGGTCCGGTTCGTTCGCGCGGCGCGGCTCCGCCTGCGTCGTGCTCGCAGGGTGCATGCTCGCGGGCGGGCGCGCGTGGGCGCAACGTGCGCCCGAGCAGCAGCCCGCGGTGCCGCCGGTCGATGCGTCCACGACCGAGTCCCCCGCGACATCCCGGACGCGCCGGACGCGGGCGACCCCGCCGTCGGGTTCGGCCTCCGACACCGCCCCGGGCGGGGGGACGGCGGACGACACGGGAGAGGCGGCCAAGGCCGCGCCACGCGACGGCGACGGAAGGACCTCCCCCGACCGGAAGCTCCCCGACTACGACGGCCGCGGCGAGCCGCCGACCACCGCCGGCGACGTCGCGCTCTGGCCGCCGCGCGTCGTGCTCTTCCCCGCGTACGTCGTGAGCGAGTTCGTGGTGAGGCGGCCGCTCGGGTGGTTTCTCACGACCGCGGAGCGGAACCAGTGGCCGTCGTTCTTGAAGGATCTCTTCCTCTTCGGGCCGGAGAAGAAGGCCGGCGTCGTGCCGACGGCGTTCCTCGATCTCGGCTTCCGCGCGAGCGTCGGAATCTACGCCTTCTGGGACGACCTCCTCGGCAAGGACAATCACCTCCGCCTCCACGTCTCGACGTTCGGCAAGGACTGGATCCAGGCGGCCGTCGCGGACCGCATCCCGATCGGGAAGGACGCCACGCTCGATCTCCGGGTCGAGGGCATGCACCGTCCCGATCAGGTGTTCCACGGCCTCGGCCCGCGCTCGAGCAGCGCTCGGACTCGCTACGGCATCGACCGCGTGCAGGCGCGTCCCGTCTTCGAGCTCACCTGGTGGCGCGGCAGCCGCTTCACGGCGGAGGGCGGCGTCAAGGCCGCGCGCTTCCGGGACGACGCCTGCTGTGACGACGCCTCGCTCGACACGCGCATCGCCGAGGGCCGCCAGACCGCGCCGCCGCTCTATCGCGAGGGCTATGCCGCGATCTACCAGCGCGCGGAGATGACGATCGACTCACGCGAGGAGCGCCCGGCGAATCAGTCGGGGTTTCGCGTGGAGCTCGAGGTCGAGCAAGCGTCGAACCCCGTCCGACCCTCGCACAACTGGCTCCGGTACGGCGCGTCGGTCGGCGGCTTCCTCGACCTGAAGAACAACCGGACCGTGAGCCTCTCGGCGACGACGCTCTTCGTCGATCCGCTCTCGGAGCGCGGAGAGATCCCCTTCACGGAGCAGGTGGTCCTCGGCGGGGGCGGCCCGATGCGGGGCTACTTGCTCGGGCGCCTCATCGACCGCAGCGCCGCGGTGATGACCCTGAAGTACAAGTGGCCGATCTGGGTCTTCCTCGACGGGACGATGCAGGCCGCCCTCGGCAACGTCTTCGGCCCGGGTCTCGACGACTTCAAGCCGAGCCTCCTCCGCTTCTCGGGCGCGATCGGCGTCGAGAGCATCGGCGCCGCCGACAACACGTTCGAGGTCCTGACGGGCCTTGGTACGGAGACGTTCGAGGACAACCTCCGCGTGACGTCGGTCCGGCTCCTCTTCGGCACGAACCGCGGGTTCTGAGCCCATCGACGCCGCTGGGCTTGACGAACGGCCGAGGGAGCGCGATGCCTGGAGGGGCGATGGCGACTGCCGCGACGACGCCCGACCCGCTCCACGAGCTCTCGCACGATCACCGGCACCTCTCGGAGCTCGTGCTCGAGGTCCGAGCGCTCCTCGGAGACGGCCCGCTCGGCGACGGCGACCGCGCCGAGCTCGCCGACGCGGTCGCGCGGCTGCACGACGAGCTCCTCGTCCACTTCGCCCGTGAGGAGGAGGGCCTCTTTCCCTTCGTGCTGGAGCGCCTCGCCGACCTCGGCAGCCGCGTCGAGACGCTGCGCGCCGGGCACGACTCCGTGTGCGGGGCGCTCAGCCGTCTCCATCACGCGATCGGGCACGGAACGGCCGGGGCCTGGCGCGACACCTTCGCGCGGTTCGAGTCGCTCTACGGCGCCCACGCACGCGAGGAGATCTCGGTGCTCCGCGAGGTCGCCGCGCGCCTCGATGCCGCGGCCAGGGTGGAGCTCGACGCGATCCTCGAGGGGCTCTGACGACGTGCTCGCGCGACCTCGGGTCCTCCTCGTGGAGGACGATCCGCCGTTCGCGCGCACCCTCGCGCGCCTCCTCGCCGCGCGCTACGAGGTGACGGTCGAGACCTGCTTCGGAGGCGCGTCGGAGGTGATCGCCCGAGGCCTCCGCTTCGACGCCTACCTCGTCGACCTCCACCTCGGAGACGGCCACGCGAGCGAGCTCTATGCGCAGCTCGGCAGCGAGGACCGGCGCCGGCTGATCGTGCTGACGGGGGGTGCGTTCACGGAGTCCGATCGCGTCTTCCTCCGATCGCTCCTCAATCCGCCGCTCCTCAAGCCGTTCAAGCGAGAGGAGCTACATGCCGCCCTCTCCTCCGCCCTCTCCTCCCCCGCCGAGTGATCGCTTCCCCAAGACGTGCGGCTGCGGCGCGCGCTACGACGCCGAGGCGTGGAGAGACCTCGTGGACCGCGGCGTACAGCCGACGGATCCTGGAAAGCACCTCGAGCTCCGCATCTGCGCCGCGTGCGGCTCGACGCTCTCGATCGAGCGCGACGACGCGTCGGCTACTTGATCTCGAAGCCGACGTCGTCGATGCGCCAGCCGAAGTCCGTCTGGCTCCGTGAGGCATCGGCGTTCGTCGTCTGGGAGCTCACCCCGGAGGCCATCGAGAAGCGGACGCGCGTCGTCGCCGAGACGACCGCGGCGGGCAACGTGATCGACACGCGGGACATCGTCGCGTTCTTCCCGGTGAACCCCTGCTTGCCCGTGACGCCGAAGGGCGTCGTCACGCACTGGTAGCTCGAGGTGCGGTCCGGATTGATCTTCACCGCGTCCGCGGAGTAGATGCCCGCCGCCGGCGGGACCTGCCACGTCGTCCCGTCCCCCGAGACCTCGACGACGCCGCCGTCGAACCAGTTCTGTCCGCCGTACGTGCCGCTCCAGAACGCGTAGGCGTGGTGGAAGACGAGCGCGATCGTGCGTCCGGAGCACGCGGTGAGATCGATCGGCGGCGAGAGGAGGTAGCCGCGCTGGCACTGCGCGTAGTTCTGCGTGAGCTCCGCGCCGAAGCACGCGCCCGACCTGCAGGCCGGGCCGGCGGCAGGGAACGGCGCCGGCCCGCGGGTCCAGCCGTCGAAGGGCCAGTTCGTCGCGGTCACGCCGTCGGAGTTGCCGTGGGTCCACCCCTGCGCGTCACCGTCGAAGGAGTACGTGATCGCGGCGAGCGCGGCCGCGCACGCATCGCTCGTGCTCGCGTCCTCCTTCGCGCCGCCGTCCGCGGGCGTCGCGGCGTCGGACCTCGCCGGATCGGGCAGCCGGCCGGCGTCGAGCCGCACGCCAGGGCCGCCGTCCGGGTCGAGCTCGCCGGGATCGGTCTCGCTCCCGGTCGCGCAGCCGTGGAGCCACGCGACGGCGAGCAGGGAGGCCGAGATCGCGAGAGCACGCGGGGCGGCGGGTCGCACCCCCGGAGTCTACGCGATCTTCAGCGCTCGAGCAGGCTCCGGAGCATCCACGCGGTCTTCTCGTGGACCTGGAGGCGCTGGGTGAGCAGATCACACGTCGGCTGGTCGTTCGCCTGCTCGGCGACCTTGAAGACCTCGCGCGAGGTGCGCGCCACCGTCTCGTGCCCCTGCACGAGGAGGCGGATCATCTCCTCGGCCTTGGGGATGCCGTCCTGCTCCTTGATCGACGAGAGCGCCTGGAACTGCCGGTACGTGCCGGGCGCGGGGAAGTCGAGGGCGCGGATGCGCTCCGCGACGAGGTCCACCGCGAGGGCGAGCTCGTTGTACTGGCCCTCGAACATGAGGTGCAGCGTCTGGAACATCGGGCCCGTGACGTTCCAGTGGAAGTTGTGGGTCTCGAGGTAGAGCGTGTACGTGTCGGCGAGGACCTTCGAGAGGCCGGCGCTGATCTGCTCACGGTGCTTCGCGTCGATGCCGATGTCGATGTTCATGGTCGTTCTCCGACCTCCCGACGTAGCACGCCCCCGCGAGCGAGAGGGCCCCTTCCGGCGCGGCGGCGAGACGCCTCGGCGACCGCGGCGCGGAGGCGCGAGGCCTATCTGCTGTGATCGGTCGGCGGCGGATCCTCGGGCGGATCCTCGGGCGCGTCGTCGTCGTCCGGCGTCCCGCCGGGGACGTCGAAGACGCCCGCGCCGGACGGCTGTCCACGCTCGTCGTACATCGCCGTGCACACCTGCTCGCCGCTGCCGCCGCGCGACACGCTGACCATCGTGAACCCGTGCGGCGCCGCGGCCTTCAGGTAGACACGCGCCACCTCGTCGCAGGACGGCGGCTCCTGGAACGCCTTGCCGACGCACACGACCGTCGCCTCGAGCCTGGGGCCGCCGACGTCCACCGACGCGTCCGCGCCTGCGATCCGCATGACGTCTTCGAAGCCGAGCACGAGGACCTCGCCGCAGCCGGCGGCGCGGAGCTCCTTCGCCCCCGGCGCGTTCTGCGCGGTCCGCGCGAGCTTCAGGACCTCGCCCACCATGCGGAGCTTCGCGTTCCCCTCTGGGTCGGCCCACATGCGCCAGATCACGATCCCGCCCACGAGCACGAGGAGGAGGAGCCCACCGAACACGATCCCGAGCAGGATCCAGAGGCCGCGCAGGCTCCCCTTCTTGGTGGCAGGCGGAGGCGCGGCGGGGGGCGGAGGCTCGGGCATCAGCGTCCGGAGAGGACTCGCCCATCGTAGCCCACCGCGAACGTCCTGCCACGCGGGCTCCTCAGAAGCGGAGGACCGGGCCTCGGCCCCAGGCGGTCGGCGCACGAGGTGGTGCGCCCGGCCGGGTGGCGAGGTGGAGGAGCGTCCAGCCGACCGCGAGCGCGGCGCCGGCGATCCCGACGCCGAGGCCGACGTCCGAGAGCGTGACCTTGGAGCGCACCGACGAGAGCTGGTCGTCGCGGCACGCGGGGGCGCAGGTCGCGTCGAGCTCGCGATACTCGTCGCGCGCCTCGCTGTCGTACACGGCGAAGCCGACGAACCCGACGACGGACACGCCCGCGAACGCCACCGCCGGCCACCACGGGACGGCGGCGCCGGAGGCAGCTGGTCGCTCGGGAACGGGCGCGGGCTCCCGCGGCGGACGCTCATGCGGCGGTGCGCCCCCGCGAGCCGCGAGGACGAGCGCCACGCGACGGGCCTTGTCCGTCTCGCGCGCGAGGATGCGTTCGGACAGGCGTTCTCCGGAGGGGACCACGACCTCGATCGCGTGCTCGCCGGGGTTCATCGCGACGGCGGTGCCGTCGACGCGTGAGACCTCGCGCCCGTCGACGAGCAGCCTGCCGCCGAGGACGTCTCGTCCGCGCTCGTCGGCCACCGCGACGACGACGGTGGGGATCCGCGGCTCGAGCTGCTCGAGCCACGTCGTGCACGACGAGCGCACGCTGGCAGGGCACGACGCGCGCGCGCACGTGACGAAGAGCGACCGCGCGGCGAGGAAATCCCCCTCGTCCCGCTTCGACTGGCCGGCCTCGGCCGCGTCGGCGCAGGCCGCGCGCTCGTCGGCCGCCGCGGCGGGTCCGGCCCATGCAGAGACCGCGACGACGAGGAGCGCTGGCAGACGATGGTGCGGGTCGGAGCCGGGAGGCCTCACGCGGATGAGCGCGAGTCTACCTCGTCAGAGACACTCGCGCTTGAAGCGACGGTGGCCCGCCTCGTCGACGACGTAGGGCGGATCGCAGCCCTCGCGCGGGGCAGGGCGCGCCGAGGCCGGCGGCGGGCTCGGCGGAACGCGGGGCTTGACCGTGGGC
>JALHPN010000204.1 GCA_022842465.1 Polyangiaceae bacterium | reverse complement strand
GCGCACGCTGGTCGCGCCGTCCGCCATCAGGCCCGTGCCGGCCACGTCTCCCGCGCCTCCGATGCCCCCGCCGCTCGGACGCGGGACGCTGCGCATGGTCGTGAACCCGGGAGGCTCGACGCAGGCGCGCGTCCTCTCCGCCGCGGTGGCCCCGGCGGCGGCCCGCGGAGGTGACACGGTGTTCAACCCGACCCGGCTGCCCATGCTCCCTTTCGCGGCTCCGGCCACGCCGCCGGCCGCGCCGATGCCTCCGATGTCCGCGCCGCGATCCGCTGCGCAGCCCGCCTCCGCCGCTCGCGGCGCGTCCACGAAGGCGCCTCGACTCACGCTGATGGAGTACGCGGCGCTCCGTGCGGACATCCTCGTGAGCTCGGAGGCTTCGCGCGCGGAGGTGTACGCGCTCTTCGGCTTCACCGAGGCCGACGACACCGCCGAGGCGGCCGCGTGGAACGCGCGCTTCACCGCCGACCGCGAGCTCTTCGCGCGGTACATGCAGATCTTCAACTACCTGCGCGCGCTGCGCGGCGGGAAGCCCTGAGCCTCGGCGCCGCCCACGCATGGACTTCCAGAACGACACGCCGTTCCCCGCGATCCTCCCCACCACGGTCCTCGACGAGGACCGCATGGCGGCCTCGCTCGTCGCGCGTGTGACCTACGCGCTCGACGTCTCGCGCAAGAAGGACCGTCTCCGCGTCGCGGCGGAGCCCGTCTGGAAGGTCTCCCACGAGCCGCTCGAGACGCCGCACGGCACGCTCGAGCCCGAGACGCCGTTCCTGAAGGGCGGCGTCGACCTGTTCGTGTTCGGCGCGGCGCGCGCGCTCGATCGTGAGCCCGTCACGCGCATGGAGGTGCGGGTCGCGGTGGGCGACTTCGTGCGTCGCGCGGTCGTGACCGGAAACCGCACCTGGCTGAAGAGCGCCACGTCCGGTGTCCACATGTCGGCGCCGACGAAGTTCGTCGAGATGCCGCTCGTGCTCGCGAACGCGTTCGGCGGCAAAGGTGAGTGGGACGGCCTCGCGATCCCGTGGGCCGAGAACCCGGATGGCAAGGGCTTCGTCGTCGCCGAGGACCGCGCCCCGGGCAAGCCGCTTCCGAACCTCGAGGAGCCCGACGCGCGCGTGACGGCGTGGGACGATCGCCCGCCGATCTGCGGCTTCGGCTTCTGCCCGCAGACGAACCGCGCGCGCTTCCGCGAGGGCCTCGTGTTCAAGGACCGCACGCTCACGGACATCACGCCGCGCTGGTTCAACACCGCGTTCCCACCGATGGTCGCGCCACGCGCGGCGCCCGGCGATCACGTCGAGGTCACCGGGTTCACGCATGACGGGTCGCTCGGCTTCGAGGTTCCCGCGCCCCCGTTCGAGCTCCACCTCCGCTTCGGCGACAAGGAGGCGACGCGCACGCCGGTCGTCGACGGCCTCGGCATCGAGGTCGACGAGAAGCGGGTCTTCGTGACGTACCGGTTCGCGTTCCGGTACGTCGTCCGCGCGCGCGAGCTGCGGCAGGCCACGCTCGCTCCACGAAAGACCTGAGGAGAGGACGATGCACGCGCTCCTCATCGAGCTCCACGTCATGGTCGGCCAGGACTTCCACAAGAACCAGCCGCCGCCACCTGCGCCGCCCGTGCCGCTAGCACCGCACGCCGTCGTCGCGCCGCTGAACTGGGTGATCCCGGCGTCGACCGCGAACACCGTCAAGGCGACGTTCGCCCAGGCGCGCATCATGCAACGGGGGACCGACATCCAGTCGATGATCCCGCACATCCCGCTCACGCCTGCGGCGCTGCTCACGCCCGCGATCATCGCGACGAGCGGGTCGAAGTCGTACTTCGGCCCGGCCGCGGTGCTCGCGAACGACGCGCCGGTCGCCGCGGCGCTCTCGGGGGTGGTCGACGTGAGCCTGAACTGCGGCGACGTCCCGAGCCCGACCGGTGCGGTGATCGCACCGAACACCGTCGTCGCCGGGATGACCTTCGGAGATGTCCTCGGCGGCGCGTTCGCGATGGCGTTCGACACGGCGGCGCAGGCCGCGATGAACAGGGTCGTGGGTGACCTCTTCCAGGGACCGAACGCGCTCGCGAACGCGTTCGGCAGCGGCATCGCCGGCGCCCTCCTCGGCTCTCCGATCGGCTTCTCGTTCAACAGCAACGGCGTGGGGCTCGTGGGGCTCGCCGGGCGCATGCTCGGCCAGGGTGGGAACCTCGCGCGGAGCGTCGGCGAGCTGCTCGGCGGCGACACGACGGAAGCCGGTCAGGGCGCGAGCAAGGCAGGCGACGCGGTCGTGAACGACGCGCTCGGCTCGCTCGCGGCGCCCCTCGCGGGATGGAACCTCCTCGGCGCGGGCGGCGACGTGGAGCGCGTCGGCTCCGCCCCCGCGATCGTGCGGGGCCTCTGGGGAGCCTCCGAGGAGGTCCTCTTCGAGCCCGCGCCCGCGCCCGCGCCCCTCGCGTTCCGCGGCCTCGACAACCCCGACGCGGAGCTCTTCTGACCGTGGCCGCGCCCGCGATGAAGCACGAAGGGCCTTCCGCGACCGTCGTGCAGGTGTCCGGCGTCGCGCCGGACGGAAGCCCGATCCTCGCGGTGCTCGCGAAGCGCACGTACCGCTTCACGCCGAAGCGCACGCTCGCGGTGGCCGAGGAGCAGCTCGCGATCCGCGTCGCGCCCGTGTTCGACACGGACGGACCAGATCCGACGCTGATGCTCGCCGACGCGGACACGTACCCGATGAAGCCGCTCACCGACGTCGTCGTGCGCGGGCACGTCTATCCGGAGAGGAAGACGTTCTCGCACGCGACTGTACGCGTGGGCGAGGTCGTGAAGGCGCTCGTCGCGCACGGCGATCGGCGGGCGTACAGGACGCCCGGGGGACAAATCGCCTTCTCGGAGCCCGAGCCGTTCGAGAAGATCCCGCTCTCCTACGCGCACGCGTACGGGGGATGCGACGCGCGCGCGGAGGCGAAGAACCCTTGGCCGCTCAAGGGGCTCGCGCCCCACGTCGACGCGAAGCTGCTCGACGTCGCGGCGCACAGCCCGTACCGCTACGCGCGGAACCGCCACGGGCGAGGGTTCCTCTTCGAGGCGTCGCGCGAGGCGCTCGACGCGCTCGTCCTCCCGAACCTCGAGGACCCGGAGGCCCCGCTCAGGGGTGATCGGCTCGTCGTGCCGGACATCGACGCGTGGCACACGATGCCGCTCCCGGCGGGGACCACGTGGGTCCCGCCGAGCCACTTCGCGCGCGGCGTGTTCATGGGCATGTTCCCGAACTGGAAGCCCCTGCCGGCGAAGCTCCGCGAGATCGAGCGCGGGCTGCTCCCGGCCGGCGTCCGCGAGATCGACGTCTTCGCAGGGCACCCGCTCGTGATGCGCCTCGCGAACGGGGCGTCGCTCGGGCTCGCGGTGCCGCACCTCGCGCCGGGCGCGACGATCGCGCTGACGCGGCTCCACCCGACGGAGGAGACGGTGATCCTCACGCTCCCGACGATGGCGCCGAAAATCGAAGTCGACGGGCGCGAGGGGAAGCTCGTCACGACCAAGCCCGTGCTCCACACCGTGGAGATCGAGCCCGACCTCGGACGCGTGTCGCTCGTCTGGCGCGGCGCCGCGCCGGCGCGCCGCCCCTACCTACACGACGAGCTCCAGAAGATGCCGCTCCTCGTCGAATGGAGAGCCTCATGACCGACGACCGCCTCGTTCTCGACGCCGGCTACGAGATGATCGCCGTCGGCGACGCGAAGAAGGAGCTCCGCCTCCGCGCGCCCGACGGGCGCCTGTGCCTGACGATCGTGCTCACGCCCGAGGGGCCGAAGGTCGAGCTGTCCGCGGCGGCGCTCGCGATCGCCACCGAGGGCGACGTCACCGTCGACTGCGAGCGCTTCGCGGTCACCGCGCGGCAGGACGTTGTGCTCGCCGCGGGCGGCGACGTGCGGACGCGCGCGGAGGGCGAGCTCCACACCGAGGCCCTCGCTCAGCACCACCACGCCCGCCTGGGCGACATGTTGCTGACCGCCAACGACGACGTCTCGCTCCACGGCGAGCGCGTCCGCCTGAACGCCCCGAAGCGCTGAGGGGCGAGGAGCGGGAGGATCCTGCGCGTGGAGGAGGTTGGCCGGGACGTCATTCCCGCGAAGAGGTCGCGTCCTCGAATACGTCCTCTTCGTGGGTCGCCGTCGCGGCGGTGCGGACCCAGCGCTCGAGGAGCTCCGGGGTCGACGTGGCCTCGACCCGCGCGCGTGTTCCATCGGACGGCCCGAGGTTCCGCTCCTCCAGGATCGCGAGGAGCAGTCTCCGCGCAGCATCGACGCGGCCCTCCGTGCGGCCTTCCTCGCGCCCTTCCTCGCGGCCCTCGGTGCGTCCCTGCGCGACGTACTTCTTCGCGAAGTCGCTCTTGTATTCGTAGTTCGTGAGTGGCATCGAAGCCTCCAGGGCGGCGCGGACGAGGTTCCCGACAGAGCTGCTGGGGACCAGGTCAAGGTAGCTCTCGGCGATGGGATCGTCGAGCCGCGCCAGAGCGTGCACCAGCGCCGTGATGACCGTCTCGGCGCCGGGCGCGTCGCCGTGCACGAGCGCGCTGAGGACGGCGAGCTCGGGCATGCGCACGGCGAGGTCCAGCGATGTGATCCGCGGGACCTCGTCGGGACCCAGCACGACCGGCCGGAACTGCCCGCCACCGAAGGTAGCGATGGCGCGTCGCGCCCATGCCGCGACGGCCGCGTCCGGCGCGAGGACGACGAGCGACGTCGGGCACCGGACGCGCGCATGGAGGGACGCGAGGTAGAGCGGCCAGCTGAACGCCTTCTCGGGATCGATGGCGAGGTGGACCTCGACGACGAAGGCGTGGGTGACGGTTCCGTGCTGTTCGATGGTGACGACAGCATCGGCGCGTCGCTCGAGCGGGACGGCCTGCGTGAGCTCCGCGTTCGCGAGCGCGACGCGTGCGTCGGCGGGCAGGTCCATCCCGAGGAGCGTCGTCAGGAGCTCGGGACGCTCGCCGAGGAGGAAGAGCGGCCCTTCGTGTTCGAGCGAGGTCGCCACGTGCGCCGGCGTGGAGCAGTGCGCGTGCCATGCCCACGTTCGTGCGATGCCGCGGAGATGCGAGGGCCGGGGATCGGCCCGGGCCAATCGCGCCTGGCCTTGGCCAGGAGGGGAGCGGCGCCTCGCGTGTGAGGAGACGGAAGGAAGAATCGGTCGATCTCTACCCGCACGCGCCGACACGCCAGCTCTCCCAGAGAGCGAGGGCGGCGCCGAGGAGCCCGTCGTACTCGTCTGCTAGCGCGAGTGTCGGTGTGGCGCTGAAGATCACGTGCACGTCGCCCGCCTCGAGGACCCACGGGAGTGGGCTGCCGACCATCATCTCGCCGAGGGGAGCCAGGCGCTGCGTCCACCACTCGGTCGACGTGCTCGCCCACGGAGGCGTCAGCTCTGACCAGACCATGTCGGGTGCGATGATGTCGAGGTACGCGAGAACGCGATTCCCGCCCAGAGGGAGAGCCGCGTTGCTGGCGACGAGGGTGCCGGGGCACTGCTGCGGAACCACGAGCGGGTTGCTCGGGAACGGCGTCGCGCCGGGCACGTCGTGAAGGTGCAAAAAGCTGTGCTGCGCCTGGTGGCCATCCGGGCTCCGGACGTGCTGGGCGGTCAGGTACATCTCTACGCGACCTGGCGATGCGGGCCGTTCCCGTCCGCCGCGTCGACGCACTGCTCCGCAGGAGGCGCGGCCTCGCGGGGTGCGGTGATCGGTCTGAAGAAGCTTCGGAGGACATCTCCGTAGCGCTCCGTCGTCTGCCGAACCGAGTGGAAGAGGACGACGAACGGTCCTCCCGCCGCCGCCTCGAGCGCGGGGCGGTGCTGGTCGATGGTCACGAGCAGACGGCGCTGGTCCGCCGCGTCGGCGAGGAACACCTGGAGCGTCCGCTCGCGGCCGTCGTAGTCGCCGACGAGCCGCTCGGGGGGCGCCCAGCGTACGGGGCGGCGCTCGAGGATCCGCGACACGAACCCGGGGACTTGTTCTCGCTTCATGGCAGGAGCTTCTTCACGAGACGTTGCGCGAGGCCGGCGACGACCTCGGCTTCTTCGATCTCGACAGGGTCGTCGTAGTCGTCCGCTTTGACGCGCGCCGCATGGAGCTGGCGCATGTCCCGCACGCCTTCGTCGTCGAGGATACCGCTTCGCCTCGCATCGGCGGGAAACGTATCGTGGCGGTAGTACCCGCTGTCTGCGGTGAATCGAACTCCGCGCGCCCGCGCCAGGTGCGCGACCGCATGGTACGCGGCGTAGTAGGCGCGGTTCGCGACCGCGTTACCGAGGCAGTCTCGCGTCCCCTCCTCGTCGGACTGGAGCCGCTCGACGGCCTCCAGGTTCTCGCGGGCCTTCTCGTCGAATGCCATGAGGGGGGCAGGCACGATGGCATCGTGACATGGCGATCGCCGTGCGCCAGACGGCGGCGCAGAGGCCTCGTGCGACCTGGATCGGTTCGCGCCCCGGGCGTCCGCGCGGTCATCCCCCCTAGGGGGAATGAACCTCCGGTGGTGTGGGCGCGAGGGCGCCGTGCTCGCGTGATCAGTCGTCTCCATCGTGTCGAGCGGTTCGCACGCGCAAGTGCGACAGGATGGGTCGCACCCGATGAAAACGAGCCGTCTACGTGTTTCCACGGATAGTGATCGCTCGGCGGCGCGTGATACGCCCTCGATGAGGGGAGTCTTGCGCGTCTGCACGTCCAGCAGGATCGAGGCGCTCGTCGATGCGCTCTGTCGCGTCGTCTCTGAGCCGCTCGCGTCGCCGTTCACGGCGGAGACGATCGTCGTGCCGTCGCGCGCGATGGGGGACTGGCTCGCGCTGCGCCTCGCGGAGAAGCAGGGGATCTGGGCAAACCCGAAATTCGTCACGCTCGAGGCGTTCGTCGCCGAGCTCGCGGGCGGGGCAGGGGAGGATGCCTTCGATCGCGACACGCTCACGTGGACCATCGCGGCGCTCCTTCCGTCGCTGACGGGCCGCGCCGAGCTCGCCCCCGTCGCCGCGTACCTCGAGGACGACGCGGACGGCACGAAGCGCCTCGCCCTCGCGCGCCGCGTCGCCGGGACGTTCGCCCGCTACCTCGCGCATCGCCCCGAGATGGTCCTCGCGTGGGAGCAGGGCGGAACCCACGAGGCCGAAGCGTGGCAGCCGCTCCTCTGGCAGGCGATCGTCGGGCGGCTCGGCAACGATCACCGCGCGCGGCGCACGCAGAGGCTCCTCGAGCGCCTGCAGAAGAAGGACATCCTCGACGTCCCCGAGCGCGTCTCCGTGTTCGCGCCGGACAGCATCCCTCTCGCGCAGGCGGACGTCCTCGCCGCGCTCGCCACCGTCACGCCCGTCCACGTCTTCGTGCGGTCGAACGCGGGGCATGCGCTCGCGGAGTCGCTCGGAACGCGGCGCGCCGAGACGTTCTCCACCCTCGCTGGCCGCGCGAGCGACTCCTTCCTCGGTCTGGACGCCGGCGCCCCGCCTCCGTCGCCGACCCTCGCCGTCCACGCCTGCCACGCCCCGATGCGCGAGTGCGAGGTCCTCCGCGATCAGCTCCTCGCCGCGCTCGACGAGGACGCGACGCTCGAGCCGCGCGACATCCTCGTGCTCTGCCCGGATCTCGAGACCTACGCGCCGGTCATCGACGCCGTCTTCGGCGTCCCGACCACCGATCGCACGCACCTCCCGTACCGCGTCGTCGATCACGTCACGCGGCGCCTCCTCCGCGTGTGCACCGCGTTCCTCGCGTTCCTCGACCTCGTCCCGTCGCGCATGACCGCGCCCGACGTCCTCGATCTGCTCGCTCGCGAGCCCGTCCGCGCGAAGTTCGATCTCCAGGAGAACGAGATGGACGTCGTCCGCCGCTGGGTCTCCGAATGCGGGATCCGCTGGGCCGAGGACGAGCACCACCGCGCCGAGGTCGGCCAGCCCGCGCTCCGCGAGAACACCTGGCGCTTCGGCCTCGACCGCCTCCTGCTCGGCTACGCGATGGGCGCCGAGGAGCGCGCGCTCTGCCACGAGGTCCTCCCCTACGACGACGTCGAGGGCACGAAGACGACGACCCTCGGCGGCCTCGCGGCGTTCTGCGAGGAGCTCTTCTTCTTCCGGAAGGATCTCACGGGGAAAAAATCGCTCCCCGCCTGGCGCGAGCGCCTGCTCGATGCGCTTTCCCGCCTCTTCCACGCGAGCTGGCAGACCGAGTTCCAGCACCAGATGATCCGCGACGCGCTCGAGCGCATCGTCACGAGCGCCGACAAGGCCGGCTTCACAGGCGAGGTGCCGCTCGCCGTCGTCAAGGACGCCCTCGACGCCGAGCTCGCCGAGCGCGGAGGCCGCCTCGAGGCGCCCGCCGGCGGCCTCACCTTCGCGACGTTCGCCTCGTCGCGCTGCGTCCCCGCGCGCGTCGTCGCGCTCCTCGGCATGAACGACGGCGACGTCCCGCGCGCGCCCCGCAGAGACGGCTTCGATCTGCTGGGCGCGAAGCACGCCGCCGGCGATCCCTCCCCGCGCGACGAGGATCGCCAGGCCTTCCTCGACGCGCTCCTCTCCGCGCGCGACGCGCTCCTCGTCACGTACATCGGCCAGTCGATCGCGAACAACGCCGAGCGCCCGCCGTCCGTCCTCGTGAGCGAGCTCCTCGAGACGCTCCCGCCGGACGTCCGCGCGACGGCCGTCGTGCACCACCCGCTCCACGCCTTCAGCCCGAGGTACTTCGGCGGAGACGACGACGCGCGCCTCTTCAGCCATGCCTCCGCGCTCTGCACGGGCGCGCTCAGCATGCTCCGCGCGCGGAAGGAGCAAGAGCCCTTCGTCGCGGCGCCGCTCGCCCCCTCCGATCTCCCGCGCACGCTCACGGTCGAGCAGCTCGCGCGCTTCTTCGAGCACCCCGTCCGGGCCTTCTTCCAGACACGCCTCCGCGTGACGTTCGGCTCGGACGTCGAGACGGTCGAGGATCGCGAGCCTCTCGATCTGGGGCCGCTCGAGCAGTGGACCCTCGGCACACCGCTCCTCGCCCGCGCCCGCGACGGCCGCCCGCTCGGGCCCCCGGTGCCGCGCGACGTCGTCGCCGAGGGCGCGTTGCCGCTCGGCGTCGTCGGCGCCGGCGCCTACGAGGGCGTCCTCGCCACCGTGGAGGACATCGACGCGCGCGTCGCCGAGCACCTCGACGACGCGCCGCTCCCGCCGTGCCCCTTCGAGGTCGACGTCCCCGCGCACGACACCCGCCTCTTCGGCTGGGCCCGGAACGCGAGCGCGACGAAGGTCGTCGTCTTCACCTTCAGCAAGCTCTCGGGCAAGCAGAAGGTCTCCGCCTGGGTGAAGCACGTCGCGATGAACGCGGCCGGCCTCGCGCTCGAGACGGTGCTCGTCTGCAAGGACAAGACGCTCCGCCTCGCGCCGCTGACGAAGGCCGACGCCGCGGCGCGGCTCGCCGATCTCCTCGACCTCTACTGGCGCGGCCTCGAAGCGCCGCTCCTCTTCTTCCCGGATCCGTCGCTCCTCTACGTCGAGACGCTGCGCAAGGTGAAGAGCACCGACGCGGCGATGGCACGTGCGACCAAGGACTTCGACGATTCCGAGAAGTTCGGCGCCTCGACGTGCCCGTACGTGCAGCGCGCGTTCGGGGGCGCGTTCCCGCTCGACGACGCCTTCGAGCCCTTCTCCGCCGCGCGCGACCGCACGAAGTACCCCTCGTTCGTCGCGCTCGCCGAGCGCATCGGCCAGCCCCTCTGCGCCAGCGTGATCCCGGAGGACGGATGACGTCGCTCCGCGCGTTCGAGGTGCCGCTCACCGGCACGATGCTCGTCGAGGCGAGCGCCGGGACGGGCAAGACGCACACGATCACGACGCTCTTCGTGCGCCTCGTGCTCGAAGAGGGGCTCTCGGTCCGGGAGATCCTCGTCGTCACGTTCACCGAAGCGGCGACCGCGGAGCTCCGGGACCGCATCCGGAAGCGCCTCCGCGCAGCCTACGACGCGCTCTCCGGCGAGCCGACGAAGGACGCGGAGCTCGCGGCCTTCGCCGCCGCGGCGGGCGCGCAGCGGGAGGTCTTCCGCGCGCGCGCCCGGACCGCGCTCCAGGAGCTCGATCTCGCGGCCATCTCCACGATCCATGCGTTCTGCATGCGAATGCTCCAGGAGCACGCGTTCGAGAGCGGCGCGCGCTTCGACCTCACGCTCCTCACCGACACGACGCTCCTCGCCGACGACGTCGCGACCGACTACTGGGCCTCGCGCGTCTACGGCCTCGATCCGGGCCTCTACGCGATGCGCGCCGGCCAGACCGGCCTCGACCGCGCGTGCGCGCAGAAGATCGCCGCCGCCGTCGCGAAGCGGCCGACCGACACGCCGGTCCTTCCGGCCCGCGTCCAAGAGGTCGACATCGCGACGCTCGCGGCATCGATCGCCGAACCGTTCCAGACCGCACGCGCGACGTGGCAGCGCGAGGGCGCGCAGATCCGGCAGGTCCTTCTCGGCTGGAAGGGGCTGAACGGCAACACGCACTCGAAGAAGATCCTCGGCGAGGCGTGCGACGAGCTCGACGTGTTCTTCGCGCACGACGGGGCGCCCGGAACCCTCGACAAGGCGTGCTCCAAGCTGACGCAGAGCAGCCTCGTGCGCGGCACGAACGCGGGCGCCAAGACGCCGAAGCACGACTTCTTCGTCGAGCTCGAGACGCTCTGCACCGCCCTCGACGCCGCGAAGGCGAGCCTCGTCACGGACCTTCGCCTCGGCGCCGCCGCCTACGTGCGCGACCACCTCCCGGCTCGCAAGGCCACCCTCCGCGCCCAGGGCTTCGACGATCTCCTCTTCACCCTCGACAGAGCGATCCGCGGCCCGCGCGGCCCCGAGCTCGCCGCGCGCATCGCCGCGCAGTTCAAGGCCGCCCTCATCGACGAGTTCCAGGACACCGACCCGGTCCAGTACCGCATCTTCCGGCGCGTGTTCGACGGCGCGTCGCGGCTCCTCCTCGTCGGCGATCCGAAGCAGTCGATCTACGCGTTCCGCGGCGCCGACGTGTACTCGTACGTCTCCGCGATCAAGGCGGCGACCGGGGGCCGCCACACGCTCGACGAGAACCGCCGGTCGGATCCGTCGCTCGTCCGCGCGGTGAACGCGATCTTCGCCCCGCACGCCGATCCCTTCCGCCTCCCGGATATCCGCTTCCAGGAGGTGAACGCGCACACGCCGGAGGACCGCCTCTCGCCGAAGGGCTCCCCGTTCGAGATCCACTTTCTCCCCCGCGCCGGCGACAAGCCGACGAACAAGGGCGACTACGACAAGCTCGTCCCGCGCCTCGTGGGCGCGGAGATCTGCCACTTCCTCCGCGCGGGCGCCACGATCACGCCGCGCCCCGACGCCCCTCCCGCGCCCGTCCGCCCCGGCGATCTCGCCGTCCTCACGCGCACGAACGCGCAGGCGCGCGCCGTCCAAGCCGAGCTCCGCGCCCTCGGGATCCCGACGGCCCTCCAGAGCGACGAGAGCGTCTTCGCCTCGGACGAAGCCGCCGAGGTCGAGTACCTCCTCCGCGCCGTCCTCGAGCCGACGCAGTCCCGCGCCGTCCGCACCGCCCTCGCCACGACGGTCGCGGGCCACTCCGCGAACGCGATCGCCACCCTCGAGACCGACGAGCACGCGTGGGACCGCGAGTCCGGCCGCTTCCGCCGCTGGCAAAAGATCTGGGACGACCACGGCTTCCTCCAGGCCTACCGCCGCATGCTGACGGATCTCGGCGCCGAAGCCCGCCTCCTCGCCCTCGTGGACGGCGAACGCCGCCTCACGAACCTCCTCCACCTCGGCGAGCTCCTCCACGGTGTCGCCTCGCGCGATCGCCTCGGCAAGGGCGCCCTCGTCCGCTGGCTCGCCCTGACGCGCGCGCAGGTCCTCGATGGCGACGACGTGAAGGACGTCCCCGAAGCGACGGAGCTCCGCCTCGAGAGCGACGCGCACGCGGTGAAGCTCCTCACCATCCACAAGAGCAAGGGCCTCGAGTTCCCGATCGTGTACTGCCCGTTCCTGAACGGCGTGCGCCTCCCGAAGGAGAAGGACGCCGTCCTCGATTTTCACGATCCGGCAGCCGGCCACGCGCTCACGCTCGACGTCCAGCCGAAGAAGGACGGCGCGTCCTTCCTGCAGAAGACGAAGGAGGTGCTCGCCGAGAACCAGCGGCTCCTCTACGTCGCGCTCACGCGTGCGAAGCACCGCTGCGTGGTCGTGTGGGGCGCGATCAACGAGGCGGAGGCGAGCCCCTTCGCGTACCTCCTGCACGGCGGCCCGGAGGCGTACGAGGAGAAGACGGACGCGCAGCTGAAGGCCGATTTCGCGAAGCTCGAGAAGGCGTCGGGCGGCGCGGTGCGCGTGGTGGAGATCGATCGCGAGGCGGAGGGCGAGCCATGGTCGGATCCAGCGTCGGCCTCACGCGCGGCCGTCCCGCTGGCGGCTCGCCCCTTCGCGCGGGAGCGGGTCGATCGCTGGTTCCGCATCGGCAGCTTCACGGGCCTCACGCGCGGCGCGCCGGGAGACGCGCATGGCGCGGAGATCGACCCCGAGGCCCAGGGCCGCGATCACGACGAGGTCGAGGAGCGGACGAGCCTCCTCCCGGCCGCGCCGGGCGCGTCGAGCGAGCCGGTCTTGATGCATGCGTTCCCACGCGGCGCGAAGGCGGGCACGACGCTCCACGCCGTCCTCGAGGTCGTCGACTTCCAGTCGCGCGACGACGCCGCGCTCCGTGCGCTCATCGCGGCGAAGCTGACGGAGGCGGGCTACGCGGACGCCGAGCACGGCGAGACGCTCGCGCGCGGCGTGCGGGCGATGCTCGACACGCCGCTCGACGGGGGCCTCACGCTCTCGGCGATCCCGCGCGCGAAGCGTCGGGACGAGCTCGCGTTCGTGTTCCCGGTCGCGAACGCGCAGCGCGGCGCGGTGCTCAGCGTGGGGAAGCTCGCCGACGTCTTCGACGCGCACGCGAGCCCCGCGGTGCAGGAGGCGTACGCGGCGAGCCTTCGGTCGCTGCGGTTTCTGCCGCTGCGGGGCTTCCTCAAGGGCTTCATCGACCTCGTCTTCGAGCACGAGGGGCGCTTCTACGTCGTGGACTACAAGTCGAATCACCTCGGCGACAAGCCCGAGCACTATCGTGGCTCGTGCCTCGCGAAGGCGATGGCGCATCACGACTACTATCTCCAGTACCACCTCTACGTGGTCGCGGTGCATCGCTGGCTCCGCGCGCGCCTCCGCGGCTACGACTACGATCGGCACTTCGGCGGCGTCTTCTACCTCTTCGCGCGGGGGATGAGCCCCGACTGGCCGGGGCGCGGCGTCTTCGCGGATCGCCCGTTGCGAGCGCTCGTGGAAGCGCTCTCGGAGGTGATGGATGACTGACGCGCTCACGTCGCTCCGCGACGCGCATCTCCTCTCGGAGCTCGACGTGCAGATCGCGCGCGGGCTCGGGCGTCTGGTGGGCGAGACGCGTCCGGACGCGCTCCTCGCCGCGGCCGTCGTGAGCCGCGCGACGCGTGCGGGCCACGTGTGCCTGGATCTCACGCGCGCGGAGTCCTTCGCGACGGACGAGACGGGCGCGTCCCAGGCGGCGCTTCCGGCGCTCGAGCCGTGGCTGGAGGTGCTCGGGACGAGCGGCCTCGTGGGCAGCGGCGCGCGGCGGGACACGCCGCTCGTCCTGGAGGGCTCGCGGCTCTACCTGCGGCGGTACTTCAGCTACGAGTGCCGCCTCGCGGAGCTCCTCGCGCGGCGGATCGGCGAGGTGGAGACGAAGGTTGACGGGGCGCTCCTGCGGGAGGAGCTCGATCGGCTGTTCGGGCCCGTGCCGCGCGGCGGCGATCTGCAGCGGGTGGCGGCGCTGGTCGCGGTGGCGCGGCGGTTCTGCATCATCTCGGGCGGGCCGGGGACGGGGAAGACGACGACGGTGACGAAGATCCTCGCCTTGCTCCAGGAGCAGGCGGTGGCGGTGGAGAAGCGGAAGCTCCACATCCTGCTCGTCGCGCCGACGGGCAAGGCGGCCGCGCGCCTCCGGGAGTCGATCGAGGGCGCGAAGGCGGGCCTCGCGTGCGAGGCGGCGATCAAGGCGCTCATCCCGAGCGACGCGACGACGATCCATCGGCGCCTCTCCCCGGTGCCGGGCACGACGACGCGGTTCCGTCACAAGGCGGAGAACCAGCTCCCGTGCGACGTGCTCCTGGTCGACGAAGCGTCGATGGTGGATCTGCCCCTCATGACGCGCCTCGTGGAGGCGCTGCCGGAGCATGCGCGGCTGATCTTGCTGGGGGATCGCAACCAGCTCGCGAGCGTGGAGACGGGCGCGATCCTGGGCGATCTGTGCGGCCCGGCGCGGGCGGTGGGGTTCTCGCGCGGGTTCGTGAAGAAGGTGTTCGAGCTGGTGGGCGAAGAGCTCCCGGTGCGGGAGGCGTCGTCGGCGCTGGACGACTGCGTGGTGCAGCTCGAGAGGAGCTATCGCCATGACGAGGCGCCGGGCATCGCGGCGCTGGCGCGTGCGGTGAATGCGGGCGACGCGGAGGTCGCGGTGCAGCTCCTGACGAGCGGCGACTACCCCGACATCGCGCTCCGTCCGGGCGCGACGGAGAAGGGGCTGGGCGTGGAGCTGCGGCGGAGCGCGGTGGAGGGGTATCGGGCGTTTCTCTCGTCGGAGAAGACGGACCCGCTCCGTGCGGCGGCCGCACTAGGGAGGTATCGGGTGCTCTGCGCGCATCGGCGGGGCCCGTTCGGCGTGGAGCAGCTGAACCCGCGGATCGAGACGGCGCTCCAGGAAGAGCGTCTCCTGAAGGCGACGGGCGCGGCCTGGTACGACGGCCGCCCGGTGCTGGTCACGGAGAACGACTACGCGGTGAACCTGTTCAACGGCGACGTCGGCTTCGCGATGCGGGGCGAGCGCGGGGAGCTCGCGGTGCACTTCGTGGGCGCGGACGGGTCGGACCGGGTGCTCGCGCCGTCGAGGCTGGCGCGGCACGAGACGGTGTTCGCGATGACCGTGCACAAGGCGCAGGGGAGCGAGTTCGACGAGGTGGCCTTCGTGCTGCCCGGGGAGGGGAGCAAGGTGCTGACGAGAGAGCTGGTGTACACGGCGGTGACAAGGGCGAGGCTGTCGGTGACCGCCTTCGGCAGCGCGGACATGGTGCGGAGCGCAACTTCGGAGCTCGTGGAGCGAGCGTCCGGCCTTAGAGCCCGCTTGGCGCTCGGTTCGATGGGAGGGGGAGGATGAAGCTCGAATCGGTCCGACTCAGAAACTTTCGCGGATACGTCGACGCGACGATCGGGGTCGACGACCTGACCGCGCTCGTCGGTCGGAATGATGCAGGGAAGTCGACCGTGCTCGAAGGGCTTGGAGCGTTCTTCGGTCAGGTCGCGGTCAACTCAAGCGACGTGAATCGGCTGACGCTGGGGAGCGTGATCGAGATCCGGTGCACGTTCACCGATCTCCCCGCGGAGCTCGTCATCGATGAGAGCGCTCCAACCATTCTCGCCGAAGAACACCTGCTCAACGCGGAGGTAAGGCTCGAAGTCGCGCGACGATGGATGACCGGGGCCAAGGTCACGACAGAGGTCGTCGCGTTTGCGCAGCATCCGAACGCTGCAGGCATCGGAGACCTGGTGTCGCTCAAGATCGAACAGCTGAAAGAACGCGTCGATGCGTCCGGCTTGGCCGTCGCAGACAAGCGGAAGTCCCCGCTGCTGAGGAAGGCCCTGCGAGATGCCGTCGGCGAGAAGGACCTCCAGATGAAGGAGATCTCCCTCACCGAGGGGGAAGGAAAGAAGATCTGGGAGCGGATCTCGGAGGAGCTGCCCCTCTCCGTGCTCTTCAAGGCAGACCGTGCTTCCTCGGCCGAGGACGACGAAGCACAGGACCCCATGCAGCTCGCCGTCAAGGAGGCAGTCGCGAGCGTCGCGACGGAGTTGCAGCGCGTGCGAGACGTCATCGAGTCGACGTACAGCGCCGGCGTGCACTCGAGCACCACGCCGAGCACGGTCTCGACGCCGTGCCCGCCTCGTCACTGCTTCCTCTCGCGACCCGCCAACGCCCTTGCCTCTCGGAACGGAACGACGTCTCCTCGTCGATGCTCCTGCGCTGCCCGCCACGAGCTCTCTGTGGGCACCGCACTGGAAACGGTGAACAGAAATGGCCACGACCCAACTGCCGACTGCCGATCGCGAGGCGATGCTGCTCGCGCTCCACCGCACGTTCGACCCGAAGCAGGCCCGCTCTGTCGAGGGCATGGGCGTCTACCTCGCGGTGAAGGCCCTCGAGACGCTGCGTCTCGAGTTCTTCGCGTGCTACCCGGAGGCGCGCGACCCGGACTATGCGCGAGCGGCGTCCTTTCTGAGCCAGGTCCGCGCCAACGAGCGCAAGACGATCGACGCGTTCAAGCTCTACGAGCTGCTCGAAGACCTCTTCGATCCCAGCCGACGTCCCTCGCGCGGCGATCTCCAGATCGAGCACACGCGCCGTGCCAAGGCCAACGCGCAGCGCATCGACGACCTGGCGCGGGGCGTGACACGCGCGCCGCGCCCCGAGAGCAAGGACCGGCCGGCAACGCTGGACGTCGCACGCCCGCGGCCGGCGCCGTCGGCCGTACCCGTTGCTCCCGTGATCAAGCCCGCGCGCGCGCGTTACCGCGTCGGCTTCTATTGGCCGGAGATCACGAGGGTCGATCCGGGCGCGCCGACCCAGCGGATCGCCGAGCTCTTGCTGGAGGACCTCGCGAACGGCGGACAGGTGCGGTTCGCGATGCCGCCGACGCCGACGGCGAAGCGGCCCTCGGCTGCCATCTACGGGCGCGAGTACATCGCGCTCGTAGGACCCGACAAGGACCAGTACGATAGCTTCTTCTGCTTCGCTGCCTACAAACACGCCGGGAGGGTGCCGAGCGGATGCGTGGTGCGCGCCGCGGAGCTCCGGGAGAGGAGGCTGGGAGAGCCGGCGACGACGCGCGACACGGTCGCCGAGATCTTCGCGGCCGTCGAGGCCGCGCCGCAACCGCAGCCCGCCTGGCGCCCGCCGCCGTCCGCG
>JALHPN010000203.1 GCA_022842465.1 Polyangiaceae bacterium | reverse complement strand
CGGGGCCCGCCGTCGTCGTCCCGCCTCCCCCCGCCGCCGACGCCGGCGCCCCGACCCCCGAGATCGGCGCCGCCAAGACCGAGGACGTCTTCGCGGAGTCCATCGTCACCGCCTCGAAGGGCGCCGAGAGCCCGCTCGAGTCCGCCTCCTCGACCTCGATCATCACCGAGCAGGACATCCGCCTCTCCGGCATCACGCGCATCCCGGAGCTCCTCCGCCGTCTCGCCGGCATCGACATCATGCAGGTGACGGGCGGGCAGGCGGAGGTCAGCGTCCGCGGCTTCAACCAGCGCCTCTCGAACAAGACGCTCGTCCTCGTCGACGGCCGCAGCGTCTACCTCGATCTCCTCGGCGCGACGCTCTGGCAGACGCTCTCGATCGGCGTCGAGGACATCGCGCGCATCGAGGTCGTCCGCGGGCCGGGCTCCTCGCTCTACGGCGCCGACGCGTTCAACGGCGTCGTGAACATCATCACGAAGAAGCCGGGCGACGGGAAGAACGGGCTCACGGCGGGCTACGGCTCGCAGGCCTGGACCCACGGCAGCCTCTGGGCGACGGGGCGCGACGGCGACGTCGCCTACCGCGCCGCGGCCGGCTACGACTACGTCCCGCGCTGGTCGCGCGAGGTCCCGAACGGCCGCGCCGACGTGCGGACGGGGATCGGCGATCAGGTGCAGAGCGCACGCACCATCCGCCTCGACGTCCGCGGCACGCGGCGCATGGGCAAGAACGCGACGTTCGGCATCGGCGGCGGCCTCACCCAGGGCGCGGTCGAGGTGCTCGGGATCGGCGCCTTGAACGACGTCGTGCTCCCCGAGCTCTACTCGAGCGACGTGACGACGTACCTCACGACCGAGCACGTCGACGCGCGCATCTTCTGGAACCGCCTCCGCACGAACACGTCGCTCAACGCGGCCTACGTCGGCCAGTCCCTCCTCCCGACCCGCGCGGAGCAGAACGTCATCGACGCCGAGGTCGTCGCGAAGGCGCGCACCGAGCTCGGCGGCAAGATGCGGAACGACCTGCGCATCGGCGGCGCCTATCGCTACAAGGACGTGACCTGGACGTACCTCGACCAGCGCCGCATCGAGCACCACTACGGCGTCTTCCTCCACGACGAGCTCCGCATCGCGGAGCCCATCTCCCTCGTCGCCGACTACCGCGTCGACTGGGTGCCGTACCTCGAGCAGTTCCAGCAGTCGCCGCGCGGCGCCGTCCTCATCCACCCCACGAAGCAGTCGACGATCCGCGCGTCGGTCGCGACGGCCTACCGGAAGCCCACGTTCCTCGAGTCGTACCTCCGGCTCCCCGTCCAGCTCCCCGTCACCGGCGCGGCCCAGTTCTCCGAGGGCGTCCGCCGCGAGGACCCCGGGTACATCGTCAACGCGGAGCGGATCCTCTCCGCCGAGGTCGGCTACATCACGCAGGACAGCGACGTCTTCGCGCTCGACACGTCGGTCTACTACAATCGCGCGTCGAACCTCATCCAGCTCGCGTCGAACCGCCCGCTCACGGTCGCCGACTTCCAGCGCGCGGGGCAGCAGGATCCCGCGACGGGCCTCTACCCGATCGCCCTCGGCGGCTGGGAGAACCAGTGCCAGGCCTACAACGTCTACGGCGCCGAGGCGGGCGTTCGCACGTTCCCCACGGAGGGCCTCGACCTCTACGGGAGCTACACGCTCAACGTCCTCCAGCAGGACAACTCGGGCTGCACCGCCGACCAGCTCCAGCGCATCGTGGAAGACGAGCGCACGAGCGTCCACAAGCTGAACGCCGGCGTGCAGCTCCGGACGAAGCTCGGCATCGACGGCTCGATGGATTTCCACTACGTCGCGCCGCAGGTGTGGGCCGAGCAGGTCACGAACCTCGCGCGCCAGCAGATCGAGCAGCGCCGATTCGACATCTCCGACTACACGCTCGTCAACGCGCGGGTCGGCTACCGGTTCCTCGCCGACAAGGCGGAGGTGAGCGTCGTCGGCTTCAACCTCATCGACGTGCGGCACCGCGAGCACCCGTTCGGACAGCTCGTGGGGCGGCGCGTGATGGGCATGCTGAGCTACAGGTTCTAGGTCGCCGCATGACGCTCTTCTCTCGTCTCCTCCACGTGCTCCTCGTGCTCGTCGCGTTCGGCGCGGCGGTCGCCTGCGAAGGCGTGCCGTTCGACGACGAGCGCAACGACCGGCGTCTCATCCTGCCCGCGGGCGTCATACGCGGGACGGTGACGTACGTGGGGCCGCGCCCGTGCTCGAAGGACGGGCACATCGTCGGGAACGCGATCGTCTCGGTCTGGCGGCGGAACAACCCGCCTCCGCCGGCGGGCCTCGCGACGAGCGCGGTGAACTTCGTCGCGGTGCCGGGCGACGTCCTCTTCGCGAACGAGCGTCCGTCGGTCGCGACCACCGTCGACTGCCCGCCCGACAACGTGCAGATCACCGCCTCGGCGCCGTTCGCGATCGCCCCGCTCGAGGCGGCCTCGTACATCGTCACGGCGTTCTACGATCGGCGCGGTCGCTTCTGGCCGACGTTTCGCTTCCGCAACCAGCCGGAGGCGGGGGACCTCGCGGGCGGCACCTTCGACGCCGAGGACGCGCGCCGGAACGCGGGCAACCCGACGTACCGCCCGCTCTACCTCCCCGTCGACGTCGGCCGCCCGAAGGCGGGCACGACCACGAACGAGCTCGAGATCGGCGAGAACGGCTACGTCGCGGACAACGTCGCCGTCAGCATCGGCTCGCGGGTCCCGTGGGCGCGGCCCGTCTTCCACGCGCAGGGCCTCGACCGCGCGTCCGGCGGCGTCGTCGACAGCGCGGAGCGGCTCCCTGGCCCGAGCCCGCCCGACGCGCTCGGCACGCCGATCGTGGCGATGACGCAGGACGCGAAGATCTTCGCGCCGCCCGCGAACGCGAACCTGGCGACGCTCGCCGCGTACCAGGAGAGCTTCCCCGCGGTGCGCCTCGTCTGGGGCGTTCCGCAGGCGGAGCGCGAGGCCGCGACGGCCGCCGATCAGCCGTTCGGTCTCCAGCTCCCGGAGACCGTGCCCGCAGGGAAGGGCGGCCTCCTGGTCTTCGCGCGCGGCGGAGCCATTCCGGAGAACCCGGCGGTGCCCGCGATGTGGCCGCTCGTCACGTTCGTGAAGCTCGCCGACGACCCGCGGCGCCAGGCCGATCCGCAGTCGCTCGTCCTCCAGGGCACGCCCGAGGAGACGATCGTGACGGGCAGGCCGCGCCGCCCGATCGTCGTCCTCCAGGGGATCCCGCTCGTCGGTGACAGCCTCGCCCGCACGATCGCCGGCCCCGTCCCCTCTGGCCCCGACACGAGCGCGCTCGTCGACCACGCGACCGTGCTCCTCCGGCCCGCCGTCGTCTGCTTCGACCCGCGCGCGGTCGACGTGGGCGGGGTCCTCGTCACGCCGTACTTCAGCGGTCGTAGCTCGGATGCGACCGAGACCGGCGAGAAGGCCCTCTTCGATCAAGCCGCCGTCTCCGCGAACCCGCTCGTGCGCGACGTGGTCCGCGGCTGCCTCCCGCCGGGGCGCTACGCGATGAGCGTCGTCTACCCCAACGGGCAGTCGTGGATCGTCCCGAACGAGATGGGTGCCTGCGCGCGCGCGGAAGGCAACATCAACGTCGGCGTCGGCAACCCCGCGACGTGCTCGGAGAAGGGCCGGCCCGTCCTCCTCTCCCAGGGGGTCCGCTCCGTCCTCGAGATCGTGGGTCCGTCGGGGACGGACAAGGTCTGCGACGCGCACCCGGTGCCGCGCGAGTGCACGGAGCTCTGATGAGCGCGGTGGTCGTCATCGGCAACTTCGACGGCGTGCACCGCGGTCACCAGGCCGTGCTCGTGCAGGCGCGCGCCGCCGCCGACGCGCGCGGGGTCCGGTGTCTCGTGCTGACCTTCGATCCGCACCCCAGCGAGGTGCTCGGGCGCGGCGCGCCGCCCAGGCTGACCACGCTCGCGCGAAGGCGAGAGCTCCTCCTCGCGCACGGCGCGGACGACGTCGTCTTCGAGCCGTTCTCCCTCGAGCTCGCGGCGTGGACGCCCGCACGCTTCGCCGAGGAGCTGCTCGCCGCGCGGCTCTCGGCGCGCGCGGTCGTCGTCGGCGACAACTTCCGCTTCGGCCACAAGCGCGCGGGCGACTTCGCGATGCTCCGCACGCTCGGAGAGTCGCTCGGCTTCGAGGCGATCGCGGCGAACATCGCGGGGGACCCGAGAGGCCCGTTCTCGAGCACGCGCGCGCGTGACGCGATCCAGACAGGCGACCTCCTCGAGGTTGAGACGGTGCTCGGGCGACCTCACGAGCTCTCGGGCGTCGTCGTGCATGGCGATCACGTCGGGCGGACGCTCGGCTTCCCGACCGCCAACCTCGGTGACGTCGCGGAGATGCTGCCGTCCCACGGCGTCTACGCCGTCCGCGTGGGCGGAGACGGCGAGGGCGTGCCGTGCGCGATGGGCGGCGTGATGAACGTCGGCGTGCGGCCGACGGTCGACGGGACGAAGCTGCGGGTGGAGGTCCACCTCTTCGACGAGGAGCTCGACCTCTACGGGAGGCGCCTCCGCGTGGCCGTCCTCCATCACCTCCGTGGAGAGAGGAAGTTCTCTGGTCTCGACGCCCTCAAGGCGCAGATCGCGGCGGACGCAGCGGCCGCGCGCGCGTGGCTCGGCGCCCGTCCCTGACGGAAGGAGAACCTGATAGCCTGACTCTCTCATGGAGCGGGCCGAGCTCGAGACCCTGGATCGCGAAACGCTGGTCGTGAAGGCGCAGGAGGCGGGGATCCGCCGTGCGCGCATCCTCACCCGCCCGGAGCTCATCGACGAGCTCTTGCGGCTGGATCCTAAGGCGGACAAGGCGACGCTCGAGCGGTCGCGCGGTTTCTTCGGCGTCGCGCGAGACCTCCTCGCGCGGGTCGTCGAGCGTGGGCTCCATCTGCCGGACGCGGCGGACCGCATCCGCGCCGTGTACGGTCCGCCGGAGAGCGTCCCGCGGGCCGAGCCTCAGGTCGTGCCGACGGTCACGCTCGCGGAGATCTACGCGGCGCAAGGTCACGCCAAGAAGGCCGTCGAGACGCTCGAGCGCGTGCTCGAGCGCGAGCCCGATCACGCTGCGGCGCGCGCGCTCGTCGCGAAGCTCACCGACGAGGCGTACGTCCCGCCGCCGCCGCCTCTGCCGCCGGAGCCGGAGGTGGAGGAGATCCGAGTCACGGCCGACGAGGAGGACGACGGGGAAGACGAGGGAGCGTTCGCGGGGCGGGAGGTCGCCGACGACGCGGACACGATCGTCCTGAACGAGCCCGTGCCGGACGACGCCGTGACGATCGCGATGTTCGGCCCGTCGGGTCTCCCTCTCCGGGCGCCGGCGCCGGCGCCCGCGCACGTGCCGACCGAGAGCGCGCAGGTGACGCGCGTGCTCGCGGCCGAGTGCGTCGTCGTCCCTCTCGCAGGAGCGTCGGCCTTCGTGTGGTGGCGCGCGGGGGTGCCGCGGACGGACGCCACGTTCGTCGTGCGCGTCCTCGTGGTCACGCCGTCGTGGGACGGACCGAAGACGGAGACGCACGACGTCGAGGTCGAGCCGTCGAAGGGCGAGCTCACCATACGGGACCTCCCCGCTCGCGCCGTCGTCCGCGCCGCGATCGGCTGGGGCACGGGCGAGAGCTTCACGCCCATCGCGTACGCGCCGCTCCTCGAGGCCGCGCCGAGGGCCGACCCGGCGAAGAGCGGCCTCGCGCTCTGGACGATCAAGGGCCTCGAGCCGGTCGAGCTCGAAGATCCGTCCTCGCGCGCGATCGCCGACGCCGTGCGCCGCGCACGCGCTGCCCTTCGCGGATGACGTCGCCGTCGTGAGCGAGGACCTCCTCTTCTTCGCGCAGCTCGGGCACGCCGACCACATCGGGAAGCTCGTCGACGAAGGGGCCGATCCGGATTGGTGCCGCGAGGACGGCGTCACGACCCTCATGATGGCGGCGATGACGAATCGCACGCAGGTGATCGAGGCCCTCCTCGATCACGGCGCGACGATCGACCTCCGCGCTCCCGACGGGCTCACCGCGCTCCTCGCCGCCTGCGCCGGCGCCCGGACGACCCGCGAGACGACCGCGATCGAGCTCCTCCTCGCCCGCGGCGCGAGCCCGAACCTCGCGAACGACGAGGGCAACGACGCCCTCATGCTCTGCTCGCGTCACGGCCTCGTCGAGGGCGTCATCGCGCTGCTGCGCGCGGGGGCCGACCCGAGGCGCGCGAACCGCTTCGGGACGACGGCGCTGATGCAGGCGGCGCGCGGACACCTCGTCGAGACGGCGCGCGTCCTGGTCCGCGCGGGCGCGGATCGGACGCAGGCGGACGAGCGCGGCCTCACGGCGGCCCGCTACGCCCGCGAGCTGGGTCAGCCGCCCCTCGAGCTCGCCGCGATGCTCGTCCCGAGCGAGCTCGGCTCGTCGCGAGACCTCTCACGCGGCACCTCCACGTTCGACGAAGAGCACTTCAGGATTTCCCTCATGGGGGCGTGGTCCGAGACCGCGGAGCCGGGCGGCGTCTTCGAGGTCACCGAGACCACCGGCGAGCGGCAGATCCAGGTCGCGGTCACGCTCCTCCCCGCCGAGCTCGACCCCGACGAGCGAGAGGACGCGCTTGCTCGCAGCATCGGCGAGAACAAGGCCCGCCTCGCCGCCGAGACCGGCGCGACGTACACCTTCTCCGAGGTTCGCTTCGCGGAGGCGACGAACGGCCTCCAGGCGCGCTTCAGCGCCGCGGCGGGGACGAGCTCCTACTGCGCAGTGTGCGTATACGCCACGCCGCTCGTGTTCGTGACCCTGACGTATCGCGATTTCCGCCCGAACCTCCCGGAGGAGACGCGGGGCCGTCAGGCGGGCGAGAGCGTCGCGTCGTTCCGTGTGAAGTGAGCGCTCCCGCCGCTCAGATCACGTCGAGCGGATAGCCGCCGTCGGCGCACGTCTTGGAGGCGACCGACTTGCGGAGCTCGTCGTCGTTCTTGTCGAGGGCGGCGATGTTCTCGGCGAGGCGACGCTCGGCCGCCGAGGCGAACACGCTGGTGAGGTCGAGCTCGCGGCGCGCGCCCTCCTCGCCGCGCCGCTCGATCGCCCGCGTGGTGCGCGAGATCACCGCCGCGAGCACGTAGAGGTCGATCGCGACGTCGGCGACGCGCTTCTGGGTGAACTGCATCTCGGAGATGTTCTTGCCGTGGCGGCGGAGCGCCTTGTCGACGCTGCTCGCGAGGCGCTCGACGTAGTCTTCGAACATCACCGCCTCGCGAGCGAGGAGCGGGCTCGCTCTCGAGAGGCGCTCGCGTCGCTCGGGGAAGAGGGCGCTCTTCGCGCGGCGGATCGCGATGTCGGAGAGGAGCCCGAAGCCCTTGATCGGCTCGCGCATCGACTTCCCGACCTCTTCGAGCCCGCGCCCCGGCTCCTGCATGCCCGAGAGCGCGACGAAGCAGCGGAGCACCTCGTTCGTCCCCTGGTTCACCATCGGGAGGCGCGCATCACGGAGGAGGCGCTCCCACGAGTCCTTGCGCGAGTAGCCGAGCCCGGCCGCGATCTGCTGCGCTTCGTTCGCGAGGTGCCAGAGCGCCTCCGAGGCGAAGACCTTGCAGATCGCGCTCTCGACGGCGAAGTCGGTCCGCTTCTCGTCGACGAGCCCGGTCGTGAGGTAGAGGACGCTCTCCATCGCGAAGACCTGGGCCGTCATCCCCGCGATGCGGTCCTTCACGAGCGCGAACTCCGACAGGTTCCGTCCGAAGGCCCTTCGCGTCGTGACGCGGTCGACGGTCTTCTTGAGGAGGCGTTTGCTCGCGCCGAGGCACGTCGCAGCGAGGCCGAGGCGGGCGTGGGTGAGGAGCTCCATCGCGACCTTGAAGCCGCGGCCCGTCTCCCCGAGCATCGCGCTCGCCGGCACGCGGACGCCGTCGAACGAGACGCGGGTGGTGGAGAGGGCGCGGACGCCGAGCTTCGGCTCGTTCTGGCCGCTCGTGACGCCCTCCCCGCGCTCGACGAGGAACGCCGTGATGCGGGGCTTCGCGCCGTCCTCGGCCGACGACGTGCGCGCGAAGACGGTGAAGAGGTCGGCGATGCCGCCGTTCGTCACCCAGATCTTCTCCCCGCGTAGGACGTAGCCGTCGCCCAGCAGATCCGCCCGCGTGACGATGCTCGCGGCGTCGCTTCCCGCGGCCTCCTCCGTGAGCGCGAAGGCGGCGATCATCTCCCCACGCGCGAGGCGCGGCAGGTAGGCGGCGCGGAGCTCGTCCGTCCCGAGGGCGAGGACGGCCATCGCGCCCGGGCTCCCGTGCGACATGACCGTCATCGCGAGGGCCGCGTCGACGCCCGCCAGCTCCTGGACGACGCGTGCCCACCCGGAGGTCGTGAGGCCGAGTCCGCCGTGGCTCTTCGGGACGAGGGCCCCGAAGAGGCCGAGCTCCTTGAACGGCGCGAGGCTCGCCGCGGGCAGCTCCTCGGTCCGGTCGAACGCCTCCGAGTCGACCACCCTGGCTGCGGCCCTCCGGATGCCGTCGACGAGGAGGTGGACGTGATCGGCCTCGCTGCGGCTCGGCTCGGGCCAGGGGAAGACGATCGATTCGGCGACCGTTCCGGCGAACAGGTTCTTCGCGAAGCTCTCGTCCCTTTGGTCGTCGGTCATGGCAGGCTCCTCGATTCTAACCGTAAGGGTTGCCCGGCCGGAGCCCTCTTGCTACGGGTGCTTACGGGGCAGGTGCCGTGATGAGGGGGTCCACGTGGCAGTTCGACGGACCAAGTTCCAGGAGGCGGTCGACGCGGCGGTCCTGAAGAGGGGCGTCGCGCTGATGGGCGTCTGCAACGTCACCCCCGATTCGTTCAGCGACGGCGGGCGTCACCTCGCCCGCGACGCCGCCTTCGCCCACGTCGAGACGCTGCTCGCCGAAGGGGCGGACATCCTCGACATCGGCGGGGAATCCACCCGTCCGGGGGCTCCGGCGGTCCCGGCGGGAGAGCAGCTCGAGCGTGTCCTCGAGGTCGTCCGTTTCGCCGCCGCCCGAGCCGTGGTCTCGATCGACACGACCAGCGCCGCGGTCGCGGCCGCGTGCCTCGACGCGGGGGCTCACGCCGTGAACGACGTCTCGCTGCTCGCGGACGAGGACCTCGCGAAGGTCACGGCCGGCAGCGGCGCCGCCCTCGTCCTCTCCCACGCGCGCGGACCCCAGGAGAAGATGGAGGGCTTCGGGCGCTGGCCGGTGTCGGCGTACCAGGACGTCGTCGCCGACGTGCTCGCCGACTGGGAGAGCAAGGCGAGGCGCGCGACGGAGCTCGGCGTGCCGCGCGAGGCGCTCGTGATGGACCCCGGCCTCGGCTTCTCGAAGGCGTCACGTCACAGCTTCGAGCTCCTCCGTCGCGCGCGTGAGCTCGTCGCGCGGCTCGACGTGCCCGTCCTCTTCGGGGCGAGCCGGAAGTCGTTCCTCACCTTGGTCGACCGCGACGCGCCGCCGACCGAGCGCGTCGGCGCCTCGATCATGGCCGCTGTCCACGCCGCGCGCTCGGGCGTGAAGATCGTGCGGGTCCACGACGTCCGCGCGACGCGTCAGGCTCTCGACCTCGACGTCGTCCTCCACGTCCCGGTCGGCCACGCCGATCGCGCGGACAAGCCCCTCGGGGGAGGCTGATGCTCGACGGCCTCCGCCACCTCTTCGCTCCGCGTCCGTTCCTCCAGGTCCTGGTCGACGTCCTCGACCTCCTGATCGTGACGTACGTGGTGTACCGCGCGCTCCTGGTTCTGCGCGGGACGCGCGCGATGCAGATGGGCACGGGCCTCGGGGTCATCTTCCTCGTCTACGTCGTGTCGAAGTGGGGCGGGCTCGTCACCCTCTTCAACCTGCTCTCGACCCTGCTCTCGTCGATCATCCTCATCGTCGTCGTCGTCTTCCAGAACGACATCCGTCGCGGTCTGATGCGCGTCGGCTCGCGCGCCTTTCTCGGGGGCTCGAGGCAGCAGGAGTCCCGCGTGATCGAGGAGGTCGTCGCGGCAGCGACGGAGCTTGCCCGTCACCGCATGGGCGCGCTCATCTGCTTCGAGCAGGACGCGAACCTCGACGAGTTCGTCGTCTCGCAGGGCACGACGCTCGACGCGGCGGTGCAGCGCGAGCTCCTCGTCAGCATCTTCGTGCCCGAGAGCTTGAACAAGCTCCACGACGGCGCCGTCGTGCTCCGGAACCTGCGCATCGCGAAGGCGGGGGTCTTCTTCCCGATGCCGGACACGAAGCTCCTCGACAAGTCGCTCGGCTCCCGCCATCGCGCCGCGCTCGGCGTGACGGAGGAGACGGACGCGGTCGTGGTCGTCGTCTCCGAGGAGCGCGGGACGATCAGCTTCTGCTTCAACGGCAACATCGTACCGAACCTCGACGGCGCCTCGCTCAAGCAGGCGCTCCTCGGCCTCTTCGGGCAGCGCGCCCGCGCGAAGAAGAAGGCGGCGGGCGCCGCGGCTGCGGCGAAGCGGACCAGCATGACGACGACGGGCAGCTTCCGGGCGTCGAGCATCCCCCCCGCCCGCGACCCGAGCGCGACGACGGGCAACATCGTGGTGCGCACGAGCGTCATCCCGCCGCCGGACGACTCGCTCCCACGCATCACGGCCGATCCGCTCGCGGCGCGCCCGATGCAGCCGTCCCTGCCGCTGACGACCCCCATGCCGACGCCGCTCCCGGTCGCGGGCGGCACACCATCCTCCGAGCGCAAGGACGCGGACGACTGAGCCATGTGGGAGCGGATCCGGACGGCGCTGACCGAAGACCTGAACCTGAAGCTCCTGAGCTTCGCGTTCGCCCTCATCCTCTACTCGCTCGTCCACGGCGGGCAGGACGCGCGCCGCTCGATCGTCGTCGACCTCGAGGCCATCCTCCCGAACGAGAGCAGTGATCGCATCCTCGTCGGGTCGATCCCGCAGAGCGTGCGCGTCGCGGTGCGCGGCTCCTCGACGACGATCGACAACCTGCGGGCCGCCCAGGTCTCGGTCATCCTCGACCTCGCGTCTGCTCAGCAGCAGCACGTCGTCTTCGAACAGAAGATGGTGCGCCTACCCGAGGGCTTCTCGAACATCGAGATCGAGTCCTTCGATCCGCCTGGCGTCGACTTGAAGTGGGAGCCGCGCGTCGTACGCGACGTGCCCGTCCAGCTCAGCGTCGTCGGCGCCCCCGCGGGCGGCTTCGTCGTCCACGGGCAGCTCGTCGCCGAGCCGCAGACGGCGAAGGTGAGGGGACCGCAGAGCGAGGTCATGGTGCTCCAGCACCTCCGCGCGGACGCCTTCGACGTCGGCGGTCTCACGGAGGGAACCTACCCTCGTCGTCTCGCGATCGAGCCGCCGCCGAGTCAGCGCGTGAAGTTCGAGCCGAGGAGCGTGCTCGCGACCGCGGAGATCACGCGCGAGGTCGCCGAGCGCGTCTTCCAGAAGCTCCCTGTCGTCGTCGTCGGCCTCGCGAAGGCGAAGACGCAGCCGGCGGAGGTCGACGTCCGCCTCGTCTGTCCGCCCGACATCGTCCGGAGCCTCCGGCCCGAGCAGATCGTGCCGCAGGTCGAGGTCGACTCGAAGGAGCTCACGGGCAGCATGTCCTTGCCCGTCCAGATCCGCATGGACAAGTGCGACGCCTACGTCATCCCCCGCGAGGTCGTCGCGCGCTGGTGAGCTTCAGCCGGCCGCGCTGCTCGGCGTGGCGGGGACGTCGGCGGTCTGTGACGTGGCGCGGGCGCGGTAGCTTCCGCGCTCGGTCTTCTCGTCGGTCTCGACGCGGCCGTCCCGGAGGGTGACGACGCGCGGCATGCTCGCGGCGAGGGCGGGGTTGTGGGTGACGATCACGATCGTCGTCTTCCGCTCCTCGTTCACCTTGAAGAAGAGCGAGTGGATCTGCTCGCTCGTCCGGGAGTCGAGGTTGCCGGAGGGCTCGTCGGCGAGGAGGAGCTTCGGCTCGAGGACGAGGGCACGCGCGAGCGCGACGCGCTGCTGCTCGCCGCCGGAGAGCTCGCCCGGCCGGTGGAGGATGCGCTGAGCGAGCCCGACCTCCTCGAGGAGGGCGCGAGCTCGGTCGTGCATCTCGCCGCGGTTTCGGCCCTGGATGAGGCCGGGCATCACGACGTTCTCGAGCGCGCTGAACTCGGGGAGGAGGTGATGGAACTGGAAGACGAACCCGATCGTGCGGTTTCGCAGATCCGCGAGCCGCGTGCTCGACATCGCCGTGAGCTCCTCGCCCGCGAGCTTCAGCGACCCGCTCGTCGCGATGTCGAGGGTGCCGATGCAGTGGAGGAACGTCGACTTCCCCGCGCCCGACTGGCCGACGACGGCGAGCATTTCGCCCTCCTCGATCACGAGGTCGATCCCGCGGAGGACCTCGAGCGTCCGCCCCATGTGCTGGAACGACTTCCGGACGTCTTTCGCGACCACGAGGGGAGTGCTCATCGTGCGGGGGCTCTCTTAGCACACTCGAAGCCGTGAGCTGCGCCGGGCATTCCCGGCCCGTTCTTCGGAGAATTCCTGCTATCGGGGAGCGATGCGGTCGGCCCTGCGGCTCCTCGGCGTCCTCGTCCTCCTCGCGCTGGCCGCACCCGCCGGGGCGGCCCCCGGGAGGCGTCCCGTGCGGGTGACCGTGCCCGAGCCGAACAACCTGCAGTGGATGACGTTCTGGGTCGCCCAGGCGGGCGGCCTGTTCGAGGCCGAAGGCGTCGACGTGACGGTGGAGATCCCGCCGAGCCCGGGGCAGGCGCGCGTCGCGCTGGAGGCGCCCGCCGTGGACGCCGCCGTCGTGCCGTCGCCCATCCTCGTCGGCCTCGTCGCGGAGGGGGCGCCGTGGGTCCTCGTCGCGTCGCTGCTCCGGCACGAGCCGATCGATCTCGTGGTCCGCGCCGACGTCGCCGAGGCGCGGCACCTCCGCCGCGACGCGCCCCTCACGGAGCGCCTGCTCGCGCTCCGCGGGGCGCGCATCGGCGTCGCTCCCCATCCGCCGCCGCGCCTTCGCGCGACGTACGCGGCGGCGGGGCTCGATCTCGACAAGGAGGCCGAGCTCGTGCTCCTCGGCGGTCGCGAGCAGAACGCGGCCCTCCGATCGGGCCGCGTCGACGCTCTCTTCGCACACACGCCCTTCCTCGAGCAGGCGATCGTGGCGGACAAGGCCTTCCTCCTCGTCGAGCCGGCCCGGGGTGAGGTGCCTACGCTCGCGGGCCGCCTCGTCCACGGCTTCGTCGTGCGCCGCGCGTTCCTCGAGGCCCACCCCCTCGAGTCCCGCGCCCTCGTCCGCGGCCTCGCCGCCGCCGCCGACATGATCCGCACGTCGCCCGCGCGCGCCGTGGAGATCCTCGCGCGCGCCTACCCCGCCCGCGATCGTCGCGAGCTCGAGACCATCGTCGATCTCTATCGCGACGCCGTGCCGATCGACGTCACCGACGTCACGACGCGCGATCTCGAGCGCGCCACCGAGCTCCTTCCCGCGGGCATGCCGGCGCCGAGCTTCGCCGGCAAGGATCTCCGCGCCTTCGTCTCCCGCGAGGTCTCCGGCGACGCCGCCGCCGCCCGCCTCGCGATCGCCGCCGCGTTCGCGCTCTCGGCCGCGGTCGCCCTGCTCCTCGCCTTCCGCGCCCGCCGTCCGGCCTGAGCGCCAAAGTCCCTCCCGCTCCCACGTCCTTCCGCGTCGCGCGGACACGAGACAGCCCACGGCCGCCCGCCGTTCCGATACCCTCGTGGGTCCGGATGTCCGAAGAGCTCGAGAACATGCTGGAGCTGCTCCAGACGCGGCTCCTCGTCTCCCCCAACGACGCGAGCAAGCGGTTCCAGCTCGGCGCCTGCTACGCGAATCTCAAGCGCTTCCCCGAGGCGGCAGGCGCCTTCGAGCGGGCGGTCAGGATCAAACCCCAGTACGTCGAGGCGCACTACCAGCTGGGGCTCGCCTACCGAGAGATGGGCGAGCTCCAGAAGGCGTGCGACGCCGTCGCGCAGGCCGCCGCGCTCGATCCGAAGCACCTCGCGGCGCAGCTCGCGCTCGCCGCGCTCGGCGAGAAGCTCGAACGGCCCGCCGACGCCGCGCGGGCCTACGACGCCATCGCGAAGCTGAAGCCCGAGGACCTCGCGCCGGTGGAGCGCGCCGGCGAGCTCTACCTCCGCGTCGAGGCCTGGAACGAGGCCGCTAGCGCGCTCGGGCGAGCGACGGCGCTCGCGCCGACGCGTGACGATCTCTTCGTCCGCCTCGGTCGCGCAGAGCTCGAGGCCGGGCGCCACGCGGACGCGGCGCGCTCCCTCCGCGAGGCGACGCGGCTCCGCGAGGACGTCGCGGAGGCGCAGTGGCTCCTCGGCGAGGCGAGCGCGAGGCTCGGCGAGCCGAAGGACGCCGTCGTCGCCTACCGCCGCGCGCTCGAGCTCGACCCGACGTACACGCGTGTCCACGGCGCGATCGCGGCGCAGCTCGAGGCGATCGGCGAGGACCAGGAAGCCGTCGACGCCTACCGCATGGCGCTCCGGTACCGGCCGGAGGACGCCGCGCTCCAGGGCGCCGTCGGCCATCCCCTCCGGAGGCTCGGGCGGCACGACGAAGCGGCCGACGCCTTCACGAAGGCGGTCAAGCTCGCGCCGCAGGATCCGGAGCTGCTCTTCGAGCTCGGAGTGTCGCTCGTGCACGCGAAGCGCTGGGACGAAGGACGCGTCCTGCTCGAGGACAGCGTGCACCGCGGCGAATCGGCTGCGGCCCAGAGGGCGCTCGCCGAGGCCTGCGAGGCGCTCGGGCGCACGGCGCAGGCGATCGCGAGCTACGAGAAGGCCATCGCGCTCGACGCGGCCTGGGACCAGGGCCGCCTCGCCCTCGCGCGCCTCTACGTCCGGGAGGGCAAGGACCGCGACGCGGTGCGCATGCTCGAGGCCGCCCTCCGCAACCTGCCCGACGACCCAGCGACCCTCACCGTGCTCGGCGACGCGCTCCTCCGCCTCGGCGACGATGAAGAGGCCGCCGGGGTCCTCGAGCGCGCGGTGAAGGTGAAGCCGGACGACGCGGAGCTGCGCCTCGGCCTCGGCGTCGCGTACGCGCGGCGCGAGCGCTGGGAGCCGGCCAGGCAGGCCCTCGTCGCGAGCGTGCGGTTGCGGCCAGGCTCCGCCGAGGCCCAGAAGCGACTCGGCGAGGCCGCGGCGAAGCTCGGCGAGAACGAGCAGGCCGTCCTCGCCTACGCGAAGGCTCTCGAGCTCGATCCTGCCTTCGCCTCCGGACACGCGCGGCTCGGCGAGCTCCACGAGGCGCTCGGGCGAGACGAGGAAGCGGCGCTCGCCTTCAAGCAGGCAGCGGAGCACGCGCCGAACGACGCCGGGGTGCTCCGCGCCGTCGGCCGCACGCTCGCGCGCCAGGGCAGGAAGCACGACGCGGTCGAGTGGTACCAGAAGGCCGCGGCGCTCACGCCGGACGACCACGAGCTCCTCTTCGAGCTCGGAGCGGCGCTGGGGACGACGCGCTCGTGGAACGATGCGCGCGACGCGCTCGTCGAGGCGGCGCGCCTCCGCCCCGCGCCGGATCCCAGCGACGAGACCGCGGTCGAGCGCTCCGCCGCGAACCAGAAGGCGCTCGCCGAGGCGTGCCTGGAGCTCGGTCGCGACGCGGAGGCGATCGCGGCGTTCGAGCGCGCCGTCACGCTCGACCCGAAGTACGGGCCGGGCTTTCTCGCGCTCGGACGCCTCCACGAGCGCGCGAAGGCGTGGCCGTCCGCGGCCAAGGCGTTCCGCGAGGCGGTGCGCTTCTTCCCGGAGGACGCGAGCGCCCACGCGAGCCTCGGCGACGCGCTCGTCGCGACGGGCAAGCACGGCGAGGCGGCCGACAGCTACGCGCGCGCGACGAAGAAGCGGCCCGAAGACGCCTCGCTCGCCTACCGGCTCGGGCGAGCCTACGCCGAGAGCGAGCGGCTCGAGCCCGCGGAGAGCGCCCTCGCGCGCGCCTCCGAGCTCGCCCCGGAAGACGCCGAGACCTGGCGCCTGCTCGCCGTGGTGCGCACCGCGCTCGGACGACTCGAGGACGCGGTCACGGCGTGGCGCCGCGAGATCGCGCTCGCCCCGACGTTCGACGAAGCGCACGGCGCGCTCGGACGTGCCCTCGAGCAACTCGGACGCGACGAGGAGGCCGCGCGCGAGCTCGAGCTCGCGGTGAGCGCATGCCCCGACGACGGCAGCCTGCGCGCCAGCCTCGGCGCGGTACGCCTCCGGCTGGGACACCTCGAGGCCTCCGCCGAAGCGTTCGCGGCCGCCGCGCGCCTGGCCGACGGTGATCCGCACATTCTCTTCCAGCTCGGCTCGACGTACGTGAAGGTCGAGCGCTGGAAGCCCGCGAAGGACGCCCTCGACGCGTGCCTGCGCGCGCGCCCGGGCGATGTCGAGACGAGCAAGCTCTTCGCCCTCACGAACGTGCGACTCGGGCACCATCTCGCGGCGATCGAGGCGCTGCTGCCGGTCGTCTCGAAGGACGCGACCTACGTGGCAGGCCATCGCCTCCTCGCGGAGGCCTACGCCGCGCTCGGGCGCGACGACGAGGCCGTCGCGTCCTACCGCGCCGAGATGAAGGTGACGGGCGCGACGGCGGACGTGCTCCTCCTCGCGGGTCGCGCGCTCCTCCGACAGAAGAAGATCGACGAGGCGACGGCTGCCTTCGAGCGCGCGAACGAGATGACGCCGTCCGATCCCGAGGTCCTCATGTGGCTCGGCATCGCGTACGACATCGGCGAGCGGGGAGGCGACGCGCTCCGGGTGCTGCGCGAGAGCGTGCGTCTCCGCCCGGGCTCGAGCGAAGCGCAGCGCGCGCTCGGCGAGGCCTGCGCCCGCGCCGGGCGCACCGAGGCGGCGATCCTGGCCTACGAGGCATGCCTCGAGCTCGCCCCGGACGTGCCGGACGCGCTCGTCTCCCTCGGACACCTCTACGGTGCCGCGGAGCGCGACCGCGAGGCCGAGGCGATGTTCGCTCGGGCGCTCGCCGGGGGACCAGAGCGCGCGGACCTCCACGCCGCGCGCGGGGCGGCGCTCCTCCGGCTCGGGCGCCTCGACGAGGCGGAGCCGCTCTTCAGGCGAGCCGTCACGCTCGACCCCGACGACCCCGACTTCATGCTCTCGCTCGGGGAGGTGCGTGCCCGCGCAGGCGACCTCGACGAGGCGCGCGACCTCGTGAGACGGAGCGTGAGGGTGAGACCCGACTCGGCGCGCGCGCGCATGGCCCTCGGGGGGATCGCGGCGGCGAGCGGGGCGCATGAAGAGGCGCAGGTCGAGCTGCGCGAGGCCATCCGGCTCGATCCGAAGCTCGCCGAGGCGCACGTCGCGCTCGCGAAGGCGTTCGAGGCGAAGGGCGACGACGCCGAGGCGGCGGCGGCCTACGCGCGCGCGCTCGAGGCTCCCTCGCTTCCG
>JALHPN010000202.1 GCA_022842465.1 Polyangiaceae bacterium | reverse complement strand
CGTCCTCCTCCGTCAGCCGCGCGCCGGCGCCGAGCGCGCCGCGCGCACCGGAGGCCGCCGCGCTCTGCGGCGCGACCATGAGGACGTTGGAGCCCATGGCCTGGATCTGGGAGGAGACCTGCTCGCGCGCCCCGGCGCCGAGGGCGGTGACGGTGACGACCGCCGCGACGCCGATGAGGATGCCGAGGATCGTGAGGCCCGCGCGGAGCGTGCTCCGCGTGATGGCGTGGAGCGCGAGACGGAAGCCGACGACGACGGGTCCCAGCATCGCTCACTCCGTCCGGAGCGCGTCGATGGGGTCGAGGCTCGCCGCGCGCTGCGCGGGGAGGAACCCGAAGACCACGCCGATGATCGCGCTCGTCGCCGCGGCGACGCCGACGGCTTCCACGGTCGGGGTCGTGTTCCAGCCGAGGACCTTCCCGAGGCCGATCGTGAGCCCGCCGCCCACGACGATCCCGAGGAAGCCGCCCATCATGCTGAGGACGATCGCCTCGACGAGGAACTGGACGAGGATGTCTCGCTCGCGCGCGCCGATCGACATGCGGATGCCGATCTCGCGCGTCCGCTCCGCGACGCTCACGAGCATGATGTTCATCACGCCGATCCCCCCCACGACGAGGCTGACGGCCGCGACGGCGAGGAGGAGACCGGAGAGGACGCCCGTGATGGCCTGCTGCGCGGCGCGGATCTCGGCTTGGGTGTTGACGCTGAAGTCGGGGTCCTTCCCCTCCCCGATCCGGTGCCGCTGGCGGAGGATGGCGGTGATCTGCTCCTGCGCGCGGGAGGTCGTACCCTCCGACGTCGCGCTCGCCATGAGCATGTCGACCCGTCCGGGTGCGGTGCGGGCGACCCGGGCGCGGTAGCTGCCCACGGGCATGAGGATGCGGTCGTCCTGGTCCTCCCCGAACGGCGAGTTCCCTTTCGGCGTCATGACGCCGAGCACGCGGTACGGCGCACGTCCGATCCGGATCGTGCGCCCGATCGGATCCTCCAGGCCGAAGAGCTTCTCGGCGACGGTCTGGCCGATGACGCAGACCTTCGTCTTGAGCGTCTCGTCGGCGTCGGTCCAGGACTCGCCCTTCTCGATCGTGTAGCGGCGGATCGGAAAGTACTGCGACGTCGTGCCGACGAGGAGCGTCGAGACGTTCTTGTCGCCGTAGATCACCTGCCCCATCGACGAGAGCCACGGGGCGACGTACTGGACGCTGACCGCCTCGCGGAGGATCGCCTTCCCGTCGTTCTCGGTGAGGCGCACCGCGGTCTTCGCGCGCGCACCGGACTGCTGGACCGTCTCCGGGTTGATGAAGAGGGCGTTCGACGCGAAGCTGTCGATCTGGCCGCCGACGCTCTGCGATGCGCCGCCCGCGAGCGCCGTCACCATCACGACGGCGGTGACGCCGATGAAGATGCCGAGGACCGTGAGCGCCGCGCGGAGCTTGTTCCGCCGGATCGCCGAGAGCGCGAGTCGGATCGCGCCGAGGACGAGGTTCACGGCGCGCCCTCGTGACGCGCCGCGCGCGAGGCGACGAGCGGCGTGACGAGGGTGACGAGGAGGAACCGCGCGAGCGCCGTCGCCGCGACGGCGAGGAGCGCGACGAGGACGGCGCCGACGATGCCGGGCGGCGAGAGGCCCTCGAGGCGCTCGAAGATCGTTCGACTCCACGGCGGGAGGCCCGTGGCCGTCACGAGAGCGAAGAGGATCGCCATCGCGACCGAGTAGTGGAGCGCGAAGCGGGCGGTCTGATCGGTCGTGAGCGGCTTGCCGAGCGCCTTCTGCCCCCACCGCGCTGCGCCCATCGCCTCGAACGCGAGGGCGAACAGGACGGCGGGCAGCGCCGCGCTCTTCGCCAGCACGAAGCTCGCGTAGAGGAAGCCGAGCGCCAGCCCGACGAGCGCCGAGACCGCCGCGATCACGTGGACGCTCCACGGGACCGGTCCGCCGAGCTTCCGGCGGAGGAGCACGGCCGGGCTCTCCTCCGCGGCGTCACGCGCGGCCGACGACGCGGTCTCGACCGGGAGCTTCTCGATCGCGGCCGCCGCATCGAGCGGCGGATCGTTCACGACGTCGCTGACGATGCGTCCGTCACGGAACTGGATGACGCGACGCGCGCACGCCGCGATGTCGTGCTCGTGCGTGACGAGGACGATCGTGATCCCGCGATCGCGGTTCAGCTTCTGGAGGAGGGCGAGGACCTCGAGGCTCGTGCGGGTGTCGAGGTTGCCCGTCGGCTCGTCGGCGAGGAGCATCGGCGGTCCCGTGACGAGCGCGCGCGCGATCGCGACGCGCTGCTGCTGGCCGCCGGAGAGTTGGTTCGGGGTGTGGTGCACGCGATCCCCGAGGCCTACGGAGGCGAGCGCAGCCATCGCGAGCTTCCGCCGCTCCCGCGCGGAGATGCCGCGATAGACGAGCGGGAGCTCCACGTTCTCGAGCGCGGTCGTCCGCGGGAGGAGGTTGAACCCCTGGAAGATGAAGCCGATGAGTCGGTTCCGCAGGATCGCGCGCGCGTCGCTCGAGCGGGACCCGACGTCGAAGCCGGCGAGCTCGTAGGTGCCGACCGTCGGCCGGTCGAGGCAGCCGAGGATGTTCATGAGCGTGCTCTTGCCCGACCCGCTCGTGCCGACGACGGCGACGAAGTCGCCCTGGGCGATGTCGAGGTCGACGTCGCGGAGCGCGCGGACGACGCCCGCGCCGGACTCGTAGTCCTTCGCGAGCCGCGTGAGCCGGATGAGGGCTTCCTCGCTCAGAAGACCTTCCCCTTCTTCTTCTTGTCCTCCGAGTCGACCTCGTCGGTGACGACCTTCGTCTCCAGGGGCAGGCCGGAGACGACCTCGGTGTTGATGCCGTCGGTGACGCCGACCTCGACCGTGCGCGGCTCCGCCTTCTCGTCGCCGGGCTTGTCGTTCGTCACGACGAAGACCCGCCCCGTGCCCTTGGCGAGCGGCGCCTCGGGCGGTTGCGGCACGGGCTTGCCGTTCGGGCCCGTCGGCGGGGACGGCTTGTAGCGGAGGGCCGCGTTCGCGATGCGGACGACGTTCTTCGACTCGCGCGTCTTGATCGTCACCGTGGCCGTCATCCCGGGCCGGAGCTTCTCGTCCGGGTTCGCGACCTCGACGACGGCCGAGTACGTGACGACACCCTGCACGTTGTTCGGGCTGTAGCGGACCTGCATGACGGAGCCCTTGAAGGACTCGCCCGGGAACGCGTCGACGACCGCCTCCGCCTCCATGCCCTCCTTCAGCTTGCCGACGTCCGCCTCGTCGACGTCCGCCATGACGCGCATGCGACGGAGGTCCTGGGCGATGACGAAGAGGGTGGCGGCCTGGAAGCTCGCGACGACGGTGGCGCCCGGATCGATCGCGCGCGAGACGACGACGCCGTCGACCGGCGAGTAGATCTTCGTCCAGCCGACGTTCGTCTGCGACTGCGCGAGCTGCGCCTGGATCGCGCCCACCTGCGCCTCTGCGGCGGAGGCCTGCGCCTTCGCGACCTCGTACTGCCCCTGCGCCGTGTCGAGCTCGCCTTTGCTCGCGAGGTTCTGCTGGTAGAGGCGCTGCACGCGCTCGAACGCGACCCTCGCGGCCGCCGCGTTCGCCTTCGCGCTCTCCACGCTCGCGCGCTGCGCCGCGAGCTGCGCGTTCACCTGACTCACCTGGGCGCCGTACTGCACGGGGTCGATCTCCGCGAGCACGTCGCCCTTCTTCACGACCGAGTTGAAGTCGACGTTGACCTTCGCGACGCGGCCGTTCACCTGCGAGCCGACGTTCACCTGGAGGACCGGCTGGACCGCGCCCGTCGCCTGGACCTTCTCGGCGACGTCGCCCGTCGTCGGCGTCGCCGTCACGTACTTCGCGACCGGCGGCGGCCGGTTCTTGGCGCGGACGACGAGGCCGCCCCCGACCAGCGCGGCGACCACGCCGAGGAGCGCGGCGCGCCGAAGCCAGCGGCGCCCTCCCTCCTCGGCGGCGAGCGCTTTCCGGACGTCCTCGTGGATTTCGGCGCGTTGGGTCATGGGGGTCGTCACGACGGATCGAGAGCTTCGATGCCGCGGCTCCCGTCGTTGTAGTGGGTCGGCCGCCGGAGGGGGAGATCCCCGAGCGGGGGCTCGGCCCCCCGGCGAACGGTGAGAATGGAATCCGCGGTTCGGCCCAAGGGAAGGCGCGGCTCGTTGGTCCCATTCCCGTGGACACGGTATGTTCGTGGCCTCTGGTCGACGTCGAGGGACGATCTTCGGCCGTGGAGCCAGCGCCCCCCAGCCATGTGCGGCGGATGACGAACCAGAGCCGTAGCGAAGGGCCCCGCGTCCCGGGGGCGAAGCCCACCGACCGCGACCTCGTCGATCGTGCCCGGTCGGGCGACCGGGACGCGTTCGGCATCCTCGTGCGCCGCCACCAGCCGCGCATCCACCGCCTCGCCGTCCACATGCTCCGCGATCGCGCGGAGGCGGAGGACGTCGCGCAGGAGACGTTCATCCGCGCGTACCGCGCCCTCGACCGCTTCGACGGCCGGAGCGAGCCGTACACCTGGCTCTATCGCATCACGATCAACCTCGCGTTGAACCGCATCCGTTCGCGCAAGGTCGCGCGGACGACCCACGACACCGACGATCCCCGCCTCGACGGTCTCGTCCTCGCGGACCTCCGTCCGGAGACGGGCGACCCGGGCGGCAAGGCCGAACGACGGCAGCTCTACGCGACCCTCTGCGAGGGCATCGACGGGCTCAGCGACACGCTGCGGACGACGCTCATCCTCGTCTGCATCGACGGCCGCTCGCACGAGGACGCCTCGGCGATCCTCGGCGCGCCGGAGGGCACGATCGCGTGGCGCGTGCACGAGGCACGTCGCAAGCTGAAGGCGTTCCTGGACGAGCGGGGCTTCGATTCGCAGGGAGATGGGACGTGAGTGAGACGCCGAAGAAAGTGCTCCTCGACGCCGCGCTCCGCGAGTGGCCGGCTGGCGAGAAAACTTCGATGGAATGGGACGAGAGCGCCCGCTCGGTCCTGGCACGTCTGGAGGACGTGCGTGATGGAGACGCAGCCGTGATCCCGAGCAATGCCGATTTGTTGACACCTCCCCTTGGACAATCCGTCGAAGACGGTCATAACCCTGCGGCGCCGCCGACCTTGCTCGGTGGTGCTCCAGCAGCTTCACAGGGTGAACGCATGACGATGCAGGACCGAGAGCGTGACCGTCGCAGCCTCCAGGACCTCGCGAAGATGGCGCTGACGCCGCCTCCGCCGTCGGTCTCCGTTCCGAGCGGGCCGAACAGCGCGAGCGGCGTGCAGCGCGCGGGCGAGGCGAAGGACGATTCGGGCATCGTGGACCTCGCAGCCGCGGCCGCGTCGGATCCGCAGGGCGCCGAGCGCGCGAAGTCGACGGCGCTGGCCAGTGCAGGCCTCTTCGACGACGAGCCGCAGTCGGTCCGTCCCGGCGCCGTGGCGCAGCCCGTCCCCACGATCCCGCCGATGCCGGCGTCGATCCCGCCGTCGGTCCCCCCCGCGGCTCACCCTGCGACGCTGCTCGCGCCGGTCGCGACGCCGATGCCGGTGCCGGTCTCGGCCGTCCCCGCGGCCCTCGCGCCCGTCGCTTCCGTCGCTTCCGTCGCTCCGGAGGCCGCGCCCGCGAAGAAGGGCGGCAAGCTCGTCGCCGTCGTGTTCGGCCTCTTCGCCGTCAGCGCGGTCGCCGCCGGCACGTTCGTGTTCCTCAAGGGCCAGAAGGCGGCGCACGAGGGCACCGTCGCGATGAACGACAAGACGACGGCCACGCCGACGCCGGTCGCGAAGGCCGATCCTCCCCCCGCCGAGACGGCGGCGCCTGCGCCGTCGGAGCCGGGCACCGGTCTCGATGCGCTCCCGACGGCCAGCCCAGCGGACGCGAAGATCGCCGGCAAGCATCCCCGCACCACGGGCCGCCCCGGCGCGGCGGGCCCGGCGGCCGCGAAGCCGGCCGCCCCCGAGGCGAAGGAAGACCCCAAGGTCGCGCAGAAGGACATCGCCGCGGCCCCCACGGGCCCTGCCGGCGCCCTCGGCGACGAGATGCGCAAGGCGGTCGGCGCTTCCGATCCGACGCCGGCCGCAGGCCCTGCCGGCGCGACCGGCCCCGCGGCAGGCTCGGTCCCGCAGAAGCCCTCCCAGGGCGCGATCACCGGCGCCCTCGGCGCGGTGCTCCCGGAGGCGCGGCGCTGCCTCGGTCCCGACGATCCGATCTCGCGCGCCAGCGTCGTGTTCGGCTCGAACGGCACCGTCCAGAGCGTCAACGTGAGCGGTGGCGCGGCCGGCAAGCCGGCCGAGGCCTGCATCAAGGGCGCCCTCCTGAAGGCCAAGGTCGCGCCGTTCGCCGAGGCGCAGTACAGCGCTCCCGTCACGATTCGGCATTAGGCGGACGTAGCGCGGGCCTGCAATGGCGGGGCGTGGGGCGAGGTCTCACGGCTTCGCCGATCGCTCCGCTACGCGTCGCGTGCCTCGCTGCGGGCTTCGAGGAATTGTTGCTTCGGGCTCGCGGCGGGCTTCAACCCTTGGGCGGCTTGACAGGCGGGCGATCCTTCGCCATCTTGCGCGCCCCTTCGCGAGGACAGCACCATGGTTTCGTCGACTCAGCAGTTCGATCGTATCCGCAAGCGGAAGAAGACCACGATGGGGAAGCGCAACAAGCGCGACCTCCGCCGCAACGGCACGCCGGCCTTCCCGATTCACCAGGCTGGCTACGACGCGAAGGCGGCGGACGCGAAGCCCGCGGCCAAGTGAGCGCGTGAGCCGCTGAGGCTCCGTCAGGCGAGCGCGACGCCGAGGGCGTACGCGGCGAGCGTGGCGAGCCAGGCGAAGGCGAGGCGGCGATGGCCGGCCTCGAGCGCCCACCAGAAGCCGAGCGGCGGAAGCAGGAACCCGGCGAGGGCACGTAGCCCCCGACCGGGTTCTCGTGCGTTCTGGACCGTGAGGGCGACGTGGAGGGCGACGTGGAGGACGAGCGCTCCGAGCAGGGTCCACCCGAGGGCGGCTCTCACGAGGCGAGCGCTTCGCCGGGGGGGGCCGACCCACCGCTCGACGGCTCGCCGCCGCGCGGGCCGCGGAGGAGCGCGCGCCAGCGGAGCACGCTGCCGACGAGCACCATGACGATGCACGAGAGGAGGAGCGTCGTCACGACGACGTTGACGAGGCCCACGCTGCGCGTCGTCGGGAGCGCCGTCATGGGGAGGAAGATGCGCCGGATGCTCTCGATGCCCGCCGCGATGGTGGTGGTGGCCACGAAGGTGAGCGGGAGGAGCGTGACGAGCGCGTGCCTCCGCTTCGGCGCCTCGCGGAGCAGGATCGTCGTGCCGACGCAGAGCGCGGCGCAGGCGAGCAGCTGGTTGGCGATCCCGAACATCGGCCAGATCGTCTGGATGCTGCCGGTGAGGATGAAGTAGGTCCACCCGCTCACGACGATCCCGGTCGCGAGGAAGGCGCCGCCGCGGCTCGTCGAACGGCCGAGCGGCTCCGAGAACCGGCCGAGGAACTCCTGCATCAGAAACCGCCCGATGCGCGTCCCCGTGTCGATCGTGGTGAGGATGAAGAGAGCCTCGAACATGATCGCGAAGTGGTACCAGTACGAGAGCAGGGTCCCCATACCGGGCAGGCCGCTGAAGACGCGGGCCATGCCGATCGCGAGGGACACGCCGCCCCCCGTCCGCGCGACGACGACCTCGTCGGCCTGCTGCTGGAGGGCCGGGAGCTCCTTCACCTTCACGCCGAGGCGCGCGAAGTCGGCGTCCTCCAGCATCGTCGCGCGCGGGGCGCTTTCGTCCACGTGGTAATCGAGCGCGGCGAGCGTCCGGTTGGAGAGCGAGAGAGCGCTCGCGAGGGGGATCGTCCTCCCGGAGACCGCCGACGCGGGCTCACCCGGCCGGAGGCCGAGCACGTCTCGATCGTGCTCGGTCATCACGCGCGTCGCCCTCTCGAGCTCGTCGACGCTGTGGGCGAGCCCCTCGTTCTTCGAAGCCGGGGACGCGACGAGCGCCACCTGCGGGTTCGTGTTGATGGCGACGTAGTCCTCCTGCGGCATCGCGCAGGCAGCGACGAGCGCCGTGATCCCGACGAGCCCTTCCATCAGCATCGCGCCGTAGCCGATCGCGCGACAATCCGACTCGCGATCCACCATCTTCGGCGTCGTGCCGCTCGCGACGAGCGCGTGGAACCCGCTGATCGCACCGCAGGCGATGGTGATGAAGACGAACGGGAAGAGCGGACCCTTCACGACCGGGCCGCCTCCGTAGATGAACGGCGTCGTGCCGGGCATCTGGATGACCGGATTGACGATGATCACGCCAGCGACGAGCAGGCCGATCGTCCCGATCTTCAGGTAGCTCGAGAGATAGTCGCGTGGGCAGAGCAGCATCCACACGGGCAGCACGCTCGCGATGAAGCCGTAGGCTGCGATGCTCAGCGTCAACGCCGTCTTGGACAGCTTGAGGTGCTCTGCGAAGGCCGAGTCCCCGACCGACTTGCCCAGGACGAGCGCGAGGAGGAGGAGGAGGACGCCGAACGCGGAGGCCTCACGCACCCCTCGGCTCGAGCCGCCGCGCACGCGGTGGATGTAGAGCCCCATCGCGAGCGCGATCGGGATCGACGCCGTCACCGTGAAGACGCCCCACGCGCTCTCCGCGAGCGCTCCGACGACGACGTTGCCGAGCCCGGCGATCGCGATCACGATGATGAAGAGGATCGCTACGGCGGTGACGAAGCCGAGCGTGGGACCGAGCTCGTCGCGCGCGAGCTCGGCGAGAGAGCGCCCTCTCCGGCGCGTGCTCGCGACCAGGATGACGAAGTCGTGCACCGCGCCGCCGAGGACGACGCCGAAGAGGATCCAGAGAAAGCCCGGATAGAAGCCGAACTGCGCCGCGAGCACCGGACCGATGAGGGGGCCGGCGCCCGTGATCGCGGCGAAGTGGTGCCCGAAGAGGACGAGCTTGTTCGTCGGGTGGAAGTTCTCGCCGTCCTCGAGCGTGTGCGCAGGCGTCCGCCGCGCGTCGTCGATGCAGAGCACCTTCGCGGCGAGGAAGGCGGAGTAATAGCGGTACGCGATCGCGAGCACGGCGAGCGCCCCGAGCATCCACCACGCGGCATGGCCGACCGAGCCCATGCCGGGCTTCTACCGCGGCCGCCGAGCGCGGGCACGCTTCGCGGGCCGCAGCCCCGCCGCGCCCACGCGCGAGCCGGCGCGTCACGGATGTGTCGGGATGGTTTCATGTGGAGATCCAAGAACAAGACGCCTTGCGTCATCGCCGTTCGACATTAGACTCAGTGCGTCATGACTCCGACGCCGCTCGTCGTACGCTTGAGGCCGATCCGCCCGGACGATCTCCCGGAGCTCCGCGCCGGCCTGCGGCGTCTCTCGCCCGACACCCGCTTCCAGCGGTTTCATGCGGCGATCGACGACCTCAGCGCGGCCCAGTGGCGCTACCTCACCGACGTCGACGGCCACGATCACGTCGCGCTCGTCGCGTGCACCGAGGTCCCGCTGCCTGGCCTCCCGACGGGTTCGATCGTGGGCGTCGGGCGGTTCATCCGCGCGAAGGACGACCCGACGACCGCCGAAATCGCGTTCGTCGTCTACGACCGGGTCCAGGGACGCGGCGTCGGCCGCACCCTGAGGGACGCGCTCGTCGTCGAGGGCCGCGCGAGGGGCATCGCGATCTTCCGCGCGCACGTGCTCGCAAGCAACGTCGCCATGCGCCGGCTGCTGCACGACGGCGCCCTCGAGCTCCTCGGGGAGCGCGACGGTGCGCTCGATGTCGCGCTCGAGCCACGCCTCCGCCGCGCCGGCTGACGAGGCCTGCGGCCCCTCGAGAGGCGCGGGCCACCCACACCGCCGCCGACCATTTTTCTTACCGGTCGCCGAGGGCCGTCCCCCTATACTTCGGCCTACGTTGGGCTCGGCTCACCCGTCGCAAGCGTCGTTCGACGAGCCGCGTCCCGGCACGTCGATCGGACCCTACGACCTCCTCTCGCTCGTCGGGACGGGAGGCATGGCGCAGGTCTGGGCTGCGCGCATGCGGACGAGCGGTCAGGTCGTCGCCCTCAAGCTGCTCCTCCCCGAGGTCGCCGAGCACGAGCAGTTCCAGCAGATGTTCTTCGACGAGGCGTGCATCGCCTCCCGCATCCGCCACCGGAGCGTGTGCGAGACCTACGAGCTCGCCCACGAGAACGGCTCGCTCTACCTCGCGATGGAGTGGGTCGACGGGCCGTCGCTCATGCGCGTCCTCCGCCCCGCCGGCGAGGAGGAGGGCGACTCGCCGAAGATGCCCATCGAGCCGCGCGTCGCGGCGCGCATCGTCGCCGACGCGTGCGGCGGCCTCCACGCCGCGCACAACCTCCGGAGCCCCGACGGCCGCTTCCTCGGTGTCGTGCACCGCGACGTGTCCCCCCACAACATCCTCGTCGGCAGCGACGGCGTGGTGAAGGTCACCGACTTCGGCGTCGCGAAGGCGCTCGGCAAGAGCCACATGACGCTCGCGGGCCAGATCAAGGGCAAGCTCGCGTACATGTCTCCCGAGCAGCTGCTCGGTGGCGGGCTCGATCGCCGGAGCGACGTCTTCGCGCTCGGGACCTTGCTCTACGAGATCACGACGGGGCAGAAACCCTTCGTCGGCGAGCACGATCCCCAGGTGATGGCGGCGATCGTGATGGGCAACTACGAGCCACCGAGCGCGCTCGTCCGGGGCTTCCCCATGGCCCTGGAGCAGATCATCGTGCGCGCCCTCGGCAACGAGCCCGATCAGCGCTTCGCGAGCGCGCAGGACATGCAGCGCGCGCTCGAGGGATGGCTCGCGGCGAGCGGACCGCCGGTCGGTCCGAACGAGGTGGCGATGATCGTTCGTCAGCGCTGCGGCGCCGAGATCGACGCGCGCGCCCGCATGATCCAGGACGCGATGCGCGCCGTGGCACGACCGAGCGCGGTCGACACGAGCGCCGGCCTCGAGCTCCGCCGTGACGACGCGAGAGGAGGGCGCGCCGTGATCGCGCTCGCCTCCGCCGTGCTGGTGGGCATGCTCCTCGGGCTCGGCGTCATCGGCTACGTCTGGAGCGTCCGCAAGGCGCGGGCCACGTCGGCGCACGTCGATCCGAGCCCACCGATCGCGTCGGCCGCGGCCGCGTCGGCGACCACGGCCTCGACCCCAGGCCCCACGGACACGACCGACGCGCCACCGGCCCGATCGCCGTCCGTCCATGTGAAGGTCGATCCTCCGACGGCTTTGCTCGTGGTGGACGGCGTGCTCTTCCCACGCGGCGTCGATCGGATCGCTCGCCCGGAGGACGGGGGCGCCGTGGTGGTGACGGTGCGGGCCGAGGGACACGAAGACACGACCGTGACGGTCGACGACGGGACCGCAGACGAGGTCGAGGTCGCGCTTCTTCCGCTCGCGCCGAGGGCGGCAGCGCGACCGCGCGCACGGGATGCAGGTCCTCCCGCCGCGAAGCCCGGATCGGCGCCCGTCGCCGCCGGTCCTCCCGACGACGAAGCTCCGCCGAACCCGTACGATCCGTAAGAGCGAATCGGGACGAAGCCGAGGGCGTCGGTCGCCTGTGACGCTCTAAAGCTTGTCGGGCAGCCGCCCGTGAGCAACGATGGTGACGTGACGAGAGAGCTCTTGCCGGTCGGTGCCGTGGCCTTCGGTCTCCTCGCCGGTCTCGGCTTCACCATCCCGCTCGCGCGAGGCGACGCGAAGGCAAGGACGATCTCCGTCGACGAGATCAAGGACGGCATGAAGGGCTACGGCCTCACGGTGTTCAAGGGCACCGAGCCCGAGCGCTTCGACGTCGAGGTCGTCGGCGTCCTCCGGAACTTCCGCCCGTCGCAGGACCTCGTCCTCGTGAAGACCCCGCACCCGCGGCTCAACGTCACGAAGAACGTGCGGGGCATGAGCGGGAGCCCCATCTACCTCGACGGCCGCCTCGCCGGCGCCTACGCCTACAGCTGGGCGGCGTTCCAGGTGGAGCCGGTCGCCGGCGTCACGCCGATCGCCCCGATGCTGAGCGAGATGCGACGGCCCATCCCGGCAGGCTTCTGGCCGCTCGAGGGCGGCGCGCCGCTGCCGAAGGGCGCTGCCAAGGACGGACGCCGCGCCGAGAGCGACGCGAAGCCCGCCCCTTCGCCGCTGGGCTTCCAGGGCGCGCCCGGCTCCTACGACGTCGAGGAGCACGCAAAGCAGGTCGCCGCCCGCATGAACGTGGGCACCGATCCCGCGCGGCCCGTCGTCCCCGCCTCCACGCCGCTCATGCTCGCGGGCATGAGCGACCGCAGCCTCGGCCTCGTCCGGAAGCTCTTCGGGCCGCTCGGGCTCGAGCCCGTCCAGGCCGGCGCGGGCGGCAGCGCGAAGGCCGACGCGAGCGCGCCGCTCCACTACGTCGACGGCGGCGGCCTCGGCATCCAGATGGCGCGCGGTGACGTGTCCCTCATGGGCCTCGGCACCGTCACGCACGTCGAGGGGAACGTCCTCTGCGGCTTCGGTCATCCCATGATGGAGGCCGGAGTCATCGCGCTGCCCGCCGCGATCGGTCGCGTCCACTGGATCTTCGCGAGCGATCAGCACAGCTCGAAGATCGGCGAGGCGGCGCGCCCGCTCGGCGCGCTCGTCCAGGATCGCCAGAGCTCCGTCGTGGTCGACGAGTCCAAGACCGCGCCCGTGTTCCCGTTGTCGGTCGAGATCCGCGGCGCGAAGGGCATCCCGAAGGACAAGTGGAACGTCGAGATCGCGGAGGACCGGTTCATGTCCGGGTCCCTCTCCGCCTCCGTCCTCGGCTCGGTGGTCGATGCCTCGGTCAACGAGCGACGCGACGTCACGTGGCGCCTCACCTCGAAGCTGCGCGTGAAGGGCCACGGCACGATCGAGCTCGAGGACTTCGGCGTGGCGACCGGCGGCATGCCGGACGCGGGAGACCTCTCGCACTCCAAGATCGCCCGCGCGATCGGCGAAGTGCTGAACAACCCGTGGGAGAACACGCACGTCGAGGGCGTCGAGGCGGTGCTCACAGTCGACTACGCGCGCGAGCTCTGGCGCCTTCGCGGCATGGACCTCCTCGATCCCGTCGTCGACGCCGGGCAGACGGTGCGCGTCCGTGTCCACCTCGTGCCCTTCGTCGGACCCGAGATCACGAAGGTGCTCGAGACGAAGATCCCCGAGGAGCTCGCGGGCAAGGACGTCGACGTCGAGGTCGTACCCGGCTACCAGGTCGCCCCCGACCTCGCCGCCCCGCAGACCCTCGGAGAGTTGCTCTCGAACTCGACGAAGCAGACGGTGCTCCCCCGAAGCCTCGTCCTCCAGTACCGGCTCCGATCTGCAGGCGTCGCGTACAAGGGGCACGTCGCGGAGCGGCTCCCGCCGTTCGCGCTCGACGCGCTCCGCCCGGTCAGCTCGGACGTCGCGCCCGAGGCGTTCGGAGCGTATGCGCGGACGATCGTCCCGACGGAGCGCTACGTGGACGGCTCCGACCGCGTGAAGGTCAAGGTCCGGAGCGTCCTCCGCTGAGAGAGCTCTTCTGCGCCTTTTTCACGGTGTTCGCGCGGTCCGTGTAAGATTCTCCGATGCACTTCTCTCTCGCGAAGCGCGCCCTGCGCGCCGCAGCGATCGCGTCCGTCATCTCGGGCGCGTCCGTGTTGGTCGCGCACGAGGCGCAGGCGGTGGGCACCCGAACGTTCGTGCTCGACACGCTCGAGAAGCTCTCCGGCGGAGACCTGAAGGGCGTCGCCGTGAGCTCGGACGGAGCCGTCCGCGCGGGCTTCACGCTCGGCACGGCCGCGATCCCCGACGCGACCGCCACGTTCAGCGCGCTCACGCTCACCGACGGTTCGGTCCTCGTCGGCACGAGCCCGGGCGGCAAGGTGTACCGCGCGTCCGGCGATCAGGTCACCGCCTTCGCGGACACGGGGACGCTCGCGGTGACGTCGCTCGTGCAAGGCAAGGGAGGCGCCGTCTTCGCCGCGACGATGCCCGACGGGAAGATCTTCAAGCTCGTCCAGGGGCGTGCCGAGCCGTTCGCCACGCTCCCCGACACGAGCCACGTCTGGGCGCTCGTCGTCGACAAATCCGGCACGGGACTCTTCGCGGCGACGGGCCCGGAGGGCAAGGTGTTCCGCGTCGAGCCGAACGGCTCGAGCTCGGTCTACTACCGCTCGACGGAGACGCACATCGTGTCGCTCGCGCTCGCGGACAACGGCGACCTCTACGCCGGCTCCACCGGCAAGGGTGAGATCTTCAGGATCACCGGGCCGGGTCGCGCCACCGTGCTCGCGAACCTGCCCGGCGAGGAGATCAAGGCGATCGCCGTGGCGAAGACCGGGCACGTCTGGGTCGTCTCGAACGAGTACGGCGAGGTCCCGGAGCCTCCGCGGCGCTCGCCCGCCGCCGCCCGCACGCCGCCCGGTCCGAGCACGGGACCGAAGCTGAAGGCAGGCAAGGGCGCGCTCTACCGCTTCGACGCGCAGGGCCGCTCGGAGCGGATGATGAAGCACGACGACACGCATTACCTTTCGCTCGCCCTCGGCGACGACGGGAAGCCGTACGTCGGCACCGGCGCCGAGGGGCGCGTCTACACCGTCGACGACAACCACGTCGTCACGCTCGTCGCGGACACGGACGAGCGGCAGGTCGGCGCGCTCGCGGTCGCGGGGAACAAGGGCTACGTCGTCACGAGCGATCCGCCGGTCTTCCATCGCATCCTCGGGCGCGGCGGCGCCGACGCCGTGTGGACGAGCAAGGTGCTCGACGCGACGCTGCGCGCGAAGTTCGGGGCCTTGTCCTGGCGGGCCACCGGCAGCGTCGAGCTCTCGACGCGCACCGGCAACACGGCGGTGCCGGACGCGACATGGGGCGCGTGGAGCAGCCCGATGACCGCGCCCGGCGTGATCACGTCGACGCCGGCGCGCTACGTCCAGGTGCGCGCGCGCTGGACGCGCGACGCGAACGCCACGCTCCACGAGGTCACGATCCCCTTCGTGACCGACAACGTCCGGCCGGTCGTCACCGACGTCACCGCCGTCCCGAAGGGCGGCCCGACGAAGGAGCCCGCGACGACGGTCCCCGCGAGCGGGGGCGAGATCGGCAAGCACGACAGCGTCGTGAAGGTCAGCTGGAAGGTCGAGAACGCCGACAACGACCCGCTCCGCTACCGCGTGAGCTTCGCGAAGGAAGGGCAGACGATCTGGCGGGATGCGCTGAAGGCGGACGAGGTCCTCACCAAGACGGAGCTCGATTGGGACACGGCCGCGCTCCCGGAGGGGCGCTACCGCGTGCGCGTCGAGGCGAGCGACGAGCTCGCGAACGCCCCGGAGCAGGTACAGAAGCACCTCCTCGTCTCCGAGGTCGTGCTCGTCGACAACACGCCGCCCCGGTTCGAGCGCCTCGAGCTCGCGGGGCGACGCCTCCGTGCGCGTGTCGTGGACGGGACGTCCCCCATCGCCCGCGTGGAGGTGGCGATCGACGGAAAGCTCGAGTGGAAGCCGCTCGCGCCGGCCGACGGGGTGTTCGACACGGTCGACGAGGCGGTGGACAGCGACGTCTCGAGCGTCGTCCCGCCCGGCTCCCACGTCGTGATGGTCCGGGCGTACGACACGACCGGCAATGCGATCACGAGGGACGTCGAAGCGCGCTGATTCGGCCCTCCCCATGACATCCGTGTCATGGGGGCCCTGCATGGCCGACCGAGCGACCATGGGCTAAGGTGCCGGAAAAGGCTCGACCTGCAGCGAGGTTCGCTGCGGCACGTCGTGTGTATCTTCTCTTTGCACGCGAAGGGATCGGGCGCTCGCCCTCCCGGCGCTATCTTTCTCGTAGGCGGTCGTCTTGCGTATCGAAGGTCTCTTGGTCCGGTCGAGCTCGTGCTCGTTCCTCGTGCTCGGGCTCTTGCTCCGCGCACCGGGGTGCGGGTCGAGCGACGCGTCGAGCGCCGACTTCGGCGAGCCGGCCTCGGCGAACGCGCCGGAGGACGAGGGCAAGGGCGGTGGCGACGCGCCTCCCCCCGCGAACGACGCGGCCGCGCCGTCCGCGAGCTTCCAGGGCAACCCGCTCTGCCACGTGACGCCGGCCTCCGTCTGCACGCCCGACGACGACGGCACGCGCAAGCGCGTGCAGGCCTGCGCAACGCCCTACGATGCCGACGCCGGGGTCACGACGTCGAAGGGTTGCCGCCTGACGGCGTCCGGCGGCGAGGTGGCGCCCTCCTGCGAGCCGGATACGAGCTTCGCCGGCACGGACGGCGTCGCGTGCTCGCGCGGGAGCGATTGCGCGCCAGGCTTCGACTGTGTCGATGGGGACAAGGGGCAAGTCTGCCGCCGCTACTGCTGCGCGGACACGTGCGAGGGCAAGGAGAGCCAGAGCGGCGGCAAGACCTTCTGCGACGTGCAGAAGCTCGCCTTCGTCCCGACGAAGGCGCCCGTGTGCCTGCCGCTCAAAGGGTGCAAGCTCCTCACCGTCGGGCAGTGCGCGACGAGCGAGACGTGCGCGGTCGTGAACGACGCGGGCGACACGGGCTGCGTCGAGATCGGGCAGGCCCAGATCAACGATTCGTGCGACACGGAGCATTGCGCCGCAGGGCTCACCTGCATCGGCCAGCCGGGCACGCGCAAGTGCTACCAGCTCTGCAAGGTGGGCAGCTCCACCTGCCCGTCTCCGCTCACGTGCAAGACGACGACGTCGTTCCGTGATCCGGCCTACGGGATCTGTCAGAAGACGACCTCGATGGACTGAGGGTGGCGAGGGCCAGGCGCATCTCGCCGAGGCCAGTGCGCGCGCGACGGAAGCGTGTGAGATCGCAGAGGGGCATCGATGGCAGGCGGCGTGCAACCGCGGCCCGCATGGATGACGTCACGCTCGTCGCAAGTGTCCTCGGAGCGCGCGCGCGGACCCAGGCCGCGCGCGCCCTCGCGTCGACCGGGGGGCTCGCCGACCTCGCACGGTGCTCACGCGCCGAGCTCACCGAGCTGCTCGGAGATCGGCGCGCGGCGAGACGGCTCCGCTCGGCCTTCGCGCTCGGGGAGCGCCGCGCCGTCGCCGAGCGGTCGCCACCGGCCAGACTCTCGTCGAGCGCCGACGTCGCGACGTGGGCCGCGGGGCGGCGCCTCGTCGGCCTCGAGCACGAAGAGCTCTGGGTGCTCGCGCTCGATGCCCGGGGAGGTCTGAGGGCCGCGCGCTGCGCCGGGCGAGGTGGGCTGCACGGCATGGGCATCCGCCCGTCGGACGTCCTCCGCATCGCGCTCCGCCTCGCCGCGAGCGCCTTCGTCCTCGTCCACAACCACCCCAGCGGTGACGCGACGCCGAGCGCGGAGGACGTGGCGTTCACGGCGAGGATCTCCCAGGCCGCCGACGTCGTCGGGCTGCCCCTCGTCGATCACGTCGTCGTCGCGCGGGGAGGCTTCGCTTCGGTGCCTGCTCCCGCGACATCGGCATGACAGCGACCGATGAATCCGCAGGTGATCGCCTCGCAGCGCTCGATCGCGACACGAGGGAAGGCGTCCGACCAACGGGCGAGGACGAGACGCGCACCGAGCACGGAGAGCCGCGAACGGATCGCGTCCGCGGCGGGGAGGTCGCGCCACACCGGCCGTCCGGCCGCGCCGCCGAGGAAGACGAGCCCGGCGCGGAGGCGCGGCGCATCGGCGCGCATCGCGCGGGCGGCGAGCGCGTAGACATCGAGCTG
>JALHPN010000201.1 GCA_022842465.1 Polyangiaceae bacterium | reverse complement strand
GTGGCCGCCGTGCGCGCGCGGGCCGCCGCGGCCGTGCCCACCGCGCTTCTCGAGCTGCGCCGCGAGCTTCTCGCGCTGCTCCGGCTTCACGATGGCGAGAAGCTCGCCGAAGAGCTTCACCTCGTCCTGCACGCGCGCCTTGGCTTCCTTGCCGCCGCCCGTGAATGCCTCGAGCTTCTTGGCGTCGAAGGTGTCCTTCTCGAAGGCGCTGGCCACCGCCGCGACCTTCTTGCCATGCCCTTCGCTGCCTTCGCGCCCGCCGTGCTTCATCACCGCGGCTTCGACCTTCTTCGTCTGGTCGGCGTCGAGGCCGATGTCCTTCGCCATGCGCTCCGCGCGCTTCTTCGCGCGCGCGTCGGCGCGGTCCTTGTCGTCGCTCTTCTTTCCGCTCCCGCTCCCGCCCCCGTGCTCCTCACGCTTCGCGAGCCGCGCGCTCACGTCGGAGGCGACCGCCTTGCGCTGCTCGGGCGTCAACGCGGCGTGCAGCTTCCCGAGCGCCTGGGCCTCTTCGTCGCGGCGGGCCTGCTCCGTCTTCTCCATCGCCGCGTAGTGGACCTGCATCTTCGCGTCGTCGATCTTGCCGGCCTTGATGCCTGCGATGAGGTCCTCGTGGGCCTGCTTGGCCTCGGGGCCCTGCCGCGGCGGATCGTCGTCCGTGAGCTCCTTCGCGAGGGCGTCGAGCTTGGCCTTCTGCTCCTCCGTAGGCTTCGCGTCGCGCGCCGCCGTCAGGAACATGCCCGCCGTCCCGCGGAGCGCGCGCGGTCGCGACGCCGTCTCCGTCGCCCCGCCGTCGAGAGCTGCCTGCGCGCCGCCGCCCGCGTCCGCCGTCGCCGCTTCCGCCACCGAAGCCGCCGGCGCCGACGAGGCCGAGGCGGTCACCGCAGGGCCCCCCGCCTTGTCGTCTTTCTTGTCGCAGCCGAGGGCCGCGAAGGAGAGTGTCACGAGGAGGACGGCGGCGACCGAGTTGGTTCGAGAGCGCTTGCGCATGGCACGCAGCGTGTCATGACGGGACGCGCTGCGAGAAGGCAAAGTTGGGACGGCCCTGCCCGCGAACGCAAGAGCGCCCGGGCGACGGCAAGGGCGAGGATCGTGACGCCCGCGCCCCATCGTCCCGGACTACCAGCTCTTGCCCGCTTCGCCCCCGATGTCGCTGCGCCGTCAGGCAGAGCGCGCGGCGACCGACCGCGGTTGCCCGCGCCACGTCAGGTCGGGGAACAGCTTGGCCGCCCACAGCCAAGCGACCACCACGAGCGTCGCCGTGAACGCGACGTCGAGCACGTGCAACGATCCGAGTCGACCGACCGTCGCTGCCGCGCCCAAGAAGACGAACAGCGCGGCGTCGCGTCGGTACCGGGCCGCCATGTAGATCGGTACGGCCCTGAAGAGCAGCAGCAACCCCACCAGCACAAGCCCTCCGGCGCCGTGGTCACGGTCGGAGAGCAGGCTCCATACCGAGAGGGCCGCGCTCACGGACCCGATGCCGAGCAAGGCGAGGAAGACCCGATGGAGGGTTGCTGTGCGTCGACGAAGCTCCGGTGACGGAACATGCGCGGCGAGGAGCACGAGTTCTTCCGCCGAGTAGCTCGGGAACTTCGCGACCATCGCCTTCGCGAGCTTCTTCCCGCGGAGCCCCTCCTGCTTCAACGCGAAGGCCTGGTCGAACATCGCTCCGGTGAAGACCATGGCCGAGTCCGCTACCAGACCGTCTCGCGACCGACAAGCCTCGAGGATGTTGCGTCGCGGGGAGCCGGCACCTTCGCGGGTGCGTGGCTCGCTCGGCCTCGTCGGCCCTCCTCGGCGCGACGGCTCCGTGAGTGGGCATCGCGCTGGTACGATCCAGTTCGATGGGAGGGCCCATGAATCGGCAGGTGGATGCGTATCTGAAGCGGCAGAAGCAGTGGAGGGCGGAGCTCACGGCGCTCCGCGCGCTCCTGCTCGAGACCGGGCTGACCGAGGAGCTGAAGTGGGGACACCCCTGCTACACGCTCGACGGCAAGAACGTGGCGCTCCTCCACGGCTTCAAGGAGTACTGCGCCGTCCTCTTCCACAAGGGGGCTCTCCTGAAGGATCCGAAGCGCGTCCTCGTGCAACAGACGAAGAACGTGCAATCTGCACGTCAGATGCGCTTCACGAGCTCGGCGTCGGTCACGAAGCTCGCCAAGACGCTGAAGGCGTACGTGAAGGAGGCGCGTGCGAACGAGGCGGCCAGGCTCCAGGTGCCGAAGAAGGGGACGGAGGACTTCGACATCCCCGAGGAGCTCCGCGCCGAGCTCGCCCGGGACGAGGATCTCGCGAGCGCCTTCGCGAAGCTGACGCCCGGCCGCCAGCGCGCCTACCTCCTGCATTTCGCCGAGCCGAAGCGCGCGACGACGCGGGAAGCGCGCGTGCAGAAGCACGTCCCGCGGATCCTCGAGGGGCTCGGCCTCGACGACTGAGGAGGCTCGACGGATCGAGCTGCCGATCCGCCGCGAGCGCCGACTCACGTACGGCGTCACGGCGTCACGGCGTCCGTGTCCTGGGTCGGGAGCCTGGCACATCGCGGCACACGCACGGAACGTCCATTTTTCCGAGAGATCGAGCGGGCACGACGCCTGCTCCGTGGCGAGACATGAACCGCCGCGCCGCGTCCCTCGCCTTCCTCCTCCTCGCTACCGCCTCCTTCGCGTGTTCGTCGGACGAGGCCGTCCTCGATCGCGAGCGCATCACCGGCGACGGTGAGATCCTCGGCGAGCGCGACGAGAGCGCGACCTCGGGCGATAGCATCGCGGCGGCGAGCGGAGCCGGCCCGCGTGGCGGCGGCGCCGCCGCCGAAGCCGGCGTGCTCACCGCCGGCACCTGGGACGACAACGAGAACTTCTCGTTCTTCACCGCCTACCGGGACAAGCTCGGGGGCCTCGCCGGCCGCCTTCCGCTCTCGCCGGCCGAGCAAGAGGCTGCACGCGCCGCGGCCGTCGTCGTGCCGCACGCGAAGCTCGACATCTCGCTCGTCATCGACACGACCGGGAGCATGGGCGACGAGATCGCGTACCTCCAGAAGGAGTTCGACGCGCTCGCGACCACGATCGGGACGCGCTTCCCTGGCGCCGAGCAGCGCTGGTCGCTCGTCCTCTACCGCGACACGACGGACGACTACGTCGCGCGCTGGTTCGACTTCCGGACGTCCCCGTCCGAGTTCCGCGCGAAGCTCGCCGGCGCTTCGGCCGGCGGCGGCGGCGACTTCCCCGAAGCCCCCGACGTCGCGCTCGAGGTCGCGCACAAGCTGTCGTGGCGCGAGAGCGCGGACACCGCGAAGCTGATGTTCTGGGTGGCCGATGCACCGCATCACGCCGGGAACGAGGAGCGCATGGCCCGTGCCGTTCGCGGCGCGCGCGACAAGGGCATCCACATCTACCCGGTCGCCTCGAGCGGCGTCGACGGTCTCGCCGAGCACGCGATGCGGAGCGCCGCGCAGCTCACCGGCGGCCGCTACATCTTCCTGACGGACGACTCCGGCGTCGGCAACGCCCACAGCGAGCCGAAGGTGCCTTGCTACTTCGTCTCGAAGCTCGATCGCGCGATGCTCCGGATGGTCGACATCGAGATGACCGGCACCTACCGCGAGCCCGAAGCAGCCGACGTCCTGCGGACGGGCGGCGACCCCGAGAGCGGCGCGTGCAAGCTCGCCTCCGGCGAGACGGTGACGATCTACTGAACGAGCGCACGAGAGCGGCAACGCGCGTTGTCATGCGTCGCCAGCACGCGCTCCGGGCGACCGGTCCCCGAACGGCGGCTTCCTGCGCCCGAACGACCCGCCGCTCCCGCCGCCGCCCTGATCCGGGTGAGGCGCCACGACGACCGAGCGTCGGGTATCGTTTCCGCGATGAACGCAGAGAACTCGCTCCTCCTCGTGGCGCAGCTCGTGAGTCCCTGTCTCGTCGTCCTGGGTCAGATCGGGCTCCTCGTGATCGTCGCGGGCGCCGTCCGCCGGCATCGCCCCGACGCGTACGGAGGGCTCCTGGCGTGGGCGGTCGCGTCCCTCGTCGTGACGATCGCGTCGCCGCTGGCGCACACGGCTGCAGGCATCCTGGCAGCGAGCGGCGACGGAGGAATCGAGCGGTTCATGCACTGGCAGGCCGCCCTCGCCATCGGGCTGAGCCTCGTCCACGTCGCGCTCGTGGTCGTCCTCGCGCGCGCGCTCGTGAAGCTCGCGCAGCCGCCGAAGCCCCTCATCGTCGAGAGCGGCGAGGCATACCGCTAGGTCGGTCCGCGCCTCCTGGTGAGCCGCCAGCTTGGCGCGGCCCCGTCGATGTTGACGCCATCGCGTACGCTCGCCGGCCTCGACGCGCTCTGGCTCCCGCGCTGGGCCACGAAGGTCAGACGCGCAGAACGTCAGGGCGAGCGCTCGACGAGCGCCGTCCACATCGCGCTCCCGAGGAGCGGCACGACGCGCGAGCCGCGCGCGTAGGCGGGCTCCTCTGCCTCGGGGATCGTGCTCCGCGCCTCCTCGAGGAGGAACATGACGAGCCCCGCGCACACGACGAGGTCGATCGTCATCACGTGGACGAGCGAAACGGTCGCGAACGCCTCGGCGTAGGCCGAGGCGCGGCCGAGCGCGATCGCCCACGCGATGAGCGCCGTCAGCGCGACGAAGATTCCGGCGCCCACGAGGCGCCGGGCGAGGAAGCGCCGCACCCGCCCGGGAGCGCGGGGCTCCGCGCGAGGACCGCCGGCGCCGCGGAACGCGAGCCACGGCAGGAGAGCGAACGCGCCGACCACGAACATCGAGAGCGCGAAGGGCCACGCGGGGAGCTTGCGCGTCGCGCCGTCGCGCAGGACGAACACGCTGGCGAGCACCGGCACGACGCCCAGCATCGAGAACACGGCCGCGATCGACGCGTCGATCTTGCCGAAGTCGCCCGTGAACGTGCCGACCACGAGGGCGCGCGTCATCGACGCGTCGTCGGGCGGCGCCGCGAGGGCTGCATAAAGGACGAACGCGAGCCACCCGACGAGCCACCCCCCTCGGATCCCGTGGTCGCCGCGCGCCGTCATGCGATCAGCATGGCACGCCACGACCGCGAGGCGCGTGACGAGGGGCGGCACTGGGACCGTGCATTCACCGTGGCGCTCTACGCTTCATCCCCGATTCCGGGCGCGGCGGAGCACGACGGCCACGCAGGCAATCGCGGACGAGAGCCCGATCGACCTGCTCACGACGAACGCCGCAAACACGACCGGGTAGCTCCCGCAGGCCCGGCTGTTCTGCATGTGACACGCCTGCTCCTCGAACGCCGCGAACGCGAGTGCCCATGCCGCGACGAGCACCGCGAGGACCGACGCGATCGCCAGCGCGATCACGAGCCTTCGATCAGTGCGTGCCTTGACCCGCCTGCGTGTCCGCCCTCGATCGCTGTTCTTGCTCGTTTGCACGCTCGATCGGCTCCTGCGTGCACGTCTCGACGATTCTCGTCACGAAGCGGTGACAGTCGTTGAACGGCGGACCCCATGGGCCCGAGTCTGTTCCAATCTGGAGCTCGCGGTCGACACACTCCTCGTCGACGCCGGTACGGTCCCGTCCTCCTGGCCCATCCCAGCCTCCTTCCGCGTGGTCTCGAGCCACCCGTGTTGCCTCGACGGTCTCGAGGTCGCGCGCGTCTGCTGCCTGTTCCGGGTGCGATGCCGCCCGTCCCAAGCGGAGGCGGAGTGACGAGGCTTGATGATCGAGCCCCGTGTCCGTCACGGCGCGCGGCCGGCCGCGTTCGACGGAGCGGCGACGGTGCTCGAGCTGGTCATGCCGAGCCGGTCGGCCGCCGCGGCGCGAAGGTTGCGCGTGAACTTCGTGGGAGGGCGGCGCGCGCGATCAGCATGGCGGAGGCGACACCGACGCTCGCGCCGTGCTCGACGCAAGGGGGGAGGGTCGGGGCCGTCCTGGCGTATCCTGGAGAGGTGCGTTGCCGCGTCGTGCCCCTCGCCGTGCTCTCGGCGCTCTACGCATGCGCGGGCCCGCCCACGCCGCGCCCGGCGACGGTGGCGGTGGGCTCCGTGTCGCCCCGCCCGGCGTACGTCGTCTCCGCGCGCCCGAGCCCGCCGCGCGCGGCCCCGCGGACGGTGCCGTCCCCGCGGATCGTCACCCTCTCGCAAGGCGCCGAGGCGCGGTGCGGCCTCGACGAGACGGGCGCGCTCTGGTGCTGGAATCGGATGTCCTTCGAGCGCGCGGAGGACGGTCCGCGAGGCGGCTTCCTTCGCGTGACCGAAGGCGGCACGCACGGCTGCGCCCTCGACGCGCGCGCGATGGTCTCGTGCTGGGGCAACAACGACTCGGGCGCGCTCGGCGACGGGAGCACGACGTACCAGGCGGTCCCGCGTCCGGTCGTCGGTCTCGGTCCGGTCGCGTCCGTCGCAGGCGCCTCCGAGCGGACGTGCGCGGTCACCCTCACGGGCGATCTCCACTGCTGGGGCAAGACCGCGTGGGGGCTCCTCGGCGACGGCACCCTCGTCGACGACGGCGTCGCGAAGGCGCGGCGCGTGGCAGGACCTCCGATCCTGCGGGGCGTCGCGTCCGTCGGCGTCGGGCCCTACCACACGTGCGCGGCGCTCACCGACGGCCGCGTCTCGTGCTGGGGAGGGAACCTCGCCGGCGAGTGCGGCTTCACGCCCGTTCATCCCCCGACGCCGCGGCCGACCTTCGTCACGCATGCGCGCGACGTCGTCGCCGTGGCGGCCGCCGAATCGACGACGTGCACGCTCGACAAGCAGGCCCGCGTCCGTTGCTGGGGCAGGCTCGGTGATCCGCGAGGCGCGAAGATCCCGAGCTTCGGAGGGGCGAAGCCGTCTCCGCGCGAGTACCCGCTTCCGCCCGCGGAGCGCGCGGTCGAGCTCGGCGTCGGCGGCGGCTTCGCGTGCGCGCGCACCGCGGCCGGCAACGTGTTCTGCTGGGGAGACAACGAGCGCGGTCAGCTCGGCGACGGCTCGACGACAGCCCGGGAGATGCCCGTCCGCGCCGGGCTCGCCGAGCCGGCCCTCCAGCTCGCGGTCTCCTACGACGAAGTCTGCGCGCTGCTCGCAGGCGGGCGGGTGTCGTGCTGGGGCCACTGGCGCCGGCGTGACAACGAGCCGGCGTCGTCGGTTCCGACGCCGGTGGCGCCTCCGGAGGAGTGACGGGGGGACCGCTGGAACACGGTCACCGCCTCGGCGCCGACGCGGACGAAGGTCGCCGCGTATCAGCTTGGTGCGCAGCGGCGAGAGCGTAGCGAGCACCTCGACCACGTCTTGCTCTCCGGCCCGCGGCCCCTGGGACGCCGCCGCCGCTGCCGCCGCAAGCTTCGATCGGGGTCCGAGCGGTGTCGTCGTTCACTCGCAGAAGCCGAAGCCACGCTTGGTCGCGAGCTTCATGTACACGCCGTCCGCGCAGGACGCATAGGCGGAGCCGCACGCGGCGTCCGGCTCGTTGCACGCGCGATCGATCGCTTCGACCACGGTGTCGGAGTAGATGAGCGCGAGGCCGCCGAGCGGCCAGCCGGCGCTCACCACCTCGTCGAAGAACCGCGTCTCGCACGACGGCTCCGACGCTTCGCAACGCGCGCAGTACGCTGCGGCCGCCGCGCGCTGCGCGGCCGTACGTGGCGCTGAGAGGAGGGCTTCTCGCCAGCACGACGTGAAGTCGGGAAGGCCGCTCGCGGTGGCCGGGCAGGGCTGCGTGTCCCGACATCGGATCCTCGCGGCTTGCGCGGCCTCGGAGTCCAGACTGGGTCCGTTCGTACAGGCGCTCTCGAAGCCCGTGCAGCCGGGGATGCAGCGGGCGAGGTAGACCTGGTGGGCTCTGCACGCGCGCTGTGTCACGTCCTCCGGCGTGCCTTCCCGATCTGCCTCCGCGCTCGTCGTCGGGTCATCGTTCGTGGCGGCGCCTCGTTCCGCGGACTCGTCCTGGATCTTCCCTCCGCACGCGACGAGCAGGCCGAGCCCGCACAGGACGACGACGCAGGACGGCCGCATGGTTGCGCCTGCACAGCAACCGCCGCGCCGCGACGAAACCGGAGTCCTTCCGCGCCGGGAGGGCGTCGCGTCGAGCGCCTCGACTTCGGCTCGCCCCGGACGGCCGGTCCATGATCGCCGGCGAGCCGATCGATCACCCCTTCCCTTCCGTGCCCCGCGTTCGCGCGTAGCGACGCAGAATCCCTTGGCTGACGAGTGCGGTCGGGACGCACGTCGTTCGCCGCGCCTTCAGGGTGATTCGACGGCGAACCGCGGGCGGTCGAAGCGGCCCGCGACGAGGTCCTCGTCGGCGACGAACACGTAGAGCACGCCCGCGTCTGCCCAGATGAAGGGGACATCGAGGCTCTCGAGCTGCCATACGAGCCTCCAACGCTTCGCGCGACGGGCAAGGGCGACGGTGTCGTGACCTTCCCTCTCGAGCTCGACGAGCGTCCGAAGCACGGGCTCGCCGGAGCGCGCGAGGCCTGCTTCGAGGAGCTCGAACTGCACGCGGGCCAGCGCATCGAGCCCGGACGGGTCGCCGCCGACGCGATGCCCTCCGCCACCGCCGAGCCACTCGAGCACACGAATCGAGGAAAGCGCGCGGCTCCGTCGGAGCGCCGGACGACGAACGGGAGCACGGTGCGCCGGCGGGCGATGCACGACACCGCGCGCCGGTTCGGGGACGTAGACGAGTTGGAGGAACGCCTCGTCCCCGGGCTCGTTGCCCAACCGCCGCTCCTCGACGTCGTAGAAGAGCCCGAGGACGCCGTGCTCGGGCAGGGAGAGCTCGCCGCGGTGAATGGTGTGGAGCTCGCCCATGTCGAGCTGACCGACGAAGGCAAGCAGCCCGCGGGGGGATGCCGGCCAGGCGGTTCCGGCGGGGAGGAGGGCGTCGCCGCCGAAGCGGGTTCCACCACGGTCCGTCACCGTCGCGAGCGATGTGCCCCGGTGGTCGAGCACGATGTCGACGTGGCCGCTCGACCTACCCGCATCACCCCAGAGGCGCCTTGTGTCGAGACGCCAGGGACCAGCCTCTGGCCGACGGATGAAGTCGTCGATCGGCATCGGCGGACTTCACAGAGCTCCTCGGCCGCCCGCCGAGCGACGCGGCGTACGAGGCCTCCCTCCTCGAGTGGGGTGCCTCACCGGGGGGGCGAAGGCATCGAGCTCGGCGACGCCGTCGTCGTCGGGCGCATGCACGTCGCGGACGAAGAGCAGGAGATCTGCCTGGCGGGCGAGCTCTCCGGAGCCGAGCTCACCGTTCTGCATGAAGCGGACGTCCCCGCGGAGGGACGCGCGCGCGTTCTCCCCGAGCGGGAGCAAGAACCGCTCACCGAGCGCGGCGAGCTCCTTCTCGACGACGCCGTCGGGCGGCACGATCGTGCACGCCGCGCCCTGGCACGCATGCCCCCCGTGTGTTCCGCCCCCGTAGAGCATCCAGATGCCTGCCACGGCGTCGCCGTACGTCTCGGAGAGGTGGGTGCCGATCGAGCGCCACATCGGGTCCTCCCCGGCCGCGCCGAAACGGATTCGTCCGGACGCCTTCGACAGATGCATGAGGTGGCCGCCGAGCACCGTACCCGCTCTCACGCGCGCGAGGTGCTCGTCCATCTGCCAGAACATCGTGCGCTCACGATCCGCGTGCGCCGCGATCAACTCCGGGAGCGTCGGATTGTGCATCGCGCGATCGGTGTAGCGCGCGGACTCCTCGAGCTGGCGCAGGGACGCGGCCAGCTCGCCATGACGGGCGGGACCGAGCGCAGCGCGGAGGGCAGCCGCTCGCTCGGTACAGAACGCACGTGCCTTGGCCGCGCGCGTCGTGTCGTTGCCTCCCTCGGGGACGAGCATCGCGCGCAGGGCCTCGACGTCGGCGCCGGAGGCCCCTTCGAGAATCTCCCCCGCGTGCACGAAACCCATCGCAGGGAAGAAGTCGACGTCGAAGCCGAAGACGGACAGGCGCTCCGTCCCCTCCGGACGGCTCTCGCTCAGCCGCCGTAGCGCGCGGAAGAACGCCGACCGTTCGTTGCCGTCGTTCTCCGGCCAGGTCGCGGCCTTCCCCGTGGAGAGGATGCCTTCGGGCATGGAGAGCGCCTTCGCGACGCGGGGCGACATGCCGAGCCAAGTCTCGTCGCCCGTCTCGACGTACCGATCGAAGCGGCGGCCCTGCGCGCGGCCCATCTCGAGCCCGACGTGGCGGAAGCCGGCGGCGAAGAGCTTCGTCACCCAGAGGAGCTGGTTTGCATACTTCTCGTGGACGTAGTGGTCGGGCTCGCCGAGCATGACGACACGCTTCGACGCGAGGTCCTTCGTGAACGGCTCGAGGGCGCGGAGCGACTCGGGGGTCACACGCAACGAGGGAAGCGGCGTGACCGACGGCGGCGGAGTGGATGCCGTCGATGGCGGGGCGCCGTGGGAGGAGCTGCACGCCACGACGGCGAGAGCGCTGGCGAGGAGGGCGGCTCGGGTCACGCGCGCATCCTAGCCACGCGCGCGTACTCGTCCACCGCGCAGCGCTTCGCTCGGCCGTATCCTGGTCGGGTGCGGGGAAGAAACATCACCGGCGTGCGGGAGCGGCCTCTCGACATCCCGATGCGGAAGGCCTTCGGGATCGCCGGCGGCGCGCAGGAGCTGGGGAAGAAGGTCCTCGTCGAGATCGAGCTCGACTCGCGCGTGGTCGGCTACGGCGAGGCGGCGCCTCTTCCTGCCTTCAACGGCGATCCGTGAACCATCGGCGAGAAGGTAGCATCCGAGACACCGACGAGAACGACGCGGGCCAGGAGCTCGCCACTGGAACTCCGCGGCCTTCCACGGTGACCACGCCGGCCTCGGTTCGCCTTCGGTGACGTATCCTCCCCAGGCCCTGCCGAAGTCGAACCGTGTCTGTGGCGCGCCTTACGGTCTCGCGGGCCTTCGTCCACCTGCGATGCCCGCGATGCGCGCACCGAGGCCGTCGCGCATGCCTACCCCTCGAGGGCGGCTCCGAACGCTCATCCGTCCTCGGCGAAGCGAAGTACCTCGGGGCGAGATGTTGGGCACTGGCGGCAAGCTCGGGCCGGTGACGCGTCGCCAGGGCGATCCACGTCGTCTGCCCCCCGTTCCAGCACGACGGGCCTTCGGGCGCGGTCTCGGCGGCGACGTCCAGCGGTGAGGAAGAAGCTCGGCGAGCTGCGCGACGGGGGGTGTCCTCGATCTTCGCGAGCACGTCGCCGAGGTACTCGACCGGGTTCACGCATGTGATCGACCCAGAGTTGCCGCGCGCACGCGCTGGAAGAGCGGCCAACCAACGACGGAGCGTCGGCTGTCGTGTCCGTGAGGAACGCAGGGAGCTCGCTCCTCGTGGTGGCGCAGCTCGTGAGCCTCTCTCTCTCGGCGTCCTAGGTCAGATCGGGCTCCTCGTGCTCATCGCGGGCGCCGTGCCTCGTCATCCGGTCGAAGGACGGACGAAGCCATCGGGTCGCGGCTCGTTACGCGAGGCGGCGAAGAGGAGCCCTCCTCCGATGCGGCTGAGGTGCCTTGCAGTAAAGACCGGCTCTGGGGCCCATGGTCCCCCACGCGGCGAGGAATGCATGCGGAGGCCGCGGGACGAGCAGGCATACTCCACGACCATGGTGCAGGAGATCGACCTCTCCCGGATCGACCTGAATCTGCTCGTCCTCTTCGAGGCGATCATGCGCGAGGAGCACGTGGGCCGAACGGCGGCGCGCCTGCACCTGTCACCGTCGGCGATCAGCCATGGTCTCGCGCGGCTGCGCCGGGTGCTCCACGATCCGCTGTTCCTCAAGCACCCGAAGGGCGTCGTTCCGACCGAGCGCGCGCGCGAGCTGAGCGCTCCGATTTCCGACATCCTCGAGCGGATTCGCGGCGTCGTCGCGAGCGCCGAGGGGTTCGATGCTGCGCGTTCGACCCGGCGCTTCACGATTGGCGCGCCCGACGCCGTCTTCTCGGTCGTCCTCCCGACACTCCTCACCGCGCTGGCGGAGAAGGGCCCGCACATCGATCTCGACGTGCGGACCGTGTTGCCGGAGAGCGCGCTCGCCGACCTCGACGCTCGCCGCGCCGACCTCGTGATCCAACCGCTCGAGGACGTTCCGCCTCGGTTCGAGGCTGCGCGCCTCTACGAAGAGGAGTTCGCGATCGCGGTGCGGAGCGGGCATCCCCTCGCTTCGCGGATGACACTCGACCGCTACTGCGCGGCCAAGCACGTGCTCGTCTCGGCTACCGGCGATCCCCACGGCAACGTCGACGCCGCGCTCAGGAAGCTCGGGCGTACGCGTCGTGTGGCGGCGACGGTTCCGAACTTCTTGCTCGCGCTCGCCGTCGTGGCGGAATCGGACGTCGTCGCCGCGGTGCCGCGCCGGACATCGACACACGCGAAGCGTTTCGGGGTCGCGCTCGTGGAGCCACCTGCGCCTCTTGCTCCGCTCACCCGACTCGAGATCAAGGTCGTGGCGACCCGCGCGGCCCTGACCGAGCCCGGCGTCAGCTGGCTCTTCCGCGTCGTGGCCGACGTCGCGGGCGTGCCGCGCGTCCGCAAGCGTCGTTAGTTTCGTTCAGCATATTGATGATGTCTTGCCATTGGATTCAGCACGAGTCCGGCGCCATCTTGCACGCCATGAAAGGCATTCGAACACTCCTCGCGGCGACCGGCGCGAGCGCGGCGACCCTCCTCTGCGCATGCGGTGTGCCCAAACCTCGGCTCGAAGACGAGGTCCAGACGCTCATCGACCGGTCTCGCGACTCGAACGTGGCGCTCATGCGCGGCGATGCGGCTCGATGGGTGGAGTTGGCCCCGCTCGCCGCCGACTTCACGCTCATGTCTCCGTTCGGCGGGAAGCCGTCGCGCGGTGTCCCGCCCGATCCGCGCATGCGAGAGATCGCGAGCTTCTTCAAGAACGGCTCGCTCGAGCAGGAGCTCGTGCACGCGTACGCGTCGCGCGACATGATCGTCCTCGCGCTCATCGAGCGCTCGCACGTCGAGGCGGGCGGATTGCCCGCGCAGGACTGGGCGCTGCGCGTCACGCTCGTCTATCGACGCGAGGGCGCGGAGTGGCGCCTCGCCCATCGCCACGCCGACCCGCTCGTCGCCCCGGTGAGCCTGAACGAATCGGCTTCGCTCGCGCGCGGCGAGCGCACGAAAGGACGTTGACATGCGATCCACCTACCACCCTCACGGCGCGGCGCTGCTCGACTGCTTCCGCGGGAAGCGCGACGCGACGTTGGTCTGCTACCAGGACGGGGAGCGCGACGACGTGCCGGCAGCGTTCTGGCTGCGCGACTCGTTCGACCCTCTCGAGGCGCTCGGCCTGGAGCTGTGCCGCGGGCACGTCCTCGACGTCGGCGCAGGTGCCGGCGTCCACGCGCTCGACCTCCAGGCGCGCGGCCTCCGCGTCACCGCCATCGACATCGTGCCCGCGTGCGTCGAAATCATGCGCGAACGAGGGGTGCGCTCCGTCGCCTGCGCCGACATCTCCACGATCGACGCAGGGAGGTTCGACACGATCCTGTGTCTGTGCAACGGGCTCGACAAGGTCGGGACGCTCGCCGCGCTCCCTCGCTTCCTCGAACGCGCGCGCGGCCTCGTCTCGACGAACGGTCAGCTCGTCGCGGACTCCTTCGACTTGCGCGTCGGCGCCACCCCCGAAGCCCTCGGCCGCATGGCACGCAAGACAGCCTCGGGACGCTACTTCGGCGAGATCGATCTGCGTTTCGAGTACGACGGACGGAGCGGCCCGAACTTCAGCGCGCTCCATGTCGACTACGATACGTTCGCGCGCACCGCCGAGAAGACCGGCTGGACGCCCGAGCGGATCCGAGAGGTCGGCGGTCACTATCTCGCGCGGGCGGTGGCGTCGCCATGAAGGAGGCTGCCGCTCGTGATCGCGGGCGTCTCGTGCGCCGTCTGGTCGCCTTCACGGCGATCCTGGTCCTGACCGTCACGGGCATCGGCTACGCCCGCTTCGCTTCGCGCCGGGACAGGACGTACTCACCGGGGCTCGCTCGTCTTTCGGCGGTCCGCCGCGCCCCATCGGACGCGGCGGCGGTCGCGCGCGGCGATCACCTGGCCCACACTCTCGCGGGATGCGCGAGCTGTCACGGTGACGATCTCGGCGGCCGAACGATGTCCGAAGACGTCATGCTCCGGATCTCCGCGCCCAATCTGACCCGCGGCGCGGGTAGCGGCGTCGTCGGCTACACCGAGGAAGACTGGCTCCGCGCCATCGCCCACGGTGTCGGTCGGAGCGGGCGGTCGCTCCTCGTGATGCCGTCGAGGGAGCTCGCCTCCTTCGCCGACACCGACCTCGCGGCGTTGATCGCGTATCTGCGATCGCTGAGGCCGGTCGACCGCACGCTCGCACCGACGGCGGTGAGTCCGGTGGGAGCGGTGGTCCTCGGGCTGACCGCAGCTCCCATCTTCAGTGCCGAGGAGATCGCGCACACCGAAGTCACGGAGGACGCGCGCGCCCACGAGGCGCCGCCGGCCGGTCCGACGCGGGCATATGGCGAATACCTCGCCAACGTGTGCCGAGGATGCCATGGCGCGGACTTGCGTGGTGGCATCGTCGTTCACCCGGGCGCCCCTCCGTCGGCCGAGCTGTCGCCGAAAGCGATGGCGGCGTGGACCCATCCCGCGTTCGTTCGTGCGCTTCGCGAAGGCAAGAAGCGCGACGGGAGCACGCTCGATGCCGCGATGCCGTGGGATGCGACGCGCGGACTCACGGACGACGAGCTTCGTGCGCTCTGGCTCGCGCTCCGGCGCGAGTGACTCGGCGGTGCGGGGGACGGCCGAGCCCGCACCGCGGGTGCGACGAGGCGCACGACGGGGCACCCGTTCCCGTCGCCGTTCCACGACGATTGAGCTCCGCGTGCCGACCGCGTCGAGCGCGGCCTCTCGGGTGTGTGTCGGGGAGCGCTCTCCGTGAGACGAGCAAGGGGTCGGCCCTCACGACCGTCGGGCGATGCATCGATCCGCCGCGACGCCGGGTTCACGCGCGCCCGCGACCGCGTAGGGTGAGAGGGAAGAGGTTCGTGATCGAATCCGTCGAGTGAGGCGACCGCGCCGCACCGCGCCGTGACTGCGAAGCTACCGGCGGCGTCGGCGAAGGAACGCCGCTGCGACGGACAGGGCCGCCACCATCCCGCCCACGGTGGATTCATCGGACGACCGCCCGGCGAGACGGCACGCGCATCCGTCGGGCGCCGCAGACGCCGCGGTGGACGCGTCGTCGCGAGAGCCGGCGCCTTGCTCTCCGGCGCCGGGCGGCCCTCCCGTGACCGGCGGCGCCGATGCACCTCCGTCCGGCACGTCGGCAGGCGGCGGACGCGGATCCTCGGGCACCGGAGCGTCGATCGCCGCGAGCCCGTCGCGGGCGACGAGCAAGGTGGAGCCGAGGCTGACGAGTGGCTGCTCGTAGCCGTCGCTGCCCTGCACCGGCGCGCCGCCCGTTGCGTCGTAGGCCCAGAGCGCGCGGGGTCGTGCGCCCGTGGTCGCGAACGTCGCGAGCACGAGTCCCGCATGCTCCACCAGCGAGTGGCTCACGGAAGCTCCCGGCGGCGCGACGGCGGGGGTCGTCTGCTTCACGGTCCCGGCCGTCTTGCCATCCGTGCGCCACAGCTCGGGTGCCGACGTCGAGTCCGCGACGACGAGGAAGAACGTGCTCGAGGAGGCTGCAGCGATCGATCGACTTCCGAGGCCGAGGGTGGGCTGCGAGCTCGTAGGTCCCGACGCGAACGTCATGAAGGGCTTCGTGGACGCTGCCGAGCCGTCGCTCTTCCAGAGCTCCGTTCCGTCGAGGGCGGTGTGCACGCGCAGATAGAGGCCGTCGTGGCCCACACCGAGCGAGCGCGGTTGGTTCAGATTCCCGTGCGCGAGATCCGCGACCTTCATCGTGCCCGCGGGTGTGCCGTCCGTCCTCCAGAACGCGAACGTCGCCGCGCCCGGAGTGGAGACGAGGAAGTAGGCGACGCCATTGAACGTCACGAGCTTCGTCGTGCTCGTCCCGGGTGCCGTCCCGAGCGTCTGCAGAGCTTCTACGTCGTCGCCGGCGGCGTTCGTGCCCCAGAGGACGAGACCAGACGGTCCGGCGATGGGGAGGACGGCTTTCCCGCCGAACGCGATGCCGGTCGCGCCGCCGGTGCACGGCGGGGCGTCCTGGAGCCGACGTGTGCCGGCGGCCGTTCCGTCACTGATCCACAGACCGCCTCCGGCGTGAAAGAGTGCGCGCCCTCCGAACGATAGAAAACACGGTGGCCCCGCGTCCTCGAGCGTGGCCAGCGACGACAGCGTCGCGCTCTGCAGGACGGAGAGGCCGGTCGACGTACGCGCGAGGAGCGAGCTTCCGGCGGCCCCGATGCCGACGATGGGATCTTCGGACTCGACCACCTTGGTCGTGCCGTTCGCGGTGCCGTCGGTCGCGTAGATGGCATTCGTCGATGCGGTCGCGGACGTGCGCGCGACTACGTATGCCGTCGCTCCGATGACGACCGCTCCGAGGGGCCGCATCGTGTCGTCGACGCGGCGGACCGCGAGCTGCGGAGCGGCGAGCACGGGGCTCGCCCAGGCGATCCATCCGCATGCGGCGAAGACTGTCGACCACGCGGACGCGCGAGGAGATCTCATGGTGGCGATCTCGTTGCACGACGGCGCCGAGCGCGCACGCCATCGCATCGAACCTGCGGAAACTCGTTGTTTGGAGCCTGCGGCTTCGGCAGCACGGCTCGGGACCTCCTGCGTCCGGCCGCGCGCGAGGACGTCGCGCGAACACGCAGATCGAGCTCTTCGACGACCCTCCGTCGTTCTTCGTGGCTTTCGCGTCTGCGACGGGTGGGCCGAGGTCGAGGGGGAAGGTCCGAGAACACGATTTTGCGCAACGTGGATCGCCCGGTGGTCGACCCGGGCGTGCTACCCGGCATGCCGCGTTGCCCGCGCGGGACTCCTCTGAGAACATGGCGCCCCGTTGATGAAGAGCGACGACACAGAGCCCGGCGCGCCCGCGCTGGGCGGCGATGCGACCGATCCCGGGTCGCCGCCCGGCCACGTCGAGGAGACGCCCCGGGGCGACCGCGACGTCGCCGCCTCGCTCCTGCGTGATCTCGCGGGCGCACCGCTGCCCGTCGATGGCGTGCGGGATACCCACGGGCACTCCGCGGCGGCGTTCACGCTGGGAGCTCACAAGCCGCCGCGGCGCCACGCGACGCCGACGCCGACGCCGGCCGTCGTCCTCTCCACCACGCAGCCGATGGCGGCGGCGCACGTCCCCGATGACGCGCCCGATCAGGAAGCGGGCCTTCGGCGCGAACGGCCCAACCGTTCGGCCACGACCGTGCCGAGGGCGAACGCCCGCCCGCGGCGTCCAGGAGGAGCGAGCGGGGTCCTCGCGGCGGTGGCCGCCTTCGTCGCGGTGGTCGGCATCGTGACGTGGGCGGTGCGCCCGGGCCCGTCGACCGCGCAGGACCTCACCTCGCCCGTCCCTCCGTCCGTCACGGCGAGCGCGGCCCTTCCGTCGAGCTCGGTCGCGAGCACGGCGGTGAGCCGGCCGCTGGAGGCTCACGCGTCGGCGAGCGTGACGGCCAGTGCCGCGTCCCCGACCGTCGCCTCGGCACGCGCGGTTGCACGGCCGGCAGGCTCGGCATCCCCTCTTCCTTCTGCGAGCCCGTCGCCGCCGTCGTCGAGCCGCCCGTCGCCGACGCCTCACGTCGTCGAGCCCGAACGAACGTTCTGAGCCGCCC
>JALHPN010000200.1 GCA_022842465.1 Polyangiaceae bacterium | reverse complement strand
GCGAGCGAGCGGGCCGCCGCCGCGGCCGACGTCATCGGGCGGGCGGCGCCGACCGCGCTCCTCGGCGTCACCTCGGCGACGGGGCAATCGGTGGAGCTCTCGGAGGAGGCGCGCGCGGTCGTCCGGGAACGTCGAGCGCGTGTGCTCCCGCTCGGCGTGGGCGACGCCGCGTCGTCGCCGTGGGGCATCGCCGGCGCGTGCGCCGGTGCGACCGTCGCGGTCGTCGCGCGAGCGCACAAGGTCGACGTCGAGCCGGACGTCCTCGCGCGGATCGTCTCGGAGAGCGCGTCCTCGTCGGGCGGCGCCGTCGACGTCGCCTCCGATCGCGCGCGACGCGCCTACCTCGCCACGGTCGAGGCTCTGTCCGCCGCCGAGAAGGACGCGCGGTCCACGAAGAGCTGAGCTCCCGGCCGCAGCTCTGGCACAATCGAGTCGTGCGGTCCCGGCTCCTGGTCCTCACGCTCTCCTCCCTGGCCGCGATCGGCATCGCGATTCCCTTCGCATGGGCGGAGCCGGAGTCGGGCTCTTCCCCGCCCCCCGCGTCCACGCCCGAGGGGCCGAGCGCTCCGTCGCCGCCTGCGGAAGGGGAGGGAGACGAGCCGGGCGCGACGCCGGCCGTGCCGACGCCGAAGCCGCCCAAGGCCGTCGTCTCGAACGCCGTGGTCAAGGACGGCATGGTCCGCATCCCCGGCGGTCGCTTCGTCATGGGGTCATCCGACGCCCGCGCGCCCTCGAACGAAAGGCCGGCGCGCGGCGTCGAGGTGCCCCCCTTCTGGATCGACCGCACCGAGGTGACCGTCGGCGCGTACCGGACCTGCGTCGACCGCGGCGCCTGCCCGCGGCCGACGACCTCGAGCACGAGCTGCACGTACGACCTCGGCGACCCCGAGCTCCCCGTGTCCTGCGTGCGGTGGTCGAGCGCGAAGACCTTCTGCGCCGCCGTGGGCAAGCGCCTGCCGCGCGAGCCCGAGTGGGAGCTCGCGGCCCGCGGCACGTTCGGCAACCGCTATCCGTGGGGGAACGCCTATGCCGGATGCGGCGCGGCCATCACCCTCGTGAAGGACGGCTCGCAGCGAAGCTGCGGCAAGCGGCCCGCTCGGGTGGGGACCCGCCTCGGCGGCGCGAGCCCGTACGGCGTGCTCGACCTGTCCGGGAACGTCGAGGAGTGGGTGTCGGACTGGTACGCCGAGGCGGCGGCCGAGATGTCCCCGCTCGCGGGCTCGAGCCACGTGCTCCGCGGGGGCGGGTGGCTCAGCCAACCGTCGCTCAGCCGCGCCACGACCCGCAACTGGGGGTCCGTCCGCGAGGCCGGCCCGAACGTCGGCTTCCGCTGCGCGAGGGACGACGGGCAGGCCGGCCAGCCTCCGCCCTGAAGCGCCGCATTCCGCCTGGAAACCCGTGGTGAATTGACGGGACGAGGCGATGCGACTATCGAGGCCCGTCACCCCCAGGGCCCCACGTTCCGTGGCGGAGCCTGCTGCGGGACCCCTCGAAGCCATGGCCTTTTCCGCTCTCCAGAACGTCTCCGTCCCCGGCTCCACCGGCGCTCAGCCCGCCGGCACGTCCGCGCAGGGGGCTCCGGCTCCGCAGGGCAGCCCTCCCGGCGGCAACATGATGCTGATCCTCCCGATCATCATGCTGGTCGTCTTCATGTTCCTGAACATGCGGCGCCAGAAGAAGGATCAGGAGGCGCGCGGCAAGCTGAAGAAGGGGGACCGGGTCGTCACGACCGGCGGCCTCATCGGCGAGCTCGTCGAGCTCGAGGATCGCGTGGCGAAGGTGAAGATCGCGCCGGGCACCACGGTGCAGGTGCTCGCGAGCACCCTCAGCCAGTGGGATGCGACGCCGGCCGCGACGAAGACGGAGAAGGAGCTCGCGGACCTCAAGGACGCGAAGGCTACCGCCGCGGACAAGAAATGAATCCGCGAGGCGAGCTGTTCCCCCTGAACAAGGATCGATCGTCCCGATGACCTCGTCGCAGCGCAACTCGCTGATCGTCGCCGCCGGCTCCGCCGCTGCAGCGTACGCCTTCTACTCGGCGGACAACTTCTGGGGCCTCGTCGCCGCGGGCCTCGTGGTCGTCTGGGGCCTCGTCGCCGCGCTCCCGATCATGGACGCCTCCTGGCGGATCAAGGTCGGCTTCACCCTCGCCGTGTTCCTCGGCTCCCTCGTCGCGGTCTGGCCGACGGTCGAGGGCCTCTCCGGCGGCAAGGTCCCGTGTCCTCGCTACGTGAAGGACCGCATCGAATTCGGGATCGTGAAGGGCCTCGACCTCCAGGGCGGCCTCCGCCTCGTGTACACGGTCGAGGTCGAGGAAGCGATCCGCGACAAGCGAGACAAGTTCGCCGACGACATGCGGCAGGACCTCGCCGTCGCTTACAAGATCCACACGGGCGACGGCCTCCTCAAGCGCGAGGAGCTCACGCAGCTCGGCGAGAAGGTGGCGATCGCGACGCCGGAGAGCGCCGTCCTCGTCCTCAAGTTCAAGGATCCGTCGGACACCAAGATGGTGGACGAGCGGTTCACGAAGAAGTTCGGCGCCGAGCTCGCGCAGATCCGCTCGGCCAACCCGAACGAGGTCAGCTTCAAGATCCGCTCCGAGGTCGAGACGCAGATCCGCGAGCGCGCCGTCGCGCAGGCGAAGGACACGGTCCTTCGCCGCGTCGACGAGCTCGGCCTGCGCGAGGCGAGCGTCACGACGCGCGACGAGGACATCATCGTCGAGGTCCCCGGCCAGGATCAGAAGGCCTTCGACGAGGTGAAGGAGATCATCCGGAAGACCGCCCGCCTCGAGTTCAAGATGGTGGACGACGAGGGCGACTTCTTCGGAAAGGTCTCCGACAGCGAGCTCCCCGAGGGGATCGAGATCTGGACGGAGGAGGCGCCCGCCGGTCCGAACAAGAAGGTCAAGAGCCACTACGCGCGCATCAAGGTGAAGGACGGGGAGAACCCGAACGAGGCCCTGAAGCGCCTGAAGGACTGGACGGGCAGCGCGGCGATCAAGGACCGCCTCCCCGACGACCACCAGATCGGCTACGAGAAGGTCGAGACGCCCACCGAGGACGGTGAGGGCACGATCGTGTCGTGGCGCACGCTCTACCTCTACTCGCGCGCCGAGGTGACGGGCGAGTACATCACCGACGCGCAGGTGCCGCCGCCGAACACGCAGAACGGCGCCCCCGAGTTCTCGGTCTCGCTCGCGTTCAGCCCCGCTGGCGCCGATCGCTTCGAGGAGATCACCGGCGCGAACGTGAACCGGCGGTTTGCCATCATCCTCGACGACGTCGTCAACTCCGCGCCCGTCATCCGCACGAAGATCGGCGGCGGCCACGCCAGCATCTCGATGGGCTCGCGCGATCCGGAGCAGCAGCTCCAGGACGCGAAGAAGCTCGAGATGGTGCTCCGCTCCGGCGCGCTCCCCGCGCAGCTCGTGGAGTCGAACAGCTCGGTCATCGGTCCGACGCTCGGCGAGGACGCGATCAAGAAGGGCGCGACCGGCGCGGTCGTCGGCTCGCTCCTCGTGCTCGTCTTCATGGCGTTCTACTACCGGAAGAGCGGCTTCGTCGCCGACGGCGCCGTCCTCTTCAACCTCCTCATCCAGCTCGCGATCCTCGCGTCGTTCAGCGGCACGCTGACGCTGCCCGGCATCGCGGGGCTCGCGCTCACGATCGGCATCGCCGTCGACGCGAACGTGCTCATCAACGAGCGCATCCGCGAGGAGCTTCGCGCGGGCCGCACGGTCCGCGCCGCGGTCGAGGCGGGCTACGACAAGGCGTTCACCGCGATCGTCGACGGTCACGTCACGATCTTCATCTCGGGCCTCATCCTGGCCCAGTACGGCACGGGCCCCGTGAAGGGCTTCGCCATCACGCTCATCATCGGCATCATCGCGAGCATCTTCACCGGCGTCTTCGTCACCCGCCTCGTCTTCGACTGGTGGGTGCGTGGAGCCAAGGTGAAGCGACTCAGCGTGGGCGCGGAGTTCTGAGAGGAAGCCATGGAGATCTTCAAGCCCGGCAAGGTCTACGACTTCATGGGGATGCGGCGATTCTGGATCGCCCTCTCCTTCCTCCTCACCTTCGGTTCGATCTTCCTGCTCATGGTCTATCCGGGGCCGAACTACGGCACGGACTTCCGCGGCGGCACGGAGATCGAGGTCGCCTTCAAGAAGGAGGTCGACCAGGGGAAGATCCGCGAGGCGGTCACCGCGACGAAGCAGTTCTCGGAGCCGGACGTCGTCCAGGTCCAGGACCCGTCGAACCACTCGCGCTTCCTCATCCGCGTGCAGGAGATCAGCACCGTCGACGAGACGACGAAGGAGGCGCTGAAGAAGGCGCTCTGCCTCGGCGTCGAGGCGCCGGCCGACGACCCGACGTGTCCGGCCACCGCGCGGGCGACGGAGGTGAAGTTCAGCGCCGGCGGCGACAAGCTCGGCGTGCGCTACGACGCGCCGCCGGACCTCGAGCGCATCAAGAAGCAGGTGATGTCGATCGGCGGCGTGAAGCTCCGCGAGAGCGCGGACAACCCTGCCGAAATCAACAAGCGCGATCATCGCGTCGAGATCCAGCTCCAGAGCAAGGGGGACCAGCTGCTCGAGGTGCTCCGCACGCAGCTGGGAGCGGACACCGTCCCCGATCACCCGCTCCGCATCGAGTGGGTCGGTCCGAAGGCCGGCAAGCAGCTGCGCGACAGCGCGCGCAACGCGGTCGCGATCTCGATCCTCTTCATCATGATCTACCTCGCGTTCCGCTTCGACCTGCGGTTCGCGCCCGGCGTCGTCATCGCCTGCGTCCACGACGCGGTCGTCGTGCTCGGAGCCTTCGTCATCTTCAAGAAGGAGGTGACGCTCTCCACGATCGCGGCGGTCCTCACGATCGTCGGGTACTCGATGAACGACACCGTCGTCGTCTACGACCGCATCCGAGAGAATCTCGGCAAGCATCGCGGCAAATCGTTCGGTGACATCATCAACCTGAGCGTCTCCGAGACGCTCTCGCGCACGATCCTCACGTCGGGCGCGACGATGCTGTCGGTCCTCGCCTTCTTCATCTGGGGTACCGGCGTCATCCACGACTTCGCCTTCGCCATGGTCGTGGGCATCATCGCCGGCACCTACTCGAGCATCTACGTCGCGGCGCCCCTCACGGAGTGGATCGACAAGCGGATGTCGAAGGGCGACATCACCCAGACCAAGAAGCGGCTCAGCGCGAAACCCGCCTGAAATCCCGGCCTCCCCCGGGCCCGGGGCGTCCGCGCCCTGGAAACGCGTGATCCGGTCCGCCGCGATCCCGTGGGCGGACGGGATCCATGAGCCCACCGAAATGCACGGGAGGTGCTCGCCGGGCCTCGCACTTCGCGCGAGGTGAGTGACAATCAGGGGGTGAGGCAGGGAGTGAACGTCCAGATCGTGGTGAGCATGCTCCTCTTCGGAGGAGCGCTCATGGCGTGCAACGCGCTCACCGGCGCAGACGACTTGAGCATGAAGTCCGCTTCGCGGACGCGGAGCGCGAAGCAGGACGCGGCGGCCTACGACGACGACGACGACTCGGATCCGTCCGGCAGCAGCGCGCGTCCGACCGACGTCACGGCAGACGCGGGCGCGGCGACCGACGCCGCGGCCGCGAACCCGACCTTCCTCGACGATTTCAATCGGGCGAACGGAGCGATCGGCAACGGTTGGATCGAGCGGGCGTCCGGCGCGTATGGGATCAACGGCGGCGCCGTCGTGCAGGCCGCCGAGGGGCCGCCGCCGTCGCTCCTCGTGCTCCGTCCGCAGTCCGAGGAGGTCGCCGACGTCGAGGTGAGCGCGTCGATCCGCTTTCCGAAGGCGGAGTCGGATCCCGGGATCTACGCACGCATCCAGAACACGGCCCCGAACCAGCTGAGCGCGTACTCCTTCTACCTCTGGAGCCCGACCGAGGCGGAGATCGCCCGCGAGGACCTCACGCAGACGACGCCGCTCGCCCGCTTCACGATCGCGCCGCCGCTCAACGTCGGCGACACCGTGAAGCTCGTCTTCCGCGTGACGGGCGACAGCGCCGTGACCCTCGCGGCCTCCGTCGTCGACGGGGCGGGCGCGCTCCGCGGGTCGACGACGTTCCAGGACTCCACCGCCAGCCGCATCGCGCGCCCGGGCAGCGTCGGCTTCGGCGGGCCGGACTCCGCCGGCGCGCGCTACGACGACTTCAAGCGCGTCACGCTGCTCTCGCCGTAGAGGCTGGCCGAATTCGCGGAGAGGCCGGTGGCCGCGCGCGGGACATGTGGTACAGAGGGCCCGCTCGCCCGTACGGATGAGCTCCCTCCTGCAGGAAGTACCCGATGTCGCCGCTCCGCGCGCTCTCCACCGTCGCCGTCCTCGGCTCGCTCCTCGTGCCCTCGGCGGCCCAGACCGCGACCCAGCGTCGCGTCCACGGCGTCATCACCTCGGTCGACGGCGTCTCGCTCACGATCGCGACGGAGAAGACGGCGATCACCGGCAGGCTCGATGCCTCGCGCACGAAGGTGACGAAGAACGGCAGGCCCTCGCGCGCGTCGGAGCTGCGCGTGACGGCGCACGCGCGCGCCGAGCTCTGCCTCGACGACGTGTGGGTCGTCGTCGACGAGCACTGACGTCTGCTACCCTCCGTCCCGCGATGGGCGAGGAGCTGATCCGCTTCGAGCGGGTGAAGAAGGCCTTCGGGGCGAAGGTCATCTACAACGGCCTCGACCTCTCGATTCGTCGCGGGGAGACGGTGACCGTCCTCGGCCCGTCGGGCAGCGGCAAGAGCGTCATGCTGAAAATGCTCATCGGTCTGCTCGAGGCGGACGAAGGCCGCATTTTCTTCCAGGGCAAGGACGTCGTCGCTATGCGCGACGAGGAGCGTTATGCCGTCCGCCGCAAGGTCGCCTACCTCTTCCAAGGCGCGGCCCTCTTCGACTCGTTCTCCGTCGGCGAGAACGTCGCGTACGGTCTCCGCGAGCAGAACTGGAACACGATGAACGAGGAGGAGATCACGCGCCGCGTGAACCACTCGCTCACGATGGTCGGGCTCCCCGGGATCGAGAGCATGCGCCCGAGCGATCTCTCGGGCGGCATGAAGAAGCGCGTCGGCCTCGCGCGCACCCTCGCCCTCCAACCCGAAGTCGTCCTCTACGACGAGCCCACGACGGGCCTCGACCCGATCAACACCGCGCGGATCAACCACCTCATCGTCAACATCCGGAAGGCGCTCGGGCTCACGAGCATCGTGGTGACCCACGACATGGGGACCGCCTTCCAGGTCTCCGATCGCCTCATGATCCTGGGGAGGGGCCGCGTGCTCCTCGAGGGCACCCCTGACGACTTCAGACGCACCCAGGACCCCTACGTGCGCGACTTCATCGACGGCAAGGCGCCCGAAGTCGAGGATGTCGCCGTGCTACTCTCCTCGTCGTGAAGAAGCGCAGGACGCTCGAGGTGGGGGTGTTCGTCTTCGCTGCCCTCGTCCTGGGCACGATCGCCGTCTTCATGATCGGCGACAACCGCCGCCTGTGGGACCCGAAGGTCACCGTCAACGCGAGCTTCAACGACGTCCTCGGTCTCAAGGCCGGCTCGATGGTGCGCATGGGCGGCGTCGACGTCGGCACCGTCAAGAGCGTGAAGCACGGAGACGACCCGGCCGACCCCAAGATCTACGTCCAGATCGCGCTCGCCCGCACCGAGGCGCGCCGCGTCCACGCCGACACCGTCGCGAAGGTCGTCAACAAGGGCCTCCTCGGCGACAAGATGCTCGAGCTCGTCGGTGGCACGCTCGGCTCCGACGCCGTCAAGGAAGGCGGCTGGATCGCGAGCGAGCAGGATCCGGCAGACTTCGGCAAGGCCATGAACAAGCTCGACGCGGTCGCCGACAAGGCCGACAAGACGATGGACGCGGTGAAGCGCACGAGCGAGTCCCTCGCAGACCCGAAGCTCGCCGAGGACATCAAGGGCTCGGTCACCGCCCTCCGGACGATCCTGGACGGGGTCGCGAACAACAAGGACGGCGCCGCACACAAGGTGATCTTCGACGCGGAGGAGGGGAGGCGCATCGATCGCATCCTCGCGAACCTCGACGCGACGACCCAGAACCTCGCCAAGGTGACCGCCGACGCACGCGAGGTCACGGACCGCGCGAAGACCGGGCCCGGCCTCGTCCACACGCTCGTCTACGACGACAAGCTCGCCGAGAACACGGCCGGCACGATCGCGGAGGTGAACGGCGCGCTCCGCGCGGTGCGGACGGGCAACGGTCTCGCGCACACGGTCGTGTACGGCGACGACTCCGGATCCGGTCAGAAGATGATGACGAACCTCGCCGTGATGAGCGAGGACCTGCGGAAGATCACCGGCGATCTTCGCGCAGGGCGCGGCACGATCGGCGGGCTCCTCGTCGATCCGAGCGTCTACGAGGACGTCAAGGGCATCGTCGGCAACGTCGAGCGGAACCAGGTGCTCCGCGCGCTCGTGCGCTACTCGATCAAGCAGAACGAGGATCGGCGGCCCGACACCGTCGCGGACCCGGGAGGGGCGTCCGCCCCTTCGCCCGCACGCGCGACGGTCGGGACGACGACCGCCCCGACCGCGCCGCGCTGAGGCTCAGGGCTCCTTCCGGAGCACCACGTCGTCGACGAGGAAGCACGCGCCGCCGTCGCGGGAGAGGACGGCGACGGAGAAGGGGGCGTCCTTCGCGATCGTCCCCGTGACGGTGACCTGCCGCCACGTGTCGTCGAGGAGCGCGACGGAGGAGAACGCGTCACCGACGAAGTTCCCCTGGTCGTCGTTCGCCTGGAGCTCCAGGTAGCTGCGCGTGGGGCCGGCGGTCCCGCTCGCGCGGACCCAAGCCTCGACCGTGTACGTCCCGCCCGCGCCCTTCGGCACGGTCTGGAAGATGTTCCACACGCCCGTCGCCCCCGGCGCGAGGCAGACCTTGCATGCGCCGGCGCCGCCCCGCGCGACGGCGTCCTTCTCGGCGGTCGCCTCGTTTGCGGTCCATCCACGGCACCCCGGACCTTCGAAGTCGCCGCCGAGGAGCAAGCTCGCAGCGGAGGTCGGGGAGCCCGCGTCCGGCGTGGTCTCCGGCGACTTCGCGACGTCCTCGCCGAGGCAGTGGATCGAGCCGAACGCGAAGACGACGAGAAGACGCATGCATACGCGTAGTCGCATGCCCGCACCGTACCACGCAGCGTCACTGTCCGAAGGCGGTCGCGATCCCCTCCGCGAGCGCCCGGATGGTCAGCGGCGCGGAGCCCTCGGCCTTGTTGTTCACGATGACGTAGACGTCGTCGCAGAGCTTCTCGGCGGCCTCGCGCACGAGGTCGATCACGTCCTTTCGCATCGCGGGCTGCGGTGACGCGAGCCTGTCGAACGGAGCGAGGGCCTTCTTTCGCTCCTCGTAGCGCGCGAAGCGAGGGAGCATGAGCCGGGCGACGGTGAACCGCGCGCCGATCGCCTTCGGTGCTGCGAGCTGCACGCGGAGCTCGGGCATCGCCGTCCAGTACGAGAACACGTGCGCCGCGCCGTGCGCCGCGAGGACGTCGTACCACCGAGGGGAGAGCATCTCCTCGTTCCGGAGCTCGAAGGCGACGCGGAGCCCTGCTCCGAGCTCCGCGGCGATCGCGTCGAGGAGCGCCTCGACGCGGTCGGCGAGCGCGCGCGGGGCCATCGCTCCCCGGGGCATCGGCGTGAGCTCGAAGACGAACGGCCCCGCGTGCTCTCTGAGCCCGCCACGTACCCAAGGGGCGAGGACGTCGTCTCGGAAGCGCGTCGGATCCAGGAAGGCCGGGTTCTTCTGTCCCGCGCGAGCGCCGTAGCGCGGATGGACGGGGAAGACCGCGGTGGAGATCTCGTCCCACACCTTCGAGACGAGACGGAAGGGAGGGAGGTCCGGCGCTCGGGCACGTGCTCGCTCGAGCTGCGCGGCGTAGTCGGCGGCGTCGACGTCGCGGAGCGGGCCGTAGTAGCTCCGATCGAGCCCGACGGCGCGGAAGAGCGGGTGCCGCGCGTAGGCCTCGAGCCCCTCCTTCACGAGGAGGTCGCCGTCGGGCTCGCCTCTCCAGAGGATGCCGCGCCATCCGGGGAACGACCAGCTGCTCGTGCCGAAGCGCACGATGCGGGGGAGTCGCTCGGCGAGCTCGCGGTCGTGGTCGTCGACGAGCACGTCGACGCCGCTGCCGCCGAAGAGCGCGAGCTGACTTCGCATCAGGCACGCTCGGCGGAGCGCGTAGGTGCAGGATGCATGCGGCGGCGTGCGAGCATGTGGGAGCTGACGGGACGTACCAAGCTGGGCGACGGTCGGCAAGCTGCTACCCTCCCGGAGTGCGATCGACGACGCCGCTCGCTCTCGTCGTCGCGGTCCTCGCGATGGGGACGTCGAGCATCGTCGGCGCCGCGCCCGAGCGAAGGGCACGGGTTCCTCGGCCGGCGCGCATGCCTGTGCTCGCGCGCGCCGTGGCGGCGCCCGCGCCCGAGCCGCTCGGTCCCGCTCCCCTGCTCGAGCCCGCGCCGTCACGGGCGCCGTCTCCGTCGTGGTCGCGCGCGCTCGCTCCGATCCGCGTGACGAACCGGAACACGAACGCGAGCGCGAAGGTGCGGCTCTACGACGAAGCCGGCGCCGTCGACGCCTCGGCGACGCGCGAGTTCATGAAGGTCGCCGCCAGCGAGCAGGGCAAGGACGAGCGACTGCCGCAGCGGCTCGTCCAGCTCGCGGTCCGCGCCTCGTACCACTTCGGCGGCGCGGCGATCGAGATCGTCAGCGCGACCCGCGCCGGAGCGAAGGGCAAGCACGGCACCGGCGAGGCCCTCGATTTCGCGCTCGAAGGAGTTCGCGCCAACGTGCTCGCGGCGTACCTCTTCGGTCTTCCGCGCGTAGGCGTCGGCATCTATACGCACCCGAAGACGCAGTACGTCCACCTCGACGTCCGCGAGATCAGCGCGCACTGGCTCGATGCCTCTCCGCCGCGCGTGAGCTGGCGCGAGAAGCTCCTCCGGGACCCGAAGGGCGCGGCGCGGGACGCCGCCTACGTGCCGGCGTCGGACCTGCCGGAGCTCGCTGCCGCGACGGCGCCCTGAGCTCTGGGCTCAGGGCTGGCGGCGCGTCCCCGGCCTCTGCATCCGGCGGACGCGATCGACGACGAGCGAGATCGAGTCGAGATCGAAGAGGAGCGAGTTGTGGCCGCGCCCCGGCAGCACGTGCACGTCGCCGCGCGGGAAGACCGCGCTCTCGCACGGCACGACGACGGAGTCGCTGTCGCCGACGATGGAGGTGTGCGGGACATCGTGCTCGTGGGCGCGCGCGCGGAGGCGCGCGAGGGTGGGGCTCGTGCGGCAGAGGTCCGCGCCGACGAGGATGCGGAACGGGCGCGCCCGCTCCGTACCGCCGAAGGGGCTCCCGAGAGAGACCGTCTGCGCGACGCGCCGATGCCCGCCGAGCTCCTGCACGTACCAGCGTGCGACGAGCCCGCCCAGGCTGTGACCGACGAGATGGATGCGCGCGCCGTGCGGGATCCTCTCGACGAGGCGCGCGAGGCTCTTCGCGATGCGCGCGATGCCCGCGCCGGGCGCGTGCGTGAAGCTCGCGACCTTGGCGCCCGTATCGTCGACGAGCTCGCGCTTCATCGGACGGAACACCCCGGCGCTCGCGAAGAACCCGTGCACGAGCACGACCACGTCGTCCGTGTGCGTGACCTGCTCGGGGATCACGGACGCGAGGTCGCGCGGCATGAGCACGACCTCACGGAGCGTGGCGATCGTCTCGGTCACGGTCCCGCGGAACGTCGGGACGGACGCCCCGAAGAGAGGGGGGATGGGGTCGAAGGGCGGCATGTTGCCGGAGTGTTTCGTGAGCCTGCAGGAAGCATGCGCGCGTTTCCAGTTTGTGACGTGCCCGACACGGGCGTATGGGAAGGCCAGCCATGCTGGAAGCTTCCGCTCCGCCCGCTCCGTTCCGGCTCCCGATGGTGGTCGACGAGCAGGACATCGACGAGCTCGGGCACGCCAGTAACATCGCGTATGTCCGATGGATCCAGGATGTCGCGATCGCGCATTCGGCCGCGGTCGGGCTCGACGTCGCGGCGTATCAGCAGCTCGGCGCGGTCTTCGTCGTGCGCCGTCACGAGGTCGACTACCTGCGTCCGGTCCTTCGCGGCGAGAGGCTCGAGCTGCGAACGTGGATTAGCACCGTGAGCGCGGCCAAGTGCCAGCGCGCGACCGAGATCGTGCGGCTCGGCGAGCCGGGGGTGGAGGTCGTCGCCGCGCGCTCGGTGACGACGTGGGGCTACATCGAGATCGCGTCCGGACGACCGACGCGCATCCCGCCCGGGGTGAAGACGGCGTTCGGCGTCACGGTGTGACGATCGCCCATGGCGATCACGATCCGGGAAGGCAGCGTCGAGACGCGCGGCGTTGCGCGCGTTTTCTCGACGGCGCATGCGGGCTCGGTCGTTGCAGCTCCGAGCCTCGCCCGCATGGAAACCGATTTTGGACCGACGCGTGACGAGGACCGCGACGAGCTCGTCGCGCGGTTGAACGAGGCCACCGCGAACGCGTGCACCCGCGAGAGAGCCGCGGTGACCGTCCTCCACGAACGCCAAGGCGAGGTCCTCGCCATCTCCTACGCCGTCCACGGCATCGCCGGACGGATCGTCGCGGTCGACGTCTGCCGGACGACGTCCTGGCCCGACCACGCGCCGCCGGAGCGTCTGGCGGCCTTCCTCCGCGGCCTCGCGCGCGCCTTCGCGGCGTTCGATCCCGCCTGGCTCGTCGACGGAGGCCTCGTGCCTCTCGACCTCCTCGAGGCCCGCTCGCTCGTGACGGCGGACGACTTCGCGCGCGCGCTCCTCGAGCCCGCGCGCCGTGCCGCCGTGGTCGCCGAGCTCTTCGTCGACGCCCTCTCGCAGCACGCCGGTCTCCCCCTCGTGCCCCTCGAAGATGCGCGTCTCCTCCATCGCCTGGACGGCAGCGAGGGAACGACCGCGGAGCTCCTTGCGATCGCGAACGAGGTCGGCCGGACGCCCGAGCTCCGCGGCCACGCGCTCGCGCTCCTCGAGCGATGGTCGACGCGAGGCTTCGCGCGTCACCGCGCCGTGGCCGAGCGCCTCTTCCTGCTCGTCGAACGCCGCGCGCGGGAGGACGAGCTTTTCACGATCGCGCGGCTCGCCGATCGTCTCGAGCGCCACGGGCTCCTCCTACCGACGAGCGTGCGCCCCGCGAAGGTCGCGGTCTGACTCCTGTCCCCTCACTCGGAGCGAACGATCCAGGCGTGGTGATCGCGGAAGGCGCCCGATGCCGCCTCGATCGTGACGACATCGCCGGCCGCCACGACGCCGAGCTCCGCGCGGACGAGCTGCCACCGCTCAGGCGCTGGCGTCGGCTCGTCCGGCACGAGGTCGACCGGCTCGGGCCTTCGTGACGTCCACGCACGTGCGGTCCCGGAGCTCGCGTCGGTCCTCACCGCGAGCACCGCCCGAGCCTCGGTCGCGCGCCTGACGACGAACGACTCCCGGGCATGCTCGGGGACGATCCGCCCTCCGTCGAAGCGTCGCTCCCCGGCCGCGTCCGCGAGGACGTCGAGGACCGTCCACCCGCCGGCGGGGAACGGCCCGCGGTAGTCGTGCGCGGCTTCGCTGACGACGTCGGCCACGTCGATCTCGTCGACCACGCGCCCGCGGAGATCCTCCGGGAGGCCGTCCCCCTCACGGAGCGCGCTCCAGTCGGCGTCGTAGAGCACCTTCACGGGGCCCCCGCAGATCACGTTGTCCTCGATCGTCACGCGCGCGATCTCGCGGCCGAAGCGCGACGTGATGGCGCCGAACCAGTTGGGATAGAGCGCGAGGTGGGTCGGCCGCTCGTGGGGAGCGACGCGCTCGAGGAGCTCGACCACCGACGCCTCGCCGTTCACCGCTGCGCGCGCGAAGGGCAGCGCGCGGAAGCCGCCGAGCCCGAGCGCGTCGAGCGCAGCGCGTCCGGAGACGTACGGGATCGCGCCGGCGTCACCGACGAGGATGCGCGCGCTCGGAGAGGTCAGCGCCGCGACGCGCAGGCCGACCTCGACCTGCTGCCCGCGCACGTTCGCGACGCATCGCCGGAAGTGATCGAGCTGACCGGGGAGCCGCGTGAGACCCGAGGCGAGCGCCGCGCCGGCGAGCACGGCGGCGGGCGCTCGTGACGCGCGGAGCGCCGAGACGGCCCCCACCCCGAGCGCGCCAGTGACGAGCAGCATGAGGAGCGGCGGCGCGTAGTACCGGAAGTTGTGGAACGGCGCGTTGCCGTTCCACGACGCGAGCAGCGTCCAGGCGACCGCAGAGGACAGGCACACGACCGCCACCGGGCGCGATCGACGCGCGACCGTCGCCGCGACGACGAGCACCGGGAGCGCCCAAGCGAAGAACCCCGGTCGCCCGAGCTCCGCGGCGAGGACCTTCACCGCGAAGGTGACGAGGTTCTCCACGAAGGCCCTCGCGCGATCGACCTCGCCGAGGAAGGGATTCGACGAGAGCAGCTTCAGCTGCGCTCCGGCGGCGCGCGCATCGCCCGTCGCGAGCACGTTCACGCCCAGCATACCTCCGAGCACGAGCACGGGGAGGAGACCTACCCGGAGCGCCGCAAGGACGGGCGAGCGACGCCCGACGGCTCGCGCGCTCGCCGCCGCCGCGACCGGGACGAGGACGACCGACTCGGGACGGAGCAGGAGGAGCAGGCTCGCGAGGAACCCGACGCGCCACTGCCACGCCTCGCGCGTCTTCCCGCGCCGCCGCGCCACGACGTCGCTCGTCGCCGCATCGAGGGCGACGAGCACACGGCCGAGGACTGCGCCGTGGAGAGCGACTTCCATCCCGCTGAAGAGCGACCAGTCGACGAGCGCAGAGGAGAGGACGAGGAGCGGCGCCGACCACGCGACCCACGGACGACACGGCATCACGAGGGTCCGCACGGAGAGCAGGAGGCTCGCCGTCGCGAGGATCGCCACGGCCGCCGACCATAGGCCGAGCCAAGGGCCGCGGAAGCCCGCGAGGTGTCCGAGCGCGAGCACGACGGCGTAGAGCGGCGCGGTCTCGCCCGACGAGTAGCCGTTGCCGGGGACCCACACGAGGCCGTGACCGGTGGCGAGCGAGCGCGCGAAGTCGAAGTGGATGTACACGTCGTCGAGAGGCGCGGGGAAGAACCCGCCCGCCGCGCCCCAGCTGTTCGCCCAGAAGGCGAGCCCGACCGCGAGCGCCGGGAGCACCGCGGCAGCGAGGGTCGTCGCGTTCCTCGGGAGAGCTACGTGCATGGCGCGCGTTCGGCCGCCATGCTAGCCGCACGGTTCATGAAGGGCGACGAACGCGACGGCGTGCACTGGGACGCGGTGGAGGAAGCGACCGAGCTCCTCGCCGACGAGCAGTATCACAAGGCGCTCGAGGTCCTCCGGGACCTCCTCACGAAGGATCCGACGAACCCCTACGCGTTCTTCTTCCTCGGCCAGGGCCTCTACGAGGTCGGCGAGCTCGAGGCGTCGCGCGATGCGTACCGCGCCGCGCTGAGGCTCGCGCCGCAGCACCTCGGCGCCCGCATCGCGATCACCCACGTGCTCCGGAAGCTCGGCCAGCACCCGGAGGCGATCCGGGAAGGCCTCGTCGCCGTCGAGCAAGCTCCGACGGACGCCGACGCGCTCTACGCCACCGGCATGGCGTTCTTCGCGCGCGGCGACAAGGCCTCCGCGCGGCGCTACTTCGTGGGCTTTCTCCAGGCGAAGCCCGAGCTCGAGGTCGCCCTCGAGGTCGAGGCCATCCTGGAGGCGATGGATCGCGAAGAGTCGAAGAACTGATCGTCTGCGCTACTGCGCGCAGTTCTCGAAGCGGAACGTCGCGCGCGACTCGCACACGCTGCCCGTGTCCGAGCGCTCGGCCTTCGGGCACACGAGCGTTCCCCAGACGCGGCCGGCCGCGACGCCTTGCCCCTGGCTGAGGTCGTACTCGACCGTGCAGTCTCGGCCCGCGAAGACGCCGAACGGCTGCTTCGAGAGGGTGGCCGTGATGCCGGTCTGCTGACCCTCGGGCCGGAACGTGCCCTCGATCTTGAAGAGGCCGCCGGTCGCGCCGGTGAGGGTCGTGGACGCGCGGACGTCGAAGCCGCCGTTGCCGGCTGCCGTGACGGCGCACGACACGCTGACCGAGCCCTGGCCGAACGGCTGACCGTCGTCGACCGGCTTCGTCGGGCGGGTCTCGTCGCCGAGCGTCCCGAACTCGCCGATCGTGAAGAGCGGGCCGCTCTGCGGACACGTCTGCGACGTGTTCGAGCCGATGCGGAGCTCGGTCTCGAGCGTCACGCGGGGGGTCGCAGGCTCGGGATCACTGCAGCCCACCCCGGCGAGCACGGTGCTCGCGAGAGCCACCGTGAGGGTCGTGACGACGTGCTTTCCTCGGGACATCGATGAGCTCCTCGGTCGAAGTAGGTGAAGCCGGCGACTAGCTTACCATCACGTGGCGAGCGCCGCGCGGAAGCCGCGCTCGAGGTCCTCACGGAGGTCGTCCGGGTGCTCGAGACCGACGCTCAGCCGCAGGAGGCCGTCCCCGATGCCGAGGGCCCGCCGCTGATCGGCAGGGACGCTCGCGTGGGTCATGATCGCCGGGTGCTCCGCGAGCGACTCGACGCCCCCGAGGCTCTCCGCGCACACGAAGACGTTCACCGCCTTCAGGAACGCGCTCGCCGCCGCGAGCCCGCCCTTGAGCTCGAAGCTGATCATCCCGCCGGGGCCCTTCATCTGCCGCGCGGCGACGTCGTAGCCCTTGTGCGAGCGGAGGCCGGGGTAGAACACGCGCTCCACCTGGGCGTGGGCCTCGAGCCAGGCGGCGAGGCTCCTGGCGCTCTCGACGTGCTGCCTCATCCGCACGGCCAGCGTCTTCACGCCGCGGAGCACCATGTAGCAGTCGAACGGGCTCGGGACGCCGCCCATCGACTTCTGGAGAAAGTGCATCTTCTCGGCCAGCCCGTCGTCGCTGGTCGCGACGAAGCCGCCGACCACGTCCGAGTGCCCGTTGAGGTACTTCGTCGTCGAGTGGACGACGAGATCGGCGCCGAGGTCGAGCGGTCGCTGGAGCATCGGCGTCGCGAAGGTGTTGTCGACGGCCAGGGTGAGCTTCGCCTTCTTCGCCACGTCCGCGATGGCGGCGATGTCGAAGACCTTGAGCATCGGGTTCGAGGGCGTCTCGAGCCAGATCATCTTCGTGGTCGGGCGGACGGCCTCCCGCACCTTCGCCGGATCGCTCATGTCGAGGAACGTGGCCTCGAGGCCCCACTGCTTCAGCACCTTGTCGAAGATGCGGAACGTGCCGCCGTACACGTCGTCGCCCACGAGGACGTGGTCTCCCGTGCGGAGCGACATGAGGACCGACGTCGTCGCCGCGCAACCCGAGCCGTAGGCGATCCCGTGCTTGGCCCCCTCGAGCGCGGCGATGCAGCCCTCCAGCGCGTCGCGCGTCGGGTTGCCGGCGCGCGAGTAGTCGTGGCCCTTGTGGTTGCCGGGGCCGTCCTGCACGAACGTGCTCGCGAGCACGATCGGCGTCATGACGGCGCCGGAGGTCTTGTCCGGCTCCTGGCCGGCGTGGATGCACAGGGTGTCGAGGCGCTGCCGGGCGTCGTGAGCCATGCGCGTCGCTCTAGCACAGCGCCGCCGCGAGCGCCTCGCGCGCCGAGGCCGGCCGCGCGGCGGGCGCGAACGCGAGGCACGCCAC
>JALHPN010000199.1 GCA_022842465.1 Polyangiaceae bacterium | reverse complement strand
ATCCGTCCGGCTCGGATTCAGCGAGGCCACGAGCTTCGCCATGGCGACCGCCCGCGGCAGAAAGCCCCGTTCGAGGTACTTCTCGGCCGCGCGGGCGAACGCGTCCTCGGCCGCCTTCGCCTTGCCGAGCCGCCGGTGCGCTTCGCCGAGCCGGTGTGACCAGAGCGGCTCGCCGGGCTCGAGCGCTTCGAGCTCGCCGAGCGCCCTCGCGGCGTCGGCGTGCCGGCCCTTCTCGAGCGCCCTCTCCCATGCATCCCGAAGTGACTCCGCGCGCCCCATCGATCGATCAACGACCAGGACGCCCACCGCGTCAACACATGCCCGACGTCGGCCACCTCCGTGCCCTCCATGGCACCAATTTCGCTTCCGGGGCCCGCTCCCGCGTGTAAGCTTCCTCCAAGCGGGACGTTTGCCCATGGAAATCAAGCAGCAGCTCAAGCTCTCCCAGCAGCTCGTCATGACCCCGCAGCTGCAGCAGGCGATCCGCCTGCTCCAGCTCTCGCGCCTCGAGCTCATCGAGGAAATCCGCAAGGAGGTCGACGCGAACCCGGTCCTCGCCGACGAGGACTTCGAGCCGCGGCCTCGCGCGTCCCAGGAGGGCGCCGGGGAGGTCATCGGGACCGCGCCGGAGGCCGGAGAGCTGCGGATCGACCGCCTCGAGGACAGAAAGCGCATCGAGTCCGGCGACGCTCAGAAGGCCGAGAGCAAGCAGGTCAACGAGATCGACTGGGAGCAGTTCCTCGAGAACCGCACCCTCCAGCAGCCCTTACCTGCCAATCGCGGCGGGTTCGAGGAGCTGCCGCCGATCGAGCAGAACCTCACGAAGCAGGCGTCCCTGGTCGACCACCTCCGGTGGCAGCTCCAGATGAGCGACTTCACGGACTCCGAGAAGCGCTTCGCCGAGCTCATCCTCGGCAACCTCGACGACAACGGCTTCCTCGACCTGAAGGGGATCGAGCGCCCGGACGGGACGCGCACCCCCGACATCACGATCGAGGAGCTCGCGCAGGAGTCCGGGGTCGATCCCGAGGACGCCCCCGAGATCCTCCGCATGATGCAGGAGTGGGACCCCGTCGGCGTCTGCTCGCGCGACCTCCAGGAGTGCCTCCTCGTGCAGGCCGAGGTCTTCGGCTACGAGGACCTCGACGTCACCATCATCTCGAAGCACCTCCACAACCTGGAGAAGCACAACTACCAGGCCATCGCGCGTGATCTGAAGGTGCCGGTCGAGGAGATCTACGAGTCCGTCAAGGAGATCCAGAAGCTCGAGAGCCGCCCGGCCCGGAACTTCTCGGAGACCGACGAGAAGCAGATCGCGATCACGCCCGACGTCTACGTCGTGAAGGACGGGGAGAAGTTCACCGTCTCCGACAACGACCGCGGCGTGCAGCGCCTCTACATCAACGAAGCGCTCACCAAGCAGCTCCTGAAGGATCCGAACGCCAAGGAGTTCATCGGCGAGAAGCTCCGGAACGCGCAGTGGCTGATCCGCGCGATCGAGCAGCGCCGGAAGACGATCATCCGCGTCACCGAGTGCATCGTCGAGAAGCAGCGCGAGTTCTTCGAGCGCGGCGTCGCCCACCTGAAGCCGATGATCCTCCGCGACGTCGCCGAGGCGGTCGGCATGCACGAGTCGACGATCTCGCGCGTCACGACGAACAAGTACGTCCACACGCCGCAGGGTCTCTTCGAGCTGAAGTACTTCTTCAATTCGTCGATCCGTCGCGTCGCCGAGGAGGACATCGCCTCCGAGAGCGTGAAGCAGGCGATCAAGAAGATCATCGACGCCGAGGACAAGCAGAACCCCCTCAGCGACCAGGCGATCGTCGAGATCCTCGCAAAGCAGGACGGGATCCAGATCGCCCGCCGCACCGTCGCGAAGTACCGCGAGATGCTCGGCATCCTCGCGTCGAGCAAGCGCAAGAAGCTCTTCTGAGGTCTCGGCCGGCTCGGGAGAGCGATCGATGACGGACCGTCCGGAGAAGGACCATGAGCTCCCGCCCCTCGGCGAGGCCGGGACGCTCACGCTCGTCGACGAGCTCGAGGCCGCGGCCAGCCGCGTCCGTCGGTTGCCGGACGGCGCGGCGGGCTTCCTCGCGCGCGTCGTCGACGCGCGGGTCGAGCTCGAGAAGCACATCGCGGCGCGCGAAAAGGCGGGCTCGAGCGCCGATCCGCGAGCCCGGGCGGCGGATCGCGTCCTCGACGACGCCTGGGGAGCGCTCCAGTGCTGGCTGCTCGGATGGACGCGCTTGCCGGACAGGGCCCATCCGCGCATCGCCGAGGCACGCGCGCTCTACGCGGGCCTCTTCCCCCGTGGCCTCGCCTTCCTGACGCTCGCGTTCAAGGACCAGTGGACGGAGTCGCAGAAGCGGCTCGATTTCCTGCAAGAGCGAAACCTCGTCGCGCTGCTGGGCCTCCTCGGCGGTCTGCCGTTCCTCGAGACGGTCCGCGCAGCGCACAAGGGCTACGGCGAGGCGCTGCACCTCTTGCCGGACGCGCCCGACCCCGACGCGGCGGTGAGGCGCGCCCTCGGCGAGACCCACGCCGCGCTCCGCGACTACGTGTCGTCCCTGGCCTCGGCGGCGGACGCGAGGCGAGCCTCTGGCACGGGAGCCATCGCGGAGCTCGCGGAGCTCCTCGGTCCGCTCACGCGTCGATCCTCGTGGCCGACGGCGCCCGGGTAGGCGTACGCTCACGTGCAGATGCGGCGACACGCCGACGCCCCCAAGGACGGAGGTTCACCACGATGAACATCTCGATCACCTTCCGACAGATGGACGCCACGGAGGCGGTCAAGGGCTACGCGACGGAGAAGGTCTCGAAGCTCCAGAAGTTCCTGAGGCAGCCTCTACACGGACAGGTGACGCTCAGCTGCGAGAAGCGTGTGCACAGCGCCGAGGTCGATCTCCATGCGGGCGGGCAGCACTACCACGCGCACGAAGCGACCGAGGACATGTACGCCTCGATCGACAAGGTGATCGACAAGCTGGAAAGGCAGATCCGCGAGGTGCACACGCTGCACAAGAAGAAGGGCGCGGATCGCGCGTCCGACCACCTGCTGCCCGACGAACCCGAAGAGTGAGGCCGACGACGCGAACCCCTGCGTCTCGGACGTCGCCCACCTCCGCAGCCCCTCGAGACATGCGACTCACCGACCTACTCGCGCCCGAACGCGTCGGCATCCAGCGCGCCGGCGGGGACTTCGACAAGGAGAAGGCCCTGTCGCGCCTCGCGGGGATGTTCGGTGAGCGCGACGGCGTCACGGTCTCCGAGATCGAGCACGTGCTCCTCGAGCGAGAGGCGCTCCAGTCCACGGGGATCGGCGAGGGGGTCGCCATCCCACACGGAGCGCTCCCGCAGCTCAAGGAGCAGGTCGCGGCGCTCCTCATCGTCCCCGAGGGCGTCGAGTTCCAGGCGATCGACGACGCGAAGGTGTCGATCCTCTTCGGAGTCATCGGCCCGAAGCGCGCGACGGGCGAACACTTGAAGACGCTCGCGCGCGTGTCGCGCCTGCTCCGCAGCCGGGACTTCCGGCAGAGGCTCGTGGGCGCGGACAGCGCGACGGACATCTACGAGCTGATCAGCGCGGAGGAGGCCGACAAGAAGGGGGGGCCGTGATGTCGAGGTCGAGCCCTCCGCCGATGGTGGACGTCACCATCGGCGAGCTCGTCGAGGATCCGAGGCTGGGCATCGCGCTCACTCGGTTGGCAGGGGAAGGCGGCCTCGACAGGCCCGTCCGGCACCCCCGCGTCCAGAAGAGCGGCCTCGCGCTCGCCGGCCACTTCCACGGTGTCGTCCCGACGCGCGTCCAGGTGCTCGGGGAGACCGAGCTCTCCTATCTCGACGCGCTCGCCCCGGACGTCCGCGGGGAGGCGGCCCGCGGCTTCTTCTCGCTCGGGCTCTCCTGTGTCGTCGTGAGCCACCGGGCCCTCGTGCCCCGCGCGGTCGTTTCGGCCGCGGAGGCGACGAGCACGCCGCTCTATCTCTCGGAGGCGCGGTCGTCGCGCACGATCAACGCGCTCCATGCGCTCCTCGACGAGCGCCTCGCGCCCACGATGCAGCTCCACGGCGTGCTCGTCGACGTCTTCGGGATCGGCCTCCTCCTCCTCGGCAAGAGCGGGATCGGCAAGAGCGAGTGCGCGGTCGAGCTCGTGCTCCGCGGCCATCGGCTCGTCGCGGACGACGTCGTGAAGTGCGAGTGGCGCCCGCCGGGAATGGTGTTCGGGTGCGCGGCCGACATGCTCCGGCACCACGTCGAGGTGCGGGGGCTCGGGGTCCTCAACATCAAGGACCTCTTCGGCGTGACCGCGGTGCGCGAGCGCAAGCGCATCGACATGGTCGTCCAGCTCGACGAGTGGAACGAGAAGAAGGAGTACGACCGCCTCGGCGTCGACGACCAGCACTTCATGATCCTCCACACCCCGATCAAGCTCGTGACCGTGCCCGTTCGCCCCGGCCGCGACATGGGCGCGATGCTCGAGATGGCGGCGCGGAACGAGCTGCTCCGACGGGCGGGCCGTCACTCGGCGCGAGAGCTGCTCGCCCGGCTCGAGGAGAACGCAGGGCTCACGCCGGAGATGGCGCTCGACGACCAGCCCGAGAGCGTCCTCGGCGCCGGGACCGAGGTCGAGGCCGACAGGCTCCCGGCCCCGGCGCCCAGCAGCCTCGCCAGCCCGCACTGGAGCGACTCGGAGCGGTCTCAGCCGGCCGCCAAGCCCGTGTTCGGGGGACCGGTACACGGTGCGTCGCGGCCGAAGGGGCCCCTGCCCGACCTGCCCGAGCGGCACGGGCACGAGAGCTCCGCCTGGATCCCCGCCGTGCGGCCGAAAGGAGACGACTCGTGAACGACGTCGCTCCCGTCTCGAAGAAGCCGATGGTGGTCGTCGTCACCGGGCTGTCGGGCGCCGGCCGAACGACGGCCCTCCACGCGCTCGAGGACCTCGGCTTCTTCTGCATCGACAACCTGCCGACCGCCCTGGCGCCCGACGCCGTCGCCCTCTGCGACAAGGCCGGCATCATGCGCGTCGCGCTCGGGATGGATGTGCGCGTCCGGGTGTTCCTCGGCGAGGTCGGCCGCGTGCTCGCGATGCTGGAGGACAGCGAGCGAAGAGACCTCCACGTCCTCTTCCTCGACGCGTCCGACGAGACCATCCTCCGTCGCTTCAGCGAGACGCGGCGGCCGCACGCCCTCGCGACCTCGGGTTCGCTGAGCGGGGCGGCCTCCGTCCTCGAAGGCGTCACCCTCGAGCGCGAGCGGCTCTCCCCGCTTCGCGCCCACGCGACCCGCGTCGTCGACACGACCGCCCTCAGCGTCCACGAGCTCCGGCGCGCGGTGCTCGCGCAGTTCGGTCCCGCCTCCGGGACGGCCGAGCGGATGACCGTGCGGGTCGTCTCCTTCGGCTTCAAGTACGGGACGCCGGGCGACGCCGACCTCGTGTTCGACGTCCGCTTCCTCAAAAATCCGTACTTCGTGCCGGAGCTCAAGCGAGTCCCGGGCACCGACCCGCGCGTCCGGGAGTTCGTCCTGAACCTCCCCGAGACGGGCGAGTTCCTACGCCATGCGCTCGAGCTCCTCCGGTACGTCGTCCCCAAGTACGAGCGCGAGGGGAAGAGCTATCTCACCATCGCCTTCGGCTGCACCGGCGGCATGCACCGTAGCGTCGTGCTGGCGGAGTACGTCGCCGCGGAGCTCGACATGATCCTGCACGAGAAGGGCCTCGAGGAGGCCACGAAGAAGATCGAGATCGGCGTCGCGCATCGCGACGTTCATCGGAACAGCCCCGAAGCGAAGGCGCGAGTCCTCGCTCATGGGCCCGGCGAGGGCTCGGCCAGCGTGAGCCCGGTCTCGATGCCTCACTCCGCCTCTGCGGAGGACGCCGCGAACATCGGGCCCGCCGCCGCACCGCGAAAGCCCGGAGGAGGTACGCCATGAGCAAAGATGCCAAGGCGGCCTTCGTGATCGTCAACGACCTCGGGTTGCATGCGAGGGCCGCGACCAAGCTCGTCCAGCTCGCGTCGAAGTACCCGTGCGACGTCAACGTCTCTCACGCGGGTCAGACGGCCAACGCCAAGAGCGTGATGGGCGTGCTCCTGCTCTGCGGCTCGAAGGGGACGACCGTGGAGGTGGCGGCCACGGGGGAGCGCGCAGAGGAGTGCGTCGACGCAATCGGCAAGCTCATCGCGGGCCGCTTCGGGGAGCCGAGCTGATGAGCGAGCGCCGCACGTCGTCTCCCGAGGTCCACGGTCCCGCGTCTTCCGAGGATGCGACGCGGTCGAGCGGCTCGATCCCGCTCCCCGTGCCGTCGTCGTCCCCGAGCTCGCTCGACCTCGCGGCGCAGGCGTCGGTGGCGCTGAAGGGGATCGCCGGTTCGCCCGGCGTCGCCGTGGGGCCGGCGCTCGTGCTCGGCGACCTCCGGGCGTCCTTCGTACGACGCCACGTGCACACGGCGCAGATCCAGGGAGAGCTCGATCGGGTGAAGCAGGCGGTGACGCTCGCGAAGCGCACGCTCCGCGAGGTGAGCCAGCGCCTACCGATCGCGATGCGCGAGGCGAGCCCCATCCTCGAGGCCTACGAGCTCATGATGGCGGACCCCGCGCTCCACGACCGCGTGGAGCAGAAGATCAAGGAGGAGAAGAAGGGCGCCGAGTGGGCCGTCAGCGAGGCGAGCGAGGAGATCGTCGCCCTCTTCGGCCCGAGCGAAGGCGAGTCGAAGGACGCGTACATCCTCGAGCGGCGCCACGACATCGAGTTCGCCTGTGACCGGGTCCTCCGCGCCCTCGTCGGCGAGGACACGCACCACGCCGTCCGTCTCGACGAGCCGATGATCGTCGTGGCGCGGGACCTCTCGCCGGCCGACACGGCGGCGATGGTCCGCGAGCCGGCGCTCGGCTTCGTCACCGCCGTCGGGACGCGGACGGCGCACACGTCCATCATGGCGCGCGCGCTCGAGATCCCCGCCGTGGTCGGGGTCGCGGATGCGCTCGCCTCGATCCGCACCGGCGACATGCTCATCGTCGACGGGCTGACGGGTCAGGTCATCGTCCATCCGACGGAGCAGGCGATCCGCGAAGCGCGGCAGCGCTCGGAGCAACACCTCGCGTTCGCGCGGCGCCTCCTCTCGGCGAGGCACCAGCCCTGCGTGACGGCCGACGGCGTGCCCGTCGCCCTGAAGGCGAACGTCGAGCTGCCTGCGGAGGCGATCCTCGCCGTCGACCACGGAGCGCAAGGGATCGGGCTCTACCGCACGGAGTTCCTCTACATCGACCGCACCACGCAGCCCGGCGAGGACGAGCAGTACGAGGTCTATCGCGCGATCGTCGAGGCGGTGAGCCCGCAACCGGTGACGCTCCGCACCTTCGACATCGGCGGCGACAAGTTCGCGAGCACGTTCCAGCTGCCGGCCGAGATGAACCCGGCCCTCGGGCTCCGCGCGGTGCGCCTGGCGTTGAAGCAGCCCGACGTCTTCCTCACCCAGCTGCGGGCGATGGTTCGCGCCAGCGCCCACGGCGACGTGCGCATCATGATCCCGATGGTCGCGAGCATGCACGAGATGCGGGAGGTGCGGCGCCTCCTCTCGCAGGCCTGCGAGCAGGTCCGCGCGCGAGGCCACGCGTTCGAGGAGCACATCCCGCTCGGGATGATGATCGAGGTGCCTGCGGCGGCGGTCATGGCCGACGTCTTCGCGCGCGAGGCCGAGTTCTTCAGCATCGGCACCAACGACCTCGTCCAGTATGCGCTCGCGATCGACCGGGGTAGCCAGGAGCTCGCGCCCCTCGCCTCTCCGTTCGATCCGTCGATCCTGCGGCTCGTGAAGTTCGTGGCGGACGTCGGCGCGAAGTTCTCGCGTCCGGTGTCGCTGTGCGGGGCGATGGCGTCGGATCCGCTCGCGGCGGTCCTGCTCGTCGGACTCGGGCTACGCGAGCTGTCGATGGAAGCCGCGGCGATCCCGGAGATCAAGGAGGCCATCAGGCGGCTCACCGTCGGGGAGGCGGAGCGCATCGCGGAGCTCGCGCTCGTCGAAGACAGCGCCGACCGCGTGCAGGCCGTGCTCGCGCGGGAGCTGTCGGTCCGGTTCGGCGACCTCCTCGCCGGCATCGCCGAGGACGAGTCCCATCCGCGATCGAGCTACCCCCCGATCCCGTCCGATCCGCACGCCGTCTGAAGCGACGACCGGCGGAGATCAGCGCGCGGCGCGGCGCCGCTTGCGGCTCGCGAGGGCGAGGATCGCCGCAGCGAGGGGCGCGAAGCCCGAGGCCGAGGCCGAGCCCGGCGAGGTGCTGCAGCCCGAGGCACTCTTCGCGGGCGCCTCGCCTGCGGCGCCTTCCCCGGTGGGATCGGCGCTCGGATCTTCGCCCGGATCGCCTTCGCCGACGCCCTCGCCGGTGCCCTCCCCCGTGCCGGTACCCGTGCCGGAGCCGTCGCCCGGCGTCGGCTTCGTGCCCGACTGGACGCCACTCGAGCCGCCTCCGGCGCAGAAGGCCTGCGTCAGGCAGTACTTCTCGCCCTGGCCGAGGTCACGGCAGCAGCCGCCCTGGAGACCGCCGCAGTCGTTGTCGGCTGCGCACGGCACCGAGCAGAAGCTCTCCGTCTGCGAGTAGATGCACGTCTCGCCGCCGAGGTTCGCGTTGCAGAACGGCAGGTTCTTGTTGCCCGGGAACGCGCACTTGTCTCCGAGCTTGCCCTTCGGGTTGAACGCCGGGGGGCCCGCGACGGCCGCGCATGCCTGACCGGAGGGCGACAGCGTCGCGTTGAGCGTGTAGCTCCCCGCGTTCGCCGCGTTGGCGCCGAACGTGTCCGCGACGATGTAGTAGTCGCCACATCCGACGGTCATCGAGACCGTCGAGTCGTGGCGACCGATGCAGCGCGAGGGGCTCGGGTTGCCCGCGAGGATCTGCACGTCGACGTCCGTCGCGGCGTCGTCCGAGACCGTCACGGTGAGCGTCCCGGGGGTGGTGATCTTGGCGAGGTAGACGACCTCGGGGCCCTTCTGCTGCGTGCTCGGAGCCGCCGCGCACGCGTCGAGGACGCTGCTCGGCGAGGTCGCCGTGCTGCGCGAGTCGGTGTACGGGAAGCTGCCGATGAGGATCGGCTTCGTCGTGGTGCCGACGGGGTCCGTCACCGGAGAGTCCACGATGCCGTTGAGGCGACGCGGCAGGTACCCCGCGACGTGCGAGAGACCGCCCGTCGAGTTGACGTTCACGTTGTAGCCGAGCGCCTCGATGAAGAGCGGCTCGCCGTTCGCCTTCGTCGCCGCCTGCATCGCGACGTGGAAACCAGCCTTGTTGTAGATGTCGGCCGGGAGCATCGCCCCCTGCCCGATCTGCGCCGAGGTCTGGTGCATGCTCGACGTCGTGAAGTGCCCGACGCCCCACACCTGGCTCACGAAGCCGGAGCAGTCGACGCCCGCCGTGCAGGAGAGGATGCCGTCCGGCTCCTGCGAGCCGGAGCCCTGCCCCTGCGCGATGAGCGAGTCGAACGTCGCGATCCCCATGTACCCGCCCCAGTCGTACGCCACGCCGACGTAGTCGCCGGGGATGTAGAGCGACTGGTACGCCGCGCTGCACGTCGCGGTGGAGTTCGCCGCGCTGCTCGACCACTTGTGGCCGGCGTAGGACCGCGCGCGGACGAGCGACTGTTCGCGCGTGATCGCCGAGGCCGTGTGGCTCGCGCCGAGGATCGAAAGGACGAGCGCGCCACCGACGAGAAGACGCATGTTCGTGCGGCTCACTGCGCACCTCCCTGGGACGAGCTGGCTTGCGACGAGCGGCCTTCGAGCGACCAGCTCGTGATGTCGAGCCCGTCATCCGTCGGGCGCATGTGGACGAGCGTGCTTCCCTTGAACGCGAGCTCGTGACGCGGCACGTAGGTCCCGACGTCCGGGAGCTTCGTGCGGAGGACCGTGCGCTCGGAGACGACGTCGATGCAGGCGGCCTCGCGGTCGACGAGGATCTCGCCGCCGGCGCCTTCGCGGGCGTGCTCGATGCGCGCGCAGACGACGCTGCCGTTCGACCCGACGATGCGGAGGGAGGAGCCTGTCCCGAGCGAGACCGCCTTCTTCACGCGCGACTCCTGGGCGGCCTCGGCGCTCGCGCCGCTTTCGACCACGCGGAGCTCGAGGACGCCGTCGTCCTTCTTGACCGCGACGATGCCGTCGCCGTTCGGCAGGAACGCGGCGCCCTCACGCTTTCCGTGGAGGACCGCCTCCGGGAGCTGCGGGAAGGACGGGCTCCCGAACGAGAACGTCTCCTGGAAAGGGGTCGTCACCGCGACGCGACGGGAGGCGAGGAGCGCAATCGAGTCCGTCGTCTCGACGGCGCTCGTGTCGACGCTGCCGATCTTCTTCCCGTCCGGACCGAAGACGAGCACCTCGGGCTTCACGGATCGACGCACGGCGAAGGCGCCGTCGGGCGCGACGGCGAGGTCGTCGCAGTCCTTGGGGAGATCCGAGACGACGGGCTCGACCTCGTTCCGGAACATGCGGAGGACGCGGCCCTTGAGCGCGTCGAGGACGAGGACGCGGCCCTTCGCGTCGACGGCGACGGCCGGCGCGCCGACGGCGAGGTGCTCGGTGACGGCCTTCCGGTAGCCGAGCGCTTCCTTGCCCGTCGACGACGGCGCGCCGTGGGCGTAGCGGACGGTCTGCCCGGCGACGTCGAGCTTCGCCTTCGTGAGGCTCACGCTCTCCTGGGCGCCGCGGCCCTCGTCGCTGCGACCCTGGCCGCACGCGAGCAGCCCGGACGAGAGGACGCTGGCGCACGCGATGGCGCTCACATACGTGAAGGTCCCGATCCCGAACACCTTTCGGCCACCCATCGACACCCTCCGGAGAGCACCCGACACTTCGGGCCCGACGGTCATGACGCTGAACACCTGCCGGGTCAAGCGTGAACCGCGTGCTGAAAGCCGCGGCGCCGCGCATCCAGACTGCTCGGTCGGGCGCGGCGCCCAGTGGGCGCATACCTTTCCGTCCACGCTGCCCGGGCGCCCCCCCGAGGGATCAGGAAGGGCGGAGCGTCTCGCGCAGGAATCGCTCGATCGAGGCGTCCACCTCGGACGCTGCGGTCAGGAGCGCGAAGTGACCCGCCGGCACCTCCACGAGCTGCGAGGACGTCCGCGCCGCGTACGCGCGCGCGGCCCAGACGCCGTCCATCGTGTCCGCCGTCCCGTGGACGACGAGCGTCGGGCGCGCAGGGCGCGGCGCGACGGCCGAAGGATCGACCCCGGACAGGAACACGAACGCGCGCACGAGGTCCTCGCGCGCGAGCGCCGCCGCAAGTCGCGAGGCGCCGATGCCGCCGCTCGAGAGTCCCACGAGGACCACGCGATCGAAGCCGCGCGCAGCGACGTGCGCGAGCGTGGCGCGGAGCACCCGCTCGCCATGGGGCGCGGCCCATGCGCCCGTGTCGTCCGTCGCTGGACAGAAGGTCGTCGACGCGAGGCGTGAAGCGACACGCCCGACGCGCCAGCACGGGAGCGCGAAGCGACCTCCCATGCCGTGGAGGAAGACGACCGCGGTGCGCGACGACGCGGACGACGGCGACACGACGTGGAGGTCGGCGAACGCGCCGGCATCGGCCGCGGTCATGGGCTCGCGCGAGAAGCGCGGCGCCCCGTGCTCGGCGCGCTCGCGGGCCGCGTCCGCGTACGCCTTCGTCATCGCCGCGACGAGGCGCGGCGCGTCGGTGTCACGGATGCGCCCGCCCCCGACGAGCGCGGTCGTCGCGACCACCGCGAGCCGATCCTCGTCGGGCCATCCGTCGGCTCGTCCCTCCGCCACGGCCGCGGCCGGCTCGCCGAGGTGCTCGCGGAGGAAGTCCCCGAACGCGTCGTCGAACGCGCGTCGGTCGACGAGCATCCCGAGGTGCCCGGCGTCGAGCGAGACGAGGCGCGCGCCGTGCGTGGCGGCGTAGGCGGCGGACGACGCATGGGACGTCATGCGATCGCGAGCGCCGTGGACGACGAGGACCGGGACGCTCGCACGCGGTGCGCTCGGATCGGCGCCGGACACGAGGACGAGACCCGCGAGGCCCGTGAGCTCCGACCGCATCCTGGCCTCGAGCTGCGCGAGCCCGAAGGCTCCGTTCGAGAGCCCGACGAGGACGAAGCGCTCGATCCCGCGCGCCCGGAGATCGGCGAGCGTCGCGCGAAGGATCCTCTCGCCCTCGGCGGACCCCCAGTGGCCGTCCCCGTCGAGCGACGGGCAGACGGTGAGGACGTTCGGCAGGACCGCGAGCGCCGCGTCCGCCACCGTCCAGCACGGCAGAACGAAGCTGCCGCCGAAGCCGTGGAGGAAGACCACGGCCGTCCGCGAGCGCTCGCGCAGGCGCCCCTGGACGACGACGCGATCGGCCGAGCCGCTCCTCGGCGGGACGAGACCGAGCAACGTGGGCAGCGCGGGCGAGCCGACGTCCCCGTGCTCGGCGCGGAGACGCGCGTAGGCGTCGCGCATGACGTCCGGCGCGACCTCCGCGTCGTCCACGAGGGCCCCCGCGCGGACGAGCAGCCGTGCGCCGGTGACCGCGAGGTCGCCCTCGTCGACGACGGCGCCGAGGAGGCCCGACGGAAAGGGCGCCTCGCGGAACAGCTGCGCGCCCGTCCGCGCCGCCGAGCACCGCACGAGGAGGATCGCGACGAGCGCGCCGAAGGACAGCCGTGCGACGCCGCTCGGGCGGCGCGGCCGACGCGGAGACGCCGGCGGCGCGACCGACGCGTCGAACATGCCTCGGGCCGGGTCCTCGCACGGCAACGTCGCGAGACCGACGAGGAGGCCCGCGCAGGCGAGCGCGTACGCGCTCGTCGACCACGAGGGGATCCCCCCCGCGAGGACGTAGGCGACCGCGACCGTGAACGGCGCGAGCGCCACCCTGCCCGCGACGCGGAACCACGCGCGGGCCATGGCCTTGCGCGTCATCGGTCCGCCGCCACACAGAAGAGGAGGTGGTCACGACCCGGGGGTGTCGTTGGTCGGAGCGTCACATTCAGGACATAACGCGGACACCCGACGCCGGAGCCCAGGCGTCGCGCGAGCGGCCGGCGGTCGTCGTCGAGCGGTCGGGACGGCGAGAGGAACGGCACGATCGACGCGCGACAGCTCGACGTACGCCGTGATAGGGTGCGCGCCGCATCATGGCGAAGACAGCACGGGGGACCCTGCCCCCCCGAACTCCCGCCCGCTTCACGGCGGCTGCACTCGCGCTCGGCGGGCTCGCGGCGCTCGTCGGCGCATCCTCCTCCCTGCCCGCCTGCTCGTCGGGCGAGAGCCCCACGGAGGCGCGCCCGTGCGGGCCCGGGGAGACCGCCTGCGAGGTGAGCCTGACGATCCTCCACACGTCGGACATCCACTCGCGCCTCTTCCCGTACGAGCAGGTCATCACGCAGGTGGACTCCACGCTCGGCCTCGGTGAGCTCGGCACCGTGGCGAACGTCGGCGGCGTCGCGCGCATGTCGTACGTGCTCCAGCGCGAGCGTGCACGCGCGGGTCGGGTCATCCACCTCGACTCGGGCGACTGCTTCCAGGGCGCGCCCATCTTCAACTTCTTCCGCGGCGAGCCCGAGGTTCGGGCGATGAGCCTGCTCGGGGTCGACGCGGCCGTCGTCGGCAACCACGAGTTCGACTACGGCGCGCAGAACGTCGCGACCCAGTTCTCGAAGTGGTCGAGCTTCTCGCTCCTCTCCGCGAACTACCGCTACGACACGCTCGACCCGACGTCTCCGCCGTTCGGGCGCGTGAGCACCGTCGCGAAGCCTTTCACGGTGCTCCACGCGGGCGGGCTCAAGATCGCCGTCATCGGGATGGCGAACCTCTCGAGCCTCACGTCGATCTTCGACTCGCCGAACCGCACGGGCGTGACGCCGCTCAACACGGCCGAGGTGGTCCAGTTCTACATCGACCTCCTGCGGCCGTACGTCGACCTCGTCGGCGCGACCTCGCACATGGGGCTCGACGTCGACCAGCGCGTCGTCCGCAACACCACCGGACTCGACTTCATCATGGGCGGCCACAACCACGTGGTCATCAACCCGCCGCAGGAGATCAAGGACTGCTCCGCCGATCCGACGTCGAACGAGCCCTTCGTGTGGGCGGTCAACCCCAACGTCGACGTCTCCACCGACACGCCGCCGCCGGACGATCCGGACCCGGCGCTCAAGGGCCGCGCCGGGAACTTCGACCCCGAGCTCCGTCCCTGGATGTTCAAACGCGCGTGCACGCCGCGGAAGGTGCTCCTCGTGCACTCCGGCGCGTTCGCGAGGTACGTCGGCCGTCTCGACGTCACGGTCACGAACCGCCCCGAGCTCGCGTCGCCGACGGGCAACCCCGCCGACTACGACCCGGTGAACGGCTTCGAGGTGCTCTCGACCCGCTACCAGGCGATCCCGATCACGGCCGAGGTCCCGGAGGATCCGGTCATGGTCGACATGCTGCAGCCGTACCGGCGCCAGCTCGACAACCTCGTCGACCTCGACATCCTCGTCGGCTACAGCCCTGGCGGCTCGCGCCGGTTCTCGACGACCGGAGGCGACTCGCCCCTCGGGAACATGGTCGCGACGAGCATCTGGCTGCGCCTCGGTGTGCAGACCGACTTCTCGCTCACGAACTCGACGGGCATCCGCACCGACCTCAACCCGGGGCCGATCACCGTCGAGCAGATGTACAACATCTTCCCGTTCGACAACTCGATCTCGAAGATGCAGCTCTCGGGCGTCGAGGTGCAGGAGCTCTTCGACTTCTCCTCGCGCCGCTCCGCGAACCGCGGCTGCGCGAGCCAGATCCAGATCGCCGGCGCGCGGGTGCGCATGAACTGCACGGGCTGCGAGCGCCTGGCGATCGCGTGCGAGGAAGACGCCACCTGCGTCGCGGCGGGGCGCGACGCCTGCGACCAGAGCACCAAGCGGTGCTTCTCGCGCTGCAACAACGACGACGACTGCCGGCTCAAGAAGGGCGGCGTCTGCGACCCGATCCGCAAGCAGTGCGAGGTGAACTCGTGCGCCGAGCAGATCTACATCGGCAACACGGGCGCGCGCTGCAACGTCGACCAGGACTGCGTCGGACCCGGCGAGGCCCCGAACCCGGGCCAGTGCGACAAGAGCGGCGCGCGCGGCTTCTGCCCCGACGGCGTGCGGCGCTGCCTCGCCGACGAGGAGTGCGCCGACCAGCCTGGCCAGGTCGTGCCCGGGAGCTGCGACATCTCTCCGGCGCGCGTCCAGGGCATCTGCATGGCGCTCATCCGCGACATCAACCGCTACGAGCTCGCGACGAGCAACTACCTCGCGACCGGCGGCTCCGGCTTCCGCGTGCTCCAGCGCAACACCACCCAGGTCGACACGAGGATCCAGCAGCGCGACGCGCTCCTCGACTACATGCGCGCGGGTAGGCCGTGCCTCTGGAGCGACAAGAACGGGACGCCCGACGGCCTCCGCGCGTGCAGCGTGGACGCCGACTGCGGATCGCCCGACGCCGTGTGCTCGTGCCCGGGCGCGGTCACGCAGGCGGGCAACACGTGCCAGACGACGGGCGAGTGCGGCGCCGCCGGCCGTTGCGTGCTCAAGGCGTGCCGCGACCAGGTCGCCCAGTTCCACCTCAAGCGATGCGCCGAAGCGCCGAACCAGGAGTCCTGTCAGCGGGAGGTCGGCGCGTGCCCGCTCGCCGGCGAGACCTGCAAGATCCTCACGTGCATCGACCAGAACCTCGGCGCCAAGAGCGACGGGCGCGTGGAGATGATCGGCCGATGATGCGCGGAAGCACCCTCGTCCTCGCCGGGCTCGTGGTGGCGTCGTCGCTCGCTGCCGGCGCGTCGTGCTCCAGCGACGGTTTCGGTGACGTGCGCGCGCGTCGCCGGCTCGTCGTGGACCTCGTCCCACCCGATCCGGCGGCGCCCCTCGGGTACTCGGGCGCGGGCCTGCGCGAGGCCCCGCTGCCGCTCGTCGTCGACCAGCCGCTCAAGTTCAAGGTCCGCGTACGGGCGCTCACGCCGGAGGGCGCGCCCGACACGGCGTTCTCGAACTACGTGCGTCTCTCCTCGAAGCCCGGCGCGATCCAGCCGCTCGCGATCTCGGAGGCGACGGACGGACGAAACGTGCGGCTCGAGGCTGGCACGTCCCCCGACGTCGACGTGATCGTCACGAACGCGTACGGCACGACGTACATCGTCGCGGAGGACCTCGGCTACATCCCGGCGGACCCGCTTCGCGTGCCTCCCCCGGCGTGCGCGAACGGGATCGACGACGACGGGGACGGTAGGATCGACTTTCCCGCCGACGAGGGCTGCGCGTTCGCGAACGACGACGCCGAGCAGGGCTCCACCTACTCGGAGGGGATCAGCCCCCCGATCTTCATCTCGCTCCCGCGCGTCGCGGACGTGCGGGGCCTCACCTGCCAGACCATCGGCACGGACGTCGCCTGCTCGAGCACGGGCATCACGCCGTTCCCGAAGGAGCAGATCCAGATCGAGGCCGGCTTCGACGAGCTGAATCAGCCGCGCGGCGCGGCCGAAGTCTACGTCACCGCGCTCGTCTCGAACGGCTTCTACGTCCAGGACGTCACGGACGCCCGCTTCGGCTCGTTCACGGACAAGCAGCCCGGCTTCAACGGGCTCTTCGTCTTCAACTTCAACACTCCGCCCCGCATGCGCGTCTGCGATCGCATCCGCACGATCCGCGGCACGGCCGGCGAGTTCTTCGGCTTCACGCAGCTCTCGTACCCGACCTGGACGCTCTCGGAGTGGAACCCGCGGTTTTCCACCTGCCGGGTGCCGGACCCGACCGTGCTCTCGCCCGGCGCGATCGGCGATCGGACGAATCTGCTCCGCCTCTCCGGCTCGCTCGTGCGCGTGGAGTCGACCCCGGATCGCTCGTTGGTCGTCCGCGTCACGCCGAAGCTCGGATCGGGCAAGGTCCCCGAGGCGCCCGGCGGCGGCTTCGTCCCCGGTCCCGACGCGACGAACTGCGATTTCAACGACGACGGGCGGATCGACTTCGCGCCCGGCTCGAAGGAAGGCCTCTGCTCCCAGACGTGCACCGCCGACGCCGAGTGCACGGAGTACTCGAACTTCCGCGAGCGCGGCACGTTCCGCCTGACGGTCACCGACAGCGGCAACCAGCAGGCCGCGGTGCAGGCCGACGCGGCGCAGTCGGCGGCGTTCGACGCCCTCGCCCTCCGCGGGCAGGAGCTCCGCGCCTTCAGCGGCATCCTCACGTTCTTCTCCGGCGGCGCGCAGTTCACGATCGAGGCCCGCTGCAAGGACGACATCATCACCGACCCCAAGGGCGTGCCGTTCCCCTCCGACAAGCGCACGAACCTCGAAGAACCGCCCCCGCCGCTCGCCTGCGTGAGACCGCGCACCGAGACCGAGCTGAACCCGCAATGATCGCCGCCACTCTTTCCCCCTCGCCGTCCTCGGAGCCACGCTCGATGTCTCAGATCCCTTCCGCCGCGCGTCGGGTCCTTCGCCGCGTGTCGCTCGTCGCGCTCGGCGCCGCTGTCTTCACCCTTCCTGCCGTCGCGCTCGCGCAGCAGCCGCAGACGCCTCCGGCGGGGAGCACCACGCCGGGCACGGGCACGGGCACGGGCACGGGCGGAACGGGGGCGGCCGGCGTCTCGGGGACCGGGACGGTCGACACGAGCGCGACCGGCCGCGGGGCCGGGGGGGCAGGCTCCCCCGGTGATGCGACGACGGGGACCGGCGCGACGACCGGCACCACCGACACGAGCGGCACGGGCGTGCCGAACGCGAACGGCGCGCCGGCCGCTGATCCGAACGCTTCCGCC
>JALHPN010000198.1 GCA_022842465.1 Polyangiaceae bacterium | reverse complement strand
CGAGCTCGCGCGCGAGCTCCGCGACGCAGCACGCGTCACGGTCACGGGCCCCGCGACCCGCGTTCGCGGAGAGGCCGACGTTCCTCCCGGGCGACCGGATCAGGGCGACCGCCCCACGAGCGACTCCCACGCGCGCGACGGCGGTGCGAGCCGTGAGGCCACGGCGTGGAGCGGCAGCTCGGGCGGGCGGCGCGATGACGGCCAGCCGCGTACGGCGCGGGAGGCCGCCGAGGGCCGCTCCGCCGCGACGCCGACCGGCGCTCGTCGCGTACGGGAGGGGGAGCCCGTTGGTGTCGGCGCGTCGACGGATCGTCAGCCCGTCGTCGCGGGGAGGCGGGTACGCGTCGTGCTCTGAAGGCACGCATGGCCTCGTCACTCACCGGCGTCGACGGAATCTCGACACAGTCGACGACCCCCGCGAGCACCGCGGCGCAGAAGCCGCTCGACAAGGACGCCTTCTTGAAGCTCCTCGTCGCGCAGATCCAGTACCAGGACCCGCTCCAGCCGCTCCAGGGCACCGAGTACGTCTCGCAGCTCTCGCAGTTCTCGATGGTCGAGCAGGCGATCGCCCAGTCGTCACGCCTCGACGACGTCAACGCCCAGCTCCGCGGCCTCGGCAACAACGAGGCGACGGCGCTCGTCGGCAAGCGGGTGACGGTGCGCGGGAAGGTGATGGCGTTCGACGGTCTCACGGCGACGACCTCGTCCGTGAGCCTCACGGCGCCCGCGCAGTCCGTCACCGCCCGCATTGTCGACGCGAGCGGCAAGACCGTCCGGACGATCGAGCTCGGCGCGCGCGCGGCGGGCGCGGCGACGATCACGTGGGACGGCCGGACGGACGCGGGACAGACCGCACCGGCCGGCAACTACCAGCTCAAGATCGACGCGAAGGCCGCAGACGGAAAGGCGGTCGAGGCGACCCAGGACGTCTCCGGGATCGTGAAGAAGGTCTCCTTCGACAAGGGCTACGCCGAGCTCCTCCTGGACTCGGGCGCCACCGCGCCGATCTCGGATCTGGTGGCGGTGGAACAAGCGGATGCGCCCTCGGGCGCGAAGTGACTCCAGCGAAGACGAAGCGAAAGGAAGAGGAAGAAAGTCGATGAGCATTCTGCGAGCGATGTACGCGGGCGTCTCGGGTCTCACGGCAGAGGGCGGAGCGCTCGGCGTCGTGGGCGACAACGTCGCGAACACGAACACGATCGGGTTCAAGGCGTCGCGGGCGATCTTCGCGAACGTGCTCGGCGCCGCGGTGGGGACGAACGCGCCGGGGTCCGGCGTGCAGATGACCCGGACGCAGCAGATCTTCGCGCAGGGCGCGCTCGTCAACACGGGGCAATCGACCGACGTCGCGCTCTCGGGCGACGGGTTCCTCACCGTCGCCGGCACGGTGGACGGGACGTACGGGCAATACTTCACCCGCGCCGGCCAGCTGACGCTCCGCGCGGACGGGACGCTCGTGACGCCGGCCGGGCTCGCGGCGCAGGGGTACCCCGCCGACGGCAACGGAGGGTTCGCGTCGAAGGTCGCGGACATCACGCTGTCGAGCGCGCCGATCCCGCCGAAGTCGACGACCACGATGGAGGTCAACGCGAACCTCGACTCCGCGGCGGCGACGCCCGCAGCGGCGTGGGACCCGCAGGATCCGAGCGCGACGTCGAACGTCTCGACGTCGATGACGGTCTACGACTCGCTCGGAACGGCTCACGTCGTCGACGTCTACTTCCGCAAGAACACGACGGGGGACTGGGAGTACCACGCGCTCGCCAAGGGCTCGGAGATCGCCGGCGGCCCGCCGACCGGCAACGTCGAGGTCGCGAGCGGTCAGCTCACGTTCGACGCGAACGGCGCCCTCTCGAACCACACGGTCGCGACGCCGGCCGCGATCGACTTCGTCGGCGCAGCGACCGGCCAGACCATCACGTTCGACTTCGGCTCGCCGACGGCTGGCGGCGGCACGGGGCTCGACGGCCTCACGCAGTTCGGCTCGCCGAGCAGCGTCTCGTCGCAGAACCAGGACGGCTACGCGTCGGGCGCCCTCGCGGGGGTGAAGATCGACTCCGACGGCACCGTCAACGGCATCTACACGAACGGCAAGACGCTCGCCGCCGGCAAGCTCGCGGTGGCGAAGTTCGCGTCGAACGACGGCCTCGCGCGCGCGGGCGGCAACCTCTGGAGCGCGACGCGCGAGTCGGGCGAGGCAGCGCTCGGCGCGGTGGGAACGGGCGGCCGCGCCGCGCTCGTCGCCGGCTCGCTCGAGCAGTCCAACGTCGACATCACCCAGCAGTTCGTGGAGCTCATCGCCCACCAGCGGGCGTTCCAGGCGAACTCGAAGACGATCACGACGGCGGACCAGATGCTGCAGGAGCTGATGACGATCAAGCAGTAGTCAGCGGGCTGACACCACCCCGCCCGCAGAGGAGCCCCGAGAGACGACGCCATGAGCGACAAGCCCACCGAACCCGCCAAGGAAGCCGTCGCCAAGGACGCGAAGCCCAAGAGGGGCTTCGTCTCCGCCGTCCTCGGGATCCTCCTGCCCGCCGTTTTTGCCGCCGGCGCCTCGTTCGGCGCGGTGAAGGTCGCCTCGAAGGGCCACGCGGAGCCCGCGCATCCGCCTGCGCCGCCGCGCTGGGACCCGAAGCCGCCCGGCCCGACGATCGCGCTCGAGCCCTTCCTCGTGACGGTGCCGGACGACGCGAAGAAGCCCCACCCCATGAAGCTCACCATCGCGATCGAGTTCGAGGCGGCCGTCAAGGAGGAGACGCTCAAGGCGTTCACGCCTCGGATCCGTGACGCCGTCCTCGTCTACGTGCGGAGCCTCGCGTACGAGGACGTCGCGGATCCGAGGAAGGGCGAGCGGATCCGAGAGGAGATCCTCGAGCGCTGCCGGAAGGCGGGCGCCGTCGCCGCCGAGCGCGTCCTCGTGACGGACATGGTGGTTCAGTGAGCGGATCCGACGCGCTCGTCCGGCTCGGGCTGTCGAGCGACCGTGCGCGTCGCGCGACGGCGGTGCTCGCGGCCGAGCGGCGGTCGCTCGAATCCGCCGTGAAGCGGACCTTGCCCTACCTCTCGCGGAGGAAGATCAAGGTCTCTGCGCTCGAGCCGAGCCCAGTCATCTACGGCGACGCGCTCGGCGAGCTCCTCGCGCCGATGCACGTGATGGCGGTGGACGTGGGCGGCGCTCGCGGCGCGCTCGTCGTGGACGGGAAGGCAGTCGCGCACGGGCTCGACGGGGTCCTCGGCGGGAGCGGCGAGCTCCCGGAGCTCGATCCGAGCGGGCTCTCGCCGGCGCAGAGCGCCCTGGCCGTGCGGCTCGCGCGCGGCCTCCTCGAGGCGTTCGCGTCCGTCCTCGGAAAGCTCGGCATGAGGCTCACGGAGTCCGCCGAGGACGCTGGCGGGGCGCCCGGCGGCCTCCTCGTCGCGTGTGCTGTGACGATCGGCGAGGACGAGACGCGGGGGACGATCCTCCTCCTCGTGCCAGCCGGCGCCGTCCCGGAGGGCGCCCTCGGCGTCCCCAAGGTCCTGCTCGCGCAGACGCGTACGGCGGCGGCCATGGCGCAGGTCGACGTCGAGGTCGTCGCCGAGCTCGGCCGCGTGCGCTTGCCGCTCCGCCGCCTCGCCGGGCTCCGGGTCGGCGACGTGGTGCGCCTCCCGCTGCCGCTCGACACGGCCGCGACCGTGCGGGTGTCGACGTCGGTGATCTTCCGCGGGAAGCCCACGACCTCGGGCCCCCAGATCGCGATCCTGATCGACGCGCGTGGCGAGTGACGACGTCGGCACGCGACGTGAAGGTGTCCTCCCGTGCGACGAGAGCATGACGCTCCGGCACGGAGGTTCGAAGGATGGATCGAGAGGACGACGCGAGGAACGACGGGGTCGCGGCCCCCTCGGGGGCTGGAGAGGCCGGAGAGGCCGCCGGCGTCATGGCCCTGCTGAAGGACGTCGACGTCGAGATCACCCTCGAAATCGGCCGCCGCAAGATGCGGATTGCCGACGTGATGCGGCTCGGGCCCGGGCAGATGGTCGAGCTCGACAAGAGGGCAGGGGAGCCGCTGGAGCTGCTCGTGAACGGGCGCGTCATCGGCCGCGGAGAGGCCGTCGTCGTGGGCGACCGCTACGCGATTCGCATCACCGAGATCCTCGGTCCGGAGGGGGCGTCGTGAGGCGCGCGCTCCTCGTCGCGAGCGTCACGGCCATGACGCTCGCCGTCACGTCGGTCGCAGGGGCCCAGGCGACGCCGGAGGCGTCGGCCGCCGCGCCGGCCGAGCCGCCGCCGGCCGGTATCCGGTCGACCACCGAACCGTCCCTCCCGCTCCGGCCGCCGGTCCCCCTCGAGCTCGCGAAGCCGGCCCCCTCGACGTCGTGGGGCACGCGGCTCGGGCTCGTCCTCCTGCTCGGCCTCGGGGCGTTCGCCTACGTCCGCACGCGCCGTACGCGCCCCGGCGCGCGCGCGACGGCGCCTGCGATCACCGTGCACGCGAAGACCTCCCTGGGGCTCCGCACGGACGTCGCGATCGTCGAGGCCGCCGGTCTCCGGCTCCTCGTCGGGATCACGCCCTCGTCCGTGCAGACGCTCGCGGTGCTCTCGAGCGCGGACGACGAAGAGGCCGAGGCGCTCGCCGCGGAGATGGCCCCTCCGGCGTCGGCGCGGTTCGCGCCCGCCGATCCGGCCCGACTCGGTCTCGCGGCCCCGCTCGCGAGCCAGCTCGAGTCGCCATCCCCCTCGCTCGCGGCCCGCGCCCGCTCCCTCTTCGAGGGGGGGGACGCGCGGATCGCGAAGGCCGCGCTCTCGATGACGACGGCGTCGAAGTACGCCTCCAACGCGAGCGTGAGGCCGCCTCCGGCGCCTCCTGTCGCCTCCGAGCCTCCCGCGGAGACGAAGCCCGCCAAGGCGCGGCGGCCGCGGAAAGCGGCGCCGGTCGAGGGGCAGGCGCGGGGGCTCGTGCTCGCGCTCGCGAGCTCGGCGAGCAAGCCCGCGCGATGAGCGGCCCCGCTTCGCTCCCGCTCGATCTCGCCAGCGCCGCCGGGACGCCGGGGCTCGCTCCGCAGCTGAAGATCCTCGCGCTCCTCACGCTCTTGTCGCTCCTGCCGGCGATCGTCCTCACGATGACGTCGTTCACCCGCACGGTGGTCGTCCTCTCGTTCGTGCGGCAGGGACTCGGCACGCAGCAGGCGCCACCCTCGCAGGTCCTCGTCGGGATCGCGCTCTTCGTGACCGCGTTCACGATGGCCCCGATCACGTCGCAGATCGCGAAGGACGCCTACGAACCGTACGCCGCGGGGCGCATCGACGAGCAGGTCGCCCTCGAGCGGGCGACCATTCCCCTCCGCGCGTTCATGCTGCGTCAGACGCGCGAGGCCGACCTGGCGCTCTTCTACGACGCCGGCCGCGCGCCGATGCCGCGTACGGAGGAGGACGTGACCCTCCGCTTCGCCGCTCCCGCCTTCGTCGTCAGCGAGCTCACGACCGCGTTCCAGATGGGGGCGATGATCCTCCTTCCGTTCCTCGTCATCGACCTCGTCGTCGCGTCGGTGCTCATGTCGCTCGGCATGATGATGATGCCGCCGCAGACGGTGAGCCTCCCCCTGAAGCTGCTGCTCTTCGTCGCCGTCGACGGCTGGCATCTCCTCGTCGGCTCTCTCCTCAAGAGCTTCGCCGTCTGATGGACCCGCTCCGGCTCGCGATCGACGCTCTGACCACGCTCGCGATGGTGGCCGGGCCGCTCCTCGTCGCGAGCCTCGTCTCGGGCGTCGCGATCGGCATCGCCCAGACCGTCACGCAGATCAACGAGCAGAGCCTCAGCTTCCTCGTGAAGGTCGTCGCCGTCGCGGCGGTCCTCGTCGGCCTCGGCAGCGCGCTCGCGGGGAGCATGGTGACCTACACGCGGCGCTGCTTCACGGGGATCGAGCACGTCGTCCGATGAGCGAGCGATGCCTGCCGCGCTGAGCCACGCCCTCACGGGGCTGATCGTCGCGTTCTCGCTCGTCCTCACGCGCATGGCCGCGTTCGTCGCGGTGTCGCCGTTCCCCGGGCCGTGGGTGCCGGCGCGCGTCCGCATCGCGCTCGCGCTCTTCCTCGCGCTGGTCGTCGCGCCGCACGTCGGGCCGTCCCGCATCGAGCCAGGCCCCGCGCTCGTCTTGCCGCTGTTCGGCGAGGTGCTCGTCGGGGTCGTCATCGGGTTCGTCCTCCGCCTTGCGCTCGTCGCCGCCGACATGCTCGGGAGCGCGCTCGCGCAGGCGCTCAGCCTCACGTTCGCGGCGTCGTACGATCCGCAGAGCGCGTCGCAGACGGATCCGCTCTCGCACCTCGTGACGATGATGGCGTCGCTCGTCGCGATCGGGACCGGCGCCCACCGGGTCGTCCTCGGCGCCCTCCTCGCCTCGGTCGAGGCGCTCCCGCCCGGCCACGTGCCGCCGGCGGGTGTCTTCCTCCTCCCCCTGGTGGACTGGCTCGCGCGCTCGGTGGAGCACGGCTTCGCGTTGGCCGTGCCCGTCGTCGCGGTCTGCCTCGTCGTCCAGCTCGCGGTCGCGCTCGTCTCGCGGGCGGCGCCCCAGCTCCAGATCTTCAGCGTCGGCATCACGATCACGATCGCGAGCGGCGTGGTCGTCCTCTTCGCCGGCCTCGCGGACCTCACGTCGGGCCTCGCCGTCCACCTCGCGTCGATCGGGAGCGCGCTCGAGCGCGTCCTGTCGGCCCACGGCTGACGAGGGGGACCGATGGCGGAGGACACCGGCGCCGATCGGTCCCACGAGGCGAGCGACCACCGACGCGAGGACTTCCGGAAGCAGGGCCGCTACGCCCGCGCGCGTGATCTCGGCGGCCTCGCGGCGACCGGCGGGGCGCTCCTCGCGATCGTGGCGGGGCGAGGGGACATCACCCGGACGTCGATGCAGCTCGTCCGCGGGACGCTCGGGGATCTCTCCGCGCTCGAGCGGGCGGGGGCGCTGCGCGTCGTGGCCGAGGTCGGTGCGCCCGTCGTGGGCCAGTTCCTCCCCGTGCTCGGGGCGGCGGCGATCTGCGGCTTCCTCGCGTCGTATGCCCAGGCGGGCTTCCGTCCGAACCCGGACGCGCTCGAGCCCAAGTTCGACCGGCTCGATCCGAGCGCGGGCCTCGCGCGCGTCTTCGGTTACAAGAAGGCGCTCGCGGAGCTCGCGATGTCGCTCGTCCGGGTCGGCCTCGTCGGCTGGGTGGCGTACCGCGCCGTGGCCAAGGAGGTGCCGGTGCTCCTCACCGCCGCGCGGGCGCCGCTCGCCGCCGGCGCCGAGGTCGCCTTCGCCTCGATGTCGAACGTCGTCACGGCCGTGCTCGTCGCGCTCGCCGTCGCCGCGGCGGTCGACTGGGGCCAGAGCAAGCTCTCGCTCGAGCGCGAGCTCATGATGACGCGCCAGGAGAAGATGGACGAGGGGAAGCAGCAGGAGGGCGATCCGAAGGCGAAGGGGCGCATGAAGGCCCGCGCGCGCGCGAACGCTCGACGACGCGCCGTCTCGAGCGTCAAGGGCGCGGACGTCATCGTCACGAACCCGACGCACATCTCGGTCGCGCTCCGCTACGGCCCGAAGGACGCGTCGCCGATCGTCCTCGCCAAGGGCCACGACGAGGTCGCCTTCCGCATCCGCCGCGAGGCGAGGAAATACGGGATCCCCATCCTCGAGAACCGGCCCCTGGCGCGCGCCCTCGACGCGCAGGTCGCCGTCGGGAGGCCGATTCCCCCGCAGTTCTTCGCTGCGGTCGCGCAGGTGCTCGCCTTCGTGTATCGCCTCAAGAAGCGCGGCGTCCTCTAGGGGGCGGAGGAGGCACGGAAGGTGCTCGACAGCGTCACGTGAGTGGCGCTGGCGCCGTGAAGGCGAAGGGGAGCTTGTGGGACGCGGTGGTGCCGCTCGGCATCGTCGGCGTCGTCTTGATGATGATCCTCCCGCTGCCCCCCGGGCTCCTGGACGGGTTCATCGCGCTCTCGATGGCGCTGTCGATCGGCGTCTTCCTCACCGCGCTCTTCATCGAGCAAGCGCTCGAGTTCAGCGCGTTCCCCGCCTTCGTGCTCGTGGCGACGCTCCTGCGCCTCTCGCTCAACGTCGCCACGACGCGGCTCATCCTCCTGCACGGCGGGGAGGGGAACGGGTCGGCGGGGAGCGTCGTCGAGGCGTTCGGTCGGTTCGTGGTCGAGGGCAACGTCCTCGTCGGCCTCATCGTCTTCCTCATCCTCACCGTCATCAACTTCGTCGTGGTCACGAAGGGCGCCGGCCGCGTCGCCGAGGTGGCCGCCCGCTTCACCCTCGACGCGCTCCCGGGCAAGCAGATGGCGATCGACGCCGATCTCTCGACCGGCGCCATCACGCAGGACCAGGCGAGGTCGCGCCGACGCGACCTCGAGCGCGAGGCGGACTTCTTCGGCGCGATGGACGGTGCCAGCAAGTTCGTCCACGGCGACGCGATCGCGGGCCTCCTCATCATGGCGATCAACCTGCTGGGTGGCCTGGGGCTCGGCATCTCGCGCGGAATGGACCTCGCGAAGGCCGCCGAGACGTTCTCCGTCCTCAGCGTCGGCGACGCGCTCGCGAGCCAGGTGCCCGCGCTCCTCCTGTCGGCCGCCTCCGGCATCGTCGTCACGCGCACGGCGACGGGGGACCAGCTCGGCCGCGCGCTCGCCGCGCAGTTCTTCGGTCGCAAGGCGGCCGTGAACATCACGGCCGGCATCCTCGTCGCCCTCGCGCTCATGCCTGGCATGCCGGCGTTTCCGTGCATCGCGCTCTCCGGCCTCCTCCTCGTCGTGTCCCGAAGGCACGCGGCGATCGCGACCGCGTCGCAGACGAGCGCCGCGGCGGCGGGCGCGGAGTCTCCCTCCCCGGACGGCGCCCCGCGACCGAGGACGGGTGCCGAGGCCGTCGACGCGGCGCTGTCGCTCGAGGTCCTCGCGATCGAGCTCGGGTACGAGCTCGTCTCGACCGTCGACCCGACCCGCGGCGGCACGCTCACCGATCGCGTCGCGAAGCTCCGTGAGGAGCTCGCGCGGGAGCTCGGCGTGGTCGTGCCGCCCGTCCACGTCTCCGACAACCTCGAGCTCGAGCCCGGGACCTACCGCGTGGTCATCTCGGGTGTCGAGGTCGCGCGCGGCGACTGCTCGCACGGACGGCTCCTCGCGATGGACGGCTCGGGCGCTGCACCCCCGATCGACGGGGAGCAGACCGTCGATCCCACGTTCGGCATGCCCGCGCTCTGGATCGCGACGCGCGATCGCGAGCTCGCCGAGGCGCTCGGCTACACGGTCGTCGACCACGCGACCGTGATCGCGACGCACCTCGGCGAGGTGCTCCGCGCGAGCGCGCACCGCCTCCTCGGCCGCCAGGAGGTCCAGCACGTCCTCGACGTGGTCGCCCGCACGTCGCCCAAGCTCGTCGACGACGTCGTGCCGACGATGATCTCGCTCGGCGACCTCGCGCGGGTCCTGAAGAACCTCGTCAAGGAGGGGATCAGCATCCGTGACATGCGGTCGATCCTCGAGGCGCTCGCCGATCTCGCGGCGCAGACGAAGGACCCCGAGCAGCTCACGGAGATGGTGCGCGAGCGGCTCGCGCCGCAGATCACCGCGAGGCTCCGCGGCGCGGACGGCACGGTCGCGGCGCTCACCCTCGATCCCCGCATCGAGCAGGTCCTCCGCCAGTCTCTCCACGACATCGGCACGGGGCAGGGCGGGGCGCTGGACCCGGACTTGCTTCGTACGCTGACGAGCCGCGCAGAGGCGCAGCTCGGAACCTTCGCCGCGCGGGGAGCAAGCCCGCTCGTCGTCACCGCGCCCGATCTCCGGCGCTACGTGCGGGCCATCGTGGAACGAAAGGTTCCGCAGCTCGCCGTCGCCTCCTTCCGCGAGATCGAGCCGTCCGTTCCCCTCCGCATCGTCGATCGCCTGACCGTCAGCTGACCGACGCGCCGTCAGAACCCCGCCACGAGAACGAGAACAGGAGTCATCGCCTTGAACGCGACCACGATTCGAACGAGTCCTTCGACAAAGAGCCGCGCGAAGGAGGCCGCGCTCCCGAAGCGAGGCCCCGCGACGTGGCTTCGCGCGGTCGGCCTGGAGGGGACGCTCGCGACGAAGCTCGCGGCCGCGATGCGCGGTGACGGAGGCACCCCGCGCGAGCGCCTCCGGAGCGCTATCGACGAGCTCGTCCCGATGGCGCCGTTCGACGCGACGAACGCGGGCTCGTCGTTCCGTGTCGTCGCGGTGGTGGGCCCGAGCGGGGTCGGGAAGACGACGACGGTGGCGAAGCTGGCGGCGCGGGCGCGGATCGCCGGCAAGACCGTCGCGCTCGTCTCCTGCGATGCGTTCCGCGTCGGGGCGATCGATCAGCTCGAGCGCTTCGCGGAGCTCCTCTCGGCGGAGATGTTCGTGGCGCGCGCGCCCGCCGAGCTGGCGGAGGTCCTCGACGACCTCCTCGAGCGGCCGGAGGGGCCGCCGGACATCGTCTTCGTCGACACATCGGGGCGGCCTCCGACGAGCCAGTCGCCGGAGCACTCGCTGGCGGGGTGGATCGCGCGAGCCGAGCGCACTCGCGGCGCGAGCGAGGGCGGTCCCACGCTCGAGGTCCTCCTCTGCGTGGCGGCGGCGACCCGCGCCTGCGACGCGGAGCGGGTCGCGCGGATCTTCGCGCCCGCGGGGCCCACGGCCGTCGTCGTCACGAAGACGGACGAGACGTGCGCGCCTGCCGCGCTGCTCCACGGACCCGAGGCCGCGAGGCTTCCGCTCGCGGTCGTGTGCCACGGCCCGCGTGTCCCGGAGGACGTGCAGGACGCCGACCCCGACGTCGTCGCAGCCCTCTTCGAGGGGCTCTCGCCCGCTGATCTCTCGTCCGAGCACGGAACCAGGAAGGAAGGTACGTCGTGAGCGCTGCACTGGCCCACGAGGAGCGCGCCGCGCGCGTCCTCTCGCCCCAGGACTACAAGAGGTTCTTGCCCATCGTGAGGCGCACGGCGATGCGCCTCGCGCGGAAGGTGCCGAGCACCGTCAACATCGCCGACCTGATCGGGTACGCGTGGATCGGGCTCGTCGAGGCGTTCGCGCGTGCGGCGCCCGAGATGGACGAGCAGGAGTTCGAGGCGTACGCCCTCTATCGCATCCGCGGGGCGATGCTCGATCACCTCCGGAGCCTCGACACCCACAGCCGGCAGAGCCGCGCGACGTCGCGAAAGGTGACGCGGGCCATCACGGTCCTGACGAAGCAGCTCGGTCGGGCGCCGGAGGAGGGCGAGATCGCCCGCGAGCTCGGCTGCACCGTGGAGCAGTATCGCACGACGCTGTCTGCGCTCGACCGCGCCGGCATGAATCGCCTCGAGATGATCGACATCGACGCCGAGGTCGCCGGCACGGGCGAGCTCCCGGAGGAGGCGGCCGGGAGGCGCGAGATCCAGGAGGTCGTCACCGCCGCGATCGAGAAGCTCCCGGAGCGGCTCCGTCAGGTCCTCCACCTCTACTACGCGGAGGACTGCACGCTCCGCGAGATCGGCGCGATCCTGGAGGTGAGCGAGTCACGCGTGTGCCAGCTCCACACCGAGGCCGTCCACCGCCTGCGCGCCGCGATCGGTCGCGAGTAGCCGATGAGCAAGGGTGTCTACGTCGCGCTCTCCGGAGCGGTCGTCCAGGAGACGAGCCTCGAGGCCACGGCCCAGAACGTCGCGAACGCGTCGACGCCCGGGTACCAGCGGCTCCGGCCCGTCTTCAAGCAGGCGCTCGCCACCGCGGTGAACGGGGACACGAAGCTACGCTACGTCGAGGTCTCGCGCACGGCGGTGGACACCGCGCCCGGGGCCGTGCGGACGACGGGGCGCCCGCTCGACGTCGCGCCCGCGGCGGGCTCGTTCCTCGCCGTGAGGACGCCGAAGGGCGAGAGGTACACACGCGCGGGTGGGCTCGCGCTCGACGCCGAGGGGCAGCTCCGGATCTCCGGGATGCCCGTCCTCTCCGACAAGGGGGAGCCCCTCCGCGCGGACAAGGCGGGGCCGCCGCTCGCCGTGGAGCCCGACGGCACCGTGCGACAGGGCGGCGGTGCGATCGGACGGCTGAAGCTCGTGCGCTTCGAGCGGCCGGAGGCGGTCCTGCCGGAGGGGCAGGGGCTCGTGGCGACGGGCGGGGCGGGCGCGGCGACGGCCTCGAACGAGCCGCTCGTCGTCGGCGCGCTGGAAGAGTCGAACGCGGAGCCCGTCACGGCGATGACGGACCTGATGGCCGCGAGCCGCACCTTCGAGGCGTTCCAGCGCGTGCTGGACGCGTTCAACGAGGTCGATCGCAAGCTCGTCACCACGGTTCCAGGCGCCTTCGAGTGACGATGAAGGTCGCGCTGCACGCAGGAGCCCGTCCCGTCGCCGAGCCGCGCGCTCGCGAGGTCGAGGCTGCGCGCACGCAGGTCACCCGCGCCGAGATCCGCCGGGCGATCGCGCGAGCGCTCGAGAAGGACACGGGCGCTCGCGCGAACGAGCGCACCGTCGACGTCCTCACCGCCCACGCCTCGCTCGAGACTGCGAGCGGCGACCGCATGTACAACTACAACTTCGCGGGCATCAAGGGCCGGAGCCCCTCGGGCGCCACCGCCGTCCTCCGGACGAAGGAGGTGCTGGAGGGGCGCGAGGTGTCGATCCGCGACGGCTTCCGCGCCTACGGGTCGATCGACGAGGGCGCGCTCGACTACGTGCGGACGATGCGGACCCGCTTCGGCGGCGCCCTCGAACCCGCCGCGCGTGGCGACCTCGACGGCTTCGCGCACGCGCTGAAGAAGTCCGGCTACTACACCGCCTCGGAGCGGGACTACGCGAAGGGGCTCGCGTCGCTCGCCAGCGCTCCAGCGGTCGCTCTCCCGTCCCAGAAGACGCTCGCGCGCGCGACCGACGCGCTCGACGTGGAGCGGTGGAGCTCGCCCCTCGATCCGCTTTCGCTTTCCTTCTCGTCGCCGTCGACCCGGCGCGCCCAGCGCACGCACGAAGCCGACGACGACGAGTGAACCCTCAAGGTTCGGGGAGAGGGGACGTTCTCCCTCCTCGAACCCCCGAGAAGAACGCCACCCATCTCCAAGGAGATCAGATCGTCATGTCCCTCGTCGTCCAGTCCAACGTCGCTTCCATGTTCGCGCAGAGCCAGCTCTCGAAGACCCAGTCGGCCCTGTCCAAGAACTTCGCGAAGCTCTCCAGCGGCTTCCGCATCAACGACGCCTCGGACGATGCCGCAGGCCTCGGTATCAGCAAGTCGATGAACGCGCAGGTCAAGAGCATGGCCGTCGCCGAGCGCAACACCAACGACGGCATCAGCATGGTGCAGACTGCCGACGGCGCGGCGGACCAGGTGCACGAGATCCTGACCCGCATGCGCGAGCTCGCGGTCCAGGCGTCGAACGGCGGCCTCGGCACGACCGACATGACGAACCTCGACACGGAGTACCAGGCGAACCTCCAGGAGATCGACCGCATCGCGTCGTCGACGAAGTTCAACGGCCAGAACCTCCTCTCGGGAGCTGCCGCCAGCGTCAACTTCCAGGTCGGCATCGGCACGGCGACGACGGACCGGATCGCGGTCAGCTTCGGCGGCGGCGACGCCACGGGTCTCGGCGTGAGCGGCGGCGACGTGACGAGCTTCGCCAACGCGCAGACCGCGATCACGAACATCGACGCGGGCATCCAGGCGCTCTCGACGGTCCGCGAGGGCTTCGGCTCGGCGATGAACCGCCTCCAGTACGCCGCGTCGAACCTCCAGTCGAGCCAGACGAACCTCTCGTCCGCGATGAGCCGCATCCGCGACGTCGACATCGCGAAGGAGACGGCGAGCATGTCGAAGAACCAGGTCCTCTCGCAGGCCGGCGCGGCGATCCTCGCCCAGGCGAACCAGACTCCGCAGCTCGCGATGCAGCTCCTCCGCGGCTGAGGCGCGGCATTCGTGAGGTCGATGGGCGCGGCGGTCTCCAGAGGGGGCCGTCGCGCTCGCGCGTTCGGCGGATCGTTTGCAGTCAACGGATGAAGAACGGGCCCGTCCGGCCGTTCCCTCGAGAGAATCATGACCATCTCGCTCGGCGGCATCGGCTCGGGAATCGACACGGGGGCGCTCGTGGACGGGCTCATGGGCGCGGCCCGGCTCCCGCTCTCACAGCTCGACGCGCGCAAGAGGTTCATCGACGGCGCGTCGACGACGATCTCGACGTTCTCATCGCGCCTGTCGGCGCTCAAGACGGCGGCGCTCGCGCTCTCGACCACGGTGGGGTTCTCGGCCTTCTCGGCGTCTTCGTCCGACGCGGCGGTCGTCGCCTCGGTGACCGGCGGCGCGAGCACGGCGTCGTACGCGGTGGAGGTGAACGCCCTCGCCCGCGCGCAGAAGAACCGCTCCGACGTCTTCGCGTCACCCACGTCGGCGCTCGGGATGGAGGGGACGCTGTCTCTCCAGATCGGGGCGGGGGACCCGACGGACATCACCGTCACAGCGACGGACACGCTCACCGACATCGCGAACAAGATCGGGGGGAGCGGCGCGCGCGTGACGGCGTCCTTGATGAACACCGGCTCGGGCTACCGCCTTCTCGTCCACGGACGCGACTCCGGCGCGGAGAACGCGTTCACGATGACGGAGACGGGGACCACGCTGGGCCTCGGCGGCCTCGGCTCGCGCTACGAGACGGCGCAAGACGCCTCGTTCACCGTCGACGGCATCGCCGTCACGTCGAAGACGAACCAGGTGTCCGGCGTCGTGCCGGGGCTCACGCTCGCGCTCACGAAGGTGACGACTTCGCCCGCCACCGTCGGCGTCGCCGGCGACACGAACCAGCTGAAGTCCAAGGTCCAGGCGCTCGTCACCGCGTACAACGCGATGGTGTCGACGGCCCGCTCCGCGACGGGTTTCGGGTCGACGAAGGCCGACAATCCGGTCCTCGCCGGGGACCGCTCCGTCCGGGAGTCCCTCGCCCGGGTGTCGCGCCTCGTCGGCGACGCCGTGCCGGGCACCTCCGGCCGCTACACGACCCTCGCGAGCGTCGGAATCACGCTCAAGAGAGACGGGACGATGTCGTTCGACAATACCAAGATGGAGACCGCCCTCGCCGCCGACGCCGCCGGCGTCGCCAAGCTCTTCGTCACGGACGCGGGGATCGGCTCGAGCGGCGTCATGAAGAAGCTGATGACCGCCATCGACTCCCTCGTCCTCGGCGCGACGTCGCCCGTCCAGGCGCGCCTCGACGCGCTCTCCTCGCAGAGCGTGGCTCTGACGAAGTCGCGAGAGCGGCTCGTCCTACGGCTCGAGGCCTACGAGACCCAGCTGAAGAAGCAGTTCACGGTGATGGACCAGGTCGTCAGCAAGTACAACGCCTTGAGCGGCGCAGGCGCGAACATCACGGCCGCGGGCAACGCGGCGACGGGGATTCGCTCGTGAGCGTGACGTCGATCGCGGCGCGCTACAAGAGCGTCCAGGTCCACACCTGTACGCCCGGACAGCTCGTCGTCATGCTCTTCGACGGCGCGATCCGCTTCGCGACCGAGGCCGCGAGCGCGATGGCGGCGAAGGACAGGGCCCGGGCCGGGGAGCGGATCAGCAAGGCCCACCGGGTCCTCGAGGAGCTCGCCTCCACGCTCGACCCCGAGGCCGCCCCCGAGCTCGCGGAGACCCTCGGCGGCCTCTATCTCTTCTGCATGCGGGAGCTCGTGAAGGCAAACGTCGCACAAGACCCGAAGCTCCTCGCGGACATCGTCGAGATCCTGCGGCCGATCCGCGACGGCTTCGACGAAGTGGTGCGCAGGCCTTAACCCCTCCCGCCGCCGGCCGTTCGAAGGAGAGGAGCCGACGAGGCTCCGTCTTCGGGAGGACTCATGCCAGGCGACGCGCGCGAATTCGTGGAGGGCTCATCGGCCCTCGTCCGGAACACCAGCAGGGGCCCGCTCCTCGCGCGGGACCCCGCGATGCGGGACGTCCTCGCCGTTCTGGACCGCGTGGCGGCGTCGACGTGCACGGTCCTCGTGACGGGCGAGAGCGGGACGGGCAAGGAGCTCGCCGTGGCCGCGCTCCACGACGCCAGCCCGCGCGCGAGCCGGCCGCTCGTCGCCGTCAACTGCGGCGCCATCCCGGACAACCTCGTCGAGAGCGAGCTCTTCGGCCACATGCGAGGGGCCTTCACGGGCGCCGTCGCGACGCGCCAGGGCCACGTCGCGGCCGCCGAGGGCGGGACGCTGTTCCTCGACGAGATCGGCGAGCTCTCGCCCCTCGTCCAGGTGAAGCTGCTCCGCCTCCTGCAGCAGCGGGAGTACACCCCGGTCGGCGACACTCGCGTCGTGCGCTGTGACGTCCGCATCGTCGCGGCGACGAACCGTGACCTCACGGCCGAGGTCGCCGCGGGCCGGTTCCGGGAGGACCTCTACTGGCGCCTCAACGTGATCCACGTGCACCTCCCCGCGCTCCGCGACCGGCCCGCCGACGTGCCGGTGCTCGCGCGACACTTCCTGCGGACGTGTGCGGAGCGCGCGGGGCGAACGGACGTCGTCGACTTCGCGCCCGACGCCTTCGCGCGGATCGCCGCGGCGGAGTGGCCGGGGAACGTGCGCGCGCTCGAGAACGCGATCGAGCGCGCGGTGCTCCTCTCGAACGGCCCGATCGTGCCGTCCTCGTGCGTGCAGGTCCGCGAGCGACCGAGCGGCGTCGTCCGCGTCGCGAAGGCCGCGTTCGGGTTCGACCCCTACGAGGCTGCGGCTCCCGTGACGCAGCCGAGCGCGGGGGAGGCGGTGTTTCCGGCGTCGCTCGTCTCCGACGTGCCGCTTCCCGCGCCCGTCCCGACGTTCGCGGAGGAGGCGCCTCCGCCCGCGCGGCTCGCCGCCGTCGTGCCGCTCCGCGAGGACGAGAGCGTGGCCTCCGCGCCCCCTCCGGCTGCCGCCTCTCTCCTCGACGCCGCCGCCTTCGATCTCCGCGCTGCGGTCGACCAGTACGAGAACACGCTCATCCGCGAGGCTCTCCGCCGCTCGGGGAACAACAAGAGCCGCGCCGCGCAGATGCTGGGCCTCCAGCGCACGACGTTGATCGAGATGATGAAGCGCAAGGGCATCGAAGGGCTCCGCCGCGCCGCCTGACCCGGTCGTCCTCAAGGCGCGGGCACATCGGACGTTCCTCCCCCATGCTCCCCGGCGATTCGCCGGGGACGGAGGTGCCGATGGCTGCACAGCATGCTCGTCCCAGGGCTCTGCCCGCTCGCTCGACGCAGACGAGGGCTCGGAGGCCCGCCGCGATCGAGGGGCCTCTCGAGGCCGCGCTCGCGCCGCTCGCGCGCCACGTCACGGGCGCGCTCGTCTGCGAGCTCCTGCCCGGCGTCGGCTCGCTGACGTTCGGAGATCCCTGCGTCCTCGCCAGCGTCGTCGGCCGCGTGGTCCTCGCGGCGATCGAGGGGCGAGCGGCGGGCGATCTCCACGTGCGCGTCGCGCGCCAGTTCGCCGGCTGGGCACCCACGAAGACCGTCATGGTCACGCTGCTCGCTCGCGATCGGGGAGACGTGACGGAGCTCGCCCACGAGGAGATCGTCCTCCCGTGCGCCGACGTGGCCTCAGACGACGACGGCGCCGCGCGCGCGCCGCGCCGCGTGCTCGTGGCCGATGCGCGTGCGCGAGCCTCGGAGTCGGGGACGTTCGCTGCCGTGAGCGTCGACGGTCCGCTGACCGAGCTCCTCGCCCGCCTTCGCGACGACCGCACGCACGGCTTGCCCGTGACGCTCGAGGCGAGGCGCGGGAGCGGCGCGCCCCTCGACCCGACGGACCCCACGATCGCCGAGCCGGCGCTCGCCGACGAGGTCCGGGGCGCGATCGCCTCGGCGCGGCCGAGGAGCGC
>JALHPN010000197.1 GCA_022842465.1 Polyangiaceae bacterium | reverse complement strand
GAGGCGCAGCGCGCGGCGCGCAGCCGTCCGGAACCCCGCCGCCCGCCGCCGCGCGCGAACGAGGCGCTCGACGTCCTCGTCGCGCTCTTCGGCGCCGCTGCCTGCGCTGGGTTCCATCACACGAATGATGGAACGGCCGCCCCGGCGCAGGCAAGCGAAGCGCGAATCACTGCGCCGGAATCGTCGTCTTGCCGGTCGTCGTCTTCTCACGGCAGACGACGCGCTGCTTCGTGCCGAGCACCGACCCGCTGGTCCCGCTGGTCCCGCTGGTCCCGCTGGTCCCGCTCGTGCCGCTCGTGCCGCTGGTCCCGCTCGTGCCACTGGTCCCGCTCGACCCGCTCGACCCTTCGAGGAGGAGCCGGCAATCCTTGTCCGTCTCGCAGCCGAGATACAGGCACTGGTTGTTCACGCACGAGAAGAAGCGGTAGCCCTTCGGGTTGCCGCACTCGAGGTCCGTCTGGCACGGGATGATGCACTTACCGTCCGTCCCACACGTCGCCTCGACGTTGCGCGTGGCGGCGACGCACTCGCGGTTCGTCTGACAGCCGCCCTCCGAGCACTTGCCGGCGAGGCAGCGCTCGAACCCCGGGCAGTCCCCGTCGCTCTCGCACTCGGCCTGGCACTTTCCGTTCTGGCACGTGAGCCCGTTGCCGCCGCAGTCCTGGTCGGAGGCGCACTGCGCGCACTTTCCCCCGACGCAGCGGCGGCCGGTCGCAGAGCTCGTGCACTCGGTGTCGGCGGTGCACTTCTGCACGCAGCGACTGTTCTCGCAGTCGCGACGGGTCGTGTCGCACTGGCACTGCGTCTGGTAGCGCACGCAAGCCTGCGTGGAGGCCGAGCCCGCGTCGGCGAGGCACAGCTCGCGATCGCTGTCGCAGGTGGACGGCTGCGTGGCGCAGCAGTCGGCCGCGACGGTGCACTCGGTGATCGCGCACTCCTTCGCCGTCTGCGGGACGCTGAACACGCCGAGCACGCACATGCCGATGCCGTTGCTCGACGGCACGCAGGCGAGGCCGGGCGCGCAGTCGTCCGTCGTCATGCAGGCCTCGCCCTTGCGGGCGGTCCTGCGGTCCTCGTCGTCGTCACCTCCGCATCCGTTTCCGAGGATGGTCGTGACGGCGCCGAGAAGGATCATCCCGGTCGCCAAGACGGCAGCGTTCGGTCTCATCGAAGTGTCTCCCGTGGTTCCGAGAAGGAGTCAGATGCCCGATCGCGAGGCGCGGTAGACGCGGCCGTCGGACTGGGTCCAGTAGACGTTGAAGGAGTCGACCGCGATGCCACCGACCCCGGCGAGCCCCGAGCGGAAGATCGTGGGGGTGCCTCCGGAGTAGATGGCGCGCCAGATCGTCGACGTGCTGGCCGCCCACAGATACGTGGACGAGACGTCGGGCGCGAGGAAGGCGATCCCCGCCTGCGGACCGACGGACGTGAACACCGACGACGAGAAGCGCGACGAGTTCGCGTTCGCCGTCGAGAGCCCGCCGCTCGACTCGATCCAGAAGAGCCGGCTCGTGTTCCCCTGGAGATTGCGGATCCCCGTGCGCCCCGTGACGGCAGTGTTGAACGAGCCTGCGTCGCCGGGGCCGGTGCGCGTGCCGTAGTAGACCGACGCGGCGCCCGGCACCCCGTTGTCGCCGGAGAAGAAGTAGTAGCTCGTCTCGGTGTGGAGGTCGGTCCCCGTCGGGAGGAACGAGTACTGGAGGGTCGGCCCGATGCCGCCGGTCGTCCACGAGACGATGCTGCCGTTCGGCCCGGCCGTCCGGCAGGAGATGCCGCTCGCATCCATCGCGACGGCGACGCACGTCGGCGCGCCCGAGAGCAGCACCGGCGAGACGGCGCCGCCCTGGAGGTAGTAGAGCGATCCGTCCGAGCGCTGCCAGACGGCGCCCGCCTGATCGACCTCGAAGACCGTGATGGCCGACGACGGCGACTGCACGATCTGCGGCGTGCCCCCGTTGGCGATCGCCGTCGACACGCCGCCGAAGCCGGCTTGGTCCCAGCGCCAGACGAGGTACTGCGAGCCGACGAGGCCGATCTCGCGTGCGACGGAGCCCGCGCCCTGCGGCTCGGCGAACACCTCGCCGCCGCCGCCGTCACCGCCGTCGGCGCCGCCGTCGACGATCGTGACGTCGCTCTCGAACCTCGCGACGACGCGATACGCGAGCGGCACAGCGTAGCTCGCGGCGCACTCGCCGGCGTTCGCGGCCGGGGGCGTCCCGTTCACTTCTCCGAAGGGGAGCGTGATCTCCAGCGCCGAGGGATCGACCGAAGGCGACACCGCGGGACGCGAGACCGGGTTGCACCGATCGGGTCCGCGGCCGCGCGTGCCGAGCGCCTCGCTCTCGAAGCTCCATCCGAGGAAGCGCGCGCCCGGCGTCGGGACCGCCTTGAGCTTCACATCCTGGATGGGGCTCGCGCGGTCGTCGACCACGAAGCGGCCGTAGCACCTGGTCGGACAGTCGATCGTCGACCCGGTGGTCGAGATGACGCGTCCGCGACCGGTGACGGCCAGCGAAACCTCGGCGCCGTACGTCCCGCCGGGATCGACGGACACCATGCCCACGGTCTCCTCGTCGTCCGAGCATCCGGCTGCGCCGAGCACCGCGAGGAGCGGCGCACATGCGAGCACGGCGAGCGTGACGAACCGGAAGACGCGACGACGCGGCCTCTCTTCCACGGACTCCCTCCCTCTGCGAGCGACGCTACACGCGTTCGACGGACGAGGCCGCATTTCATGCAGCCGAACGCCTCACGAAATCGTCGTCGGTCCTCGGAGCGCCGCGTCGAGCGTCTGTTGGAGCTCGATGAGGTCCACGAGATCCTCCACGTAGTCGAGCTTCGTCGTGTCGATGCGCACGATGGGGCCGAGGTCGTAGGACGTGAACCACGTCTCGTACAGCTTGTGCAGCCGGCGTAGGTAGGCGTCGGGGATCTCCTTCTCCATCGCACGACCGCGCCGTGCGATCCGCTTCTTCGTCGCGGGCAGGCTGCAGGTGAGGGCGATCAGGAGATCCGGCGGACGGAGCGTCCTCTTGATCCCCTCGTAGAGCCGCTCGTAGACGGCCCAGTCACGCTTGTCGATCTTCTTCTCGAGCCGGAGGTTCCGCGCGAAGATCTCCGCGTCCTCGTAGATCGTGCGGTCGATGACGGCGGGCTCGTCGCTCGCGAGGAGCTCCTGATGGAGCTTCAGCTTGTGCGAGAGGAAGAAGACCTGGGAGTGGTACGCCCACGCCGACATGTCCGCGTAGAAGTCCGCGAGGTACGGGTTCTCGTCGTTCGGCTCGAAGAACGGGACGAGCCCGTAACGCTTCACGAGCCACGCGACGAGCGAGGTCTTGCCCGCCCCGATGGTGCCTGCGACCGCGACGTAGCGCTTCACGATCGAGCACTCTACACTCGCGCCGATGGCCCAAGCTGCCTTCCTCATCAAGAGCGAGCCCTTCGTCTACTCCTTCGACGAGCTCGCGCGTGACAAGCGCACCGTCTGGGACGGCGTCCGCAACTACGAGGCGCGCAACACGTTGCGCGCGATGAAGAAGAACGACGTCTGCCTCTTCTACCACTCGAACGAGGGCAAGGAGATCGTCGGAGTCGCCAAGGTCGTCCGCGAGGCGTTCCAGGATCCGAAGACGGACGACGACTGGAGCGCCGTCGAGGTCGCGCCCGTGAAGAAGCTGAAGGTGCCCGTCACGCTCGCGGACGTGAAGGCGCACCCGCTCCTGTCGAAGATGGCGCTCGTGAAGCGCTCGCGCATCTCCGTCGTGCCGGTCACCGACGAGGAGCTCGCCACCGTGCTCGCGCTCGGCAAGACGAAGCTCTGAATTCCGGGCTGGAGATCACGGAGATCGAGCTCGTCGCGACGGAAACATCCCCCGCCGCGGGGTGATACGCTCTCCGCCATGTCGATCGACGCTCGCGTGAAGAAGATCGCGACGGGGCTCTCGGCGCGTGAAGCGGCGGACGCGTTCGTCCGCGCCGAAGACGAGGGCCCGGCGAGCCTGCCGCCTCACATGCGCGACAAGGCGGCCGAGTTCGAGGCGACCGTCGAGGCGATGTTCCTGATGGCCGCGGTCGACGACGAGGTCTCCGCGGAAGAGCTCGCGCAGCTCGCAGCGAGCGTCGACGCGTTCGCCTCCCTGCCGACCGCTCCCGCGGGGGTGAGACGGGTCGACGTGACCGCGATGCTCTCGAAGCTCAACGAGAAGCTCGCGGCGGACGGGTGGTCACGGCGCCTCGCCCTCGTGGCGGAGCGCCTCCGCGACCGCGAATCCCGCGCGTTCGCGTTCCGCCTCGCGGCGGGCGTGGCGTTCGTGGACGACCACGTCGCGCACGCGGAAGCGGCCGCGCTCGAGGCGATGGCGTCGGCGCTCAAGATCGACGCCGACGAGTCGCAGGAGATCCTCTACGACGTGCGCGAGGCGCTCTTCAGCTGACGCGGGGACGTTTGTGGCGTGGGCGACTTCGTCCGCGCTCACGCCACACGGCGCGCGTGTGCCGAGTGCGCCTACCGTCGCGAAATCGCGGGCGCTCCTGACGACGAGCACGCGGCGTTCCGGGAATGGCCGGGGCACGTGCCGTGCTGTGGAGACGTCGCGGAGGGCGTCGTCTTGGGTCGCAAAGCAGAGGTCGTCAGCATCAGCGCGCGCACCACCAAGCGGAGCACCCTTCGTCCTCCGCCCTTTCCCCCCGTCCCGCTACCCTCGGCGGTGCGCGCGGTGGAGGCGGCTCCTCCGGATGCCTGGGGGCTCATCCACGACCAGCGCGAGCGTCACCCGCGGTCCGACGACGAGCTCGACCAGCTCGTCGCCGCCGCCGCGCGCCGGAGCGTGCAGCCACATGCCGACGTGCTCCGGCGCCTCCTCGGGATGGAGCTCGAAGAAGAAGAGGCCGGCACGCTCCTCCACGACGTCCGGGAGCACCGTCGCGCGATGTCGCGGTCGCTCGGCCGCGCGGTGCACCTCCGCGTCGCGGCGCTCGACTTCGTCCTCACCGGGCCGCGCCGAGAGTCCGGCGTCCTCCCGATCCTCGTCACGCCGTCGCTCCTCGAGCGTGCGTTCGAGGAGGCGACCGCCGACGCCGTCACCGGGCTTCCGCAGCGCGCGAACTTCCTGTCCCTCCTCCGCCACGAGCTCCGCCAGCGCAAGCGCCGCAACGTCGTCGTGGCGTTCCTCGATCTCGACGGCTTCAAGCAGGTGAACGACACCCACGGCCACGGCCGCGGTGACGACGTCCTTCGTTGCCTCGCCCGCGTCGCCCAGGTCGTCCTCCGCAAGGGCGATCAGCTCGCGCGCATCGGCGGCGACGAGTTCGCCGTCCTCTTCGTCGACGTCTCGCTCGGCGAGGCCGAGGCCGCCGTGAGCCGACTCCGTGCGCGCTTCGAGGCTCGCACCGCGCCCCTCGGGACGTCGTTCTCCGCCGGCATCGTCGTCGCCGGGCCAGGCGAGTCCGCCGACGAGGTCCTGGCGCGAGCCGACGCCGAGATGTACCGCGAGAAGCGCGTGCGCGCCGTGACGCGCTGAGGTCAAAGGCCGGCTCGCGAGGTCGGGCCGCGCGTGCCATCATCACCACGTGGAGGGCGCTTACCCTAGCCGCTACGTGAACCTCCCCGAGGCGAGACGCCTCTTCGGGGATCGGGTGGACCGCGTCGGCCCCTTCCTCTGGCGGACCGACCCCGCCGGGGACGCGGCGGTGGAGTCGATCGAGGCGCTCCCGAAGGGCGAGGGCTGGCGCCTCTTCGAAGAGGGCCTCCGCGGAGGCGCACGCGCGATCCCCGCGGCCCCCGCCGCTCTCCGCGCGCTGATCGAAGAAGCGGAGGACGTGCCCCCGTGGGTCGACTGGGACACGTGCACGCGCGGAGGCGAGGTCTTCCTCCGCGCGGGCGTCCTCGCCGGGATGGTGCTCGGGGCGCGATCGCTCGTCCTCGGCTATGCCTCGCCGGGAGGCAACAAGCCGCTCGTCTTCTCCGGCCGGCTCAAGGAGCAGGCGACGCGACGCCTCAACGAGACGGCGCGCTTCGTCCAGGCCGTCTCCCGCCCCGGCGGCATGCGGCCGTTCGCCGACGGCTGGCAGATCACGCTGAAGGTCCGCCTCATCCACGCGCAGGTGAGGCGCATGCTCGTGAAGAGCGATCGGTGGAACGAGCGCGCCTGGGGTGCGCCGGTGAACCAGCACGACATGGCGGGTACGACGCTGCTCTTCAGCGTCGCCATCCTCGACGGCCTCCGGCGCCTCGGGATGGAGCTCACGCCAGGAGAAGGTGATGATTACACCCATCTCTGGCGCTGGGTCGGCCGGGTGATCGGCGTGCACCCCGACATCCTGCCGACGTGCGAGTCCGACGGGATGCGGCTCGCGAAGCTGATCGAGGTCACCATGGGGCGACCCGATCAGGACTCGCGCGACCTCACCCGGGCCCTCTTCGACGCGTCGTTCGACGGAGCGGTGACGCCGGCGCAGGTGAAAGAGGCGCACCGCAAGGCGACCTTCGGCCGCCTCGTCTGCCGCGAGCTCATCGGCGACGCGCTCGCCGACGATCTCGACGTTCCGCGGTCGACCTATCGGTACGCGCTGCCGATGGTGAAGCGCATCGTGCGGCGGATCGGGCGGGTCACGAAGCGCCTCCCGTTCGCCGAGCGAGGGGCCGTCGCCGTCGGCGCTCGCTACTGGGATCGGGTCGTCGAGATCGGACTCCAGGGTGCGACGTACGAGTTCACGTTGCCCGAGCGCCTGGCGGCGGCCTGACCTTCGTCACGATCCGCCACGCTCGCGCGACGAGAACCGCCGCATGTCCGCCCACGCATCCCCTCCCCGCTTGTCGGTCGGTGTCGTCCTCCTCGCCCTCGCCTCCCTCGCGCCGCCCTCGGCGGGGACGGGATGCGCAGGATCGGCGGCACCCTCCACCGCGCGCGGCTCCCCGATCGCGAAGTCCATCGCCTCGAACGAGGCACCTTCTGCGGCGCCCGCCGCCTCCGCACCCCCGACCGAGCCGCCCGCCCCCACCTACGACCTCCCAACCGATCGCGAGGCGCGCATCGGCGCGGCCAAGAGGGAGCTCGGCGACAAGACGCCCGTCACCGTCGTCTCGGACGTGTTCGTGCTCGTGGGCGCCAGCGACTGGCGCGGGCCCGCGTTCAGGGAGAGCGTGGCGCTCGTCGACCGCGCGATGAACGCGTTCCTCAACGGGCGCTTCGGGACGAAGCCCGAGCGCGCCATCACCGTCTACCTCTTCGGCAAGGGCGCCTCGTACGAGAGCTTCTGCAAGCAGACGTACGGCGCACCGTGCATCGCGCACTACGGGTTCTACGAGCCCGGGAAGCGCTACATGGTGATGAACGCCGGCCTCGGCCTCGGCACGCTGACGCACGAGCTCGTTCACCCGCTCGTGGAGGCGGACTTCCCTCGAGCGCCGACGTGGCTGAACGAGGGCATCGCGTCCGTCTTCGAAGGGCCCGTCCTCCCGAAGCCGGGGGAGATCCACGGCGTGAAGAACTGGCGTCACCCGCGCGTCCTCCGCGCGCTCCACATGCGAGAGAAGGCGATGCCGACGCTCGAGGGCCTCTTCGCGATGAGCGACGAAACCTTCCGCGGCGACGACGAGGACCTCCACTACGCCATGGCCCGCTACGTGTGCCTCTGGCTCGACGCGAAGAGCCAGCTCTGGCCCTTCTACCAGCGATGGCGCGACGACGTCGCGAACGATCCGACCGGGGAGAAGGCGTTCGCGGCCGTGACGGGCCAGACGACGGCGCAGGCCAACGCCGCGTGGGTCACGTGGGTGCGCGCGCTCTGAGGTACCCTTCCAGGCGTGGCGGCGAGGAAGAAGACACGCGAGACGTTCTCCTTCGACGTCGGCGCGAGCGGCGCGACGTCCGGGACCGTGTACCGCGCCGCCGAGCCGCGTGAGGTCACCCTTCTCCTGGCGCACGGCGCAGGCGCGCCGCAGAGCCATCCCTTCATGGTCGACATCGCGACGAGGCTCGCGGCGCGCGGCATCGACGTGGTGACGTTCGACTTCCTCTACACCGCACGCGGGAAGAAGCTGCCGGATCGGAACGACGTCCTAGAGGCGACCTGGCGCGCGGCGATCGGCGCGGTCCGTGCGCGCTCGGGCCTCTCGAACCGAGCGTTCTACTGCGGCGGCAAGTCGATGGGCGGTCGGATCGTCTCGCAGGTCGCCGCCGCAGACGGAGGCCTACAGCTCGCCGGGCTCGTCTTCCTGGGCTACCCGCTGCATCCACCCGGTAAGCCGCGCGCGCGGCGCGACGCGCACCTGCCGGACGTGCCGTTCCGGATGCTCTTCGTCCAGGGAGCCCGTGACCCCTTCGGCACCGCAGCGGAGCTGAAGCGCCTCTGCGGGAAGCTCCCCCGTGCGTCGCTCCACGTCGTGCCGGACGGCGATCACTCCCTCGCCGTCCCGAAGCGAGGGCGCCCAGACGCCCAGGAACGCGCGCTCGACGGCGCGGCCGACGCGATCGCTGCCTTCACGCGCTAGGCATGTGTGCTTGCTCGGTGCGGTGCTATCCTTCCCCTGGTCATTCGCCCATGAGCAACACGCCGAAACGCCCGCCCACCGCCGCACCGCCCAGCGCCACCACGCCCCCGGTGTCCGGTCGCCCGGGTGCCCCGGGGACCCCGAGCCAGCGCCCTTCGAACGTGCGCGACGCGCTCACGGAGGCCCATGCCGTCGCGGGCGGCGCATTCGGCAAGGTGAGCGCACCTGCGCCGAGGTCGAGCGTCGCGCGAAAGACCGTCATGCTCGTCGACGACGACGCGGCGATGCGCGCGAAGCTCCGAGCTGCCCTCGAGCCCTTCTACGACATCCTCGAGGCGAAGGACGGGATGGAGGCGGTCGAGATGACCGCCGGCATCCAGCCGCCGGCGATGGTCGTCTGCGACGTGATGATGCCGCGCGTCGACGGCTTCACGCTGGCGAAGATCCTGCGCGGCAACCCGGTGACGAAGCGCGTTCCGATCATGTTCGTGTCGGCGCGCCACAGCGCGCAGGACGTCACGCAGGCGCTCGTGCTCGGCGCGTGTCACTACTTCCCGAAGACGACGCCGGTCGGGGACATCGTCGCCAAGATCCGGAAGATCATTCCGTGACGGCGCCCGTCGCGCCGTCTCGCGAGCCCTCGCTCCGGGAGGGGTCGTGACCTTCCGGCTCGGTCGCATCCCGGTCCGGATCCATCCGTGGTTCTGGCTGACGGCGCTGCTCCTCTCGGGCGGCGACATCCAGAACCCTCGGGTCGTCCTCATCTGGATCGGCGTGGTCTTCGTCTCCGTCCTCGTCCACGAGCTCGGCCACGCGTTCGCGGGCATCCTCTTCGGGCTGTCGCCGCAGATCGATCTCCACGGGATGGGCGGCACGACGTCCTGGACGGCGGGGCGCCCGATCGGTCACGTGAAGAGCATCGTCGTCAGCGTCGCGGGGCCGATCGCGGGGCTCCTCATCGCCGTCGCGATCACGGTCGCCTTCGCGTACGGCTGGACGCCGCAGAACGAGTGGGTGGCGACGGCGGCCGGCCTCGCCCGCCAGATCAACGTCGTCTGGGGCATCATCAACCTCATTCCGCTCCTGCCGCTCGACGGCGGCAACGTGATGCGCTCGCTGCTCCACCTCGTCACGAAGAACCGCGGGGAGCGGCCCGCCCGCTACGTCTCGATCCTCGTCGCGACCGCGGGGCTCGCGTGGGCCGTCAAGCACCACGCCGTGTGGCTCGGGTTCCTCGCCGGGCTCTTCGCCTTCCGGAACATCCAGGCCCTCCGCGCGCTCGACGCGGTGCAGGACGAGGAGCCGAAGCCGCCGGCCGAGCCCGCAGACGAGAACGAGCGGCGCGAGCCCGAGCCCTTCGTGCCGATGACGTACCCTGCGGATCCCGCGGAGGCGATGGCAGAGGCGTATCGCGCGCTCGAACGCGAAGACGGCCGGGCCGCGATACGCGCGGTGAAGCCTGCGCTCTCGGAGGAGGCGCCGCCCGAGACGCGTGAGGCCGGGACACGCCTCCTCGCCTACGCGCTCCTCCTCGAGGGCCAGTGGGCCGAGCTGCTCGCCCTGCTCGACCGCGCGCGCGCCGTCTTCGGCCGCGAGGAGCTCGAGCGCTACGCGCGCACCGCCCGCGAGCTCGGGCGCGAGTCGGACGCGACGGCGATCGAAGCGATGCTCTCGTCGTAGGGACGCGTCAGGGGGCGGGCGCGTCCTTGCAGCAGCGGAAGCCGACCTGCTTTCCGGAATACGTCTCGTCGTGCGCCAGCGTCGCGGCGCGGCATCGATTCCGTCCCGGCAGCCACCAGCCGCCACGCAGCGCCGAGCGATTCGGCGCCGCCATCCCCTCGCGCTCGGCCCACTCGTCGACGTTACCCGTCATGTGGTGCACGCCGAACGGGCTCGTGCAGCCCGGATGGGAGCTCGCCGGATGGCGGTGGTCCTTCAGCTTGTCCTCGGCGCCACCGAGGTCCGTCCGATCGTGGTTGCACGTGCCGGGCTCGCGCTTCCACCCGTAAGGATACGGGCTCGACTCTGGCCCTTCGCACGCGAACTCCCACTCGCTCTCCTTGCAGAGGCGCGCGCCGCGCGCCTGGCAGATCGCCTGGGCCTCGCCCCACTTCTTGCCGATCACGGGGAGCGCATCGCGCGGGTCGCCACCGTTCGGGTCCGGCTCGACGTACTCGTCGCGATCGATGCAGAAGCGGCGCGGTTGCTTTCCGACCTTGCACTTCACCGGCTTCGCGTACTCGGCACATCGCACGTGCTCGTACGGCGGCGGATCACCGACCCACTTCGTGCACGTCTGCTCGACGTCGGGGCAGTAGTCGCCCTCGACGAGGATCATGCCCTCGCCGCACACGCCCGCCGTGGGCGACGGCGCAGCGTCGACCTCGCCCGTCGAGGGCGACGGCGCGGAGCGCGGCTCCTGCGACGTGGTCGCGGCGATGCCCGACGGAAGAGACGTGACCGCGCGCCCGTCCCCGCCCGGGCTGAGCGCGACGGCGGCCAGAACGACGACCGAAAAAGCTTCGAGAATCGATTGAGAGAGGGCCAAGACCTCACCCCCTCCCTGAATGGTGAGCCCTGTCGCCGCGGTCCGCCACCTTTCGACCGAATTTCGAGGGGAGAACGTCTCACCTCGCCCGTATGACCCCCTCGGACCCACCGCCATGCTCCCTCCCCCTCCGCCGAAGCGTCATGGGTCGAGCCCGTTCTTCTCGGCCCCCTCCTCGATGCCCAAGACGCTGCCGCCCCCTCGGGGGAAGCGATTGACCGATCCGCCGGCCCGTCGCGGAAGCGGCGAGTCGCACGTGCGGCTCCGCGCGATGCCGCTCGGCGACGTCACATGGCTCGACGCCAACCTCTTCCTCGACGAGATCGGCGAGGAGCACCTGAACATGGCCGTCTCCCTCGCCGCGCTCGAGCGCGCGATCGCGCACACGCCCTGGGACCCGTCCGCGCGCGCGGCCCTCACCGTCCTCGGCGCCCGCGTTGGCGAGCTCGGACGGGTGGGTGAGGCGCTCACCCGCCTCCACGACGCGGCGACGGACGCGCGCGTCCACCGCGCGCTCGTCCCCGATGGTCCCCTCGCCGACTACCTCCGCGGGATCTACGCATGGGTGCACGCGTCGCTTCGCGCGCTCGAGCAGCTCGCGGCCGACCTCCGCGCCCTCACGCCCGACTGGGCGCAGCTCCGGTATCGGCTCGAGGAGGCCAAGCTCTTCCACTTCGCCGAGCTCGAAGGCGCCGTTCACGCGGAGCTCGTGGCGCTCGCCCTGACGTCTCCCGAAGCGTCGCGTCCGCTCGAGCGCGCCGTCGACCGCCTCTTCGACGCAGCGCGTGATCTCGCGAAGGGCCTCGACCAGCGATTCGGCTGACGAGCGCGCGCTCGAGCTGAGCACAGCCGCGGCGTTCGCTATGCTGCCCCGCATGGCGACGACGGTGCACGAGGTGCTCGGTTCGACGGTGAAGCGGTTCGGCGATCGCCCCGCGCTGCGCGTGAAGCGGGGCGGCGCCTGGCGCACGACGACCTGGCGCGAGTACGAGCGCGACGCGATGCGCGGAGCGCGCGCCCTCATCGCGCTCGGCGTCCAGCCCGGACAGGGCGTGAGCCTCATCGGGGTGAACTCGCCGGAGTGGCTCGTCGCCGACGTGGCCGCGATCTTCGCCGGCGCGATGCCTGCGGGGATCTACACGACGAACAGCCCGGCGCAGGTCCGGTACATCACCGACCACTGCGAGGCCAAGGTCGCCTTCGCCGACACGGCGGAGCAGGTCGCGAAGTTCGTCGCGGAGAAGGCCGCGCTGCCTCGGCTCGACGTCGTCGTGCAGATGGTGGGCAAACCGAAGCCCGGCGCGGGCGCCGGCAAGCTCGAGGTCCTCTCTTGGGACGAGTTCCTCGCGAAGGGGGACGGCGAAGGCGGCGCCGAGCTCGACCGGCGCCTCGCCGCGCAGAAGCCCGACGACGTCTGCACGCTCATCTACACCTCCGGCACGACCGGCGAGCCGAAGGCGGTGATGATGACGCACCGGAACCTGACGTGGACGGCGCAGACGATGATCTCGATGCTCGACTTCGGCGCCGACGACGTCACGGTCAGCTACCTTCCGCTGAGCCACATCGCCGAGCAGATGCTCACCGTCCACGGACCGATGGCGATGGGCTCGCTCGTCTACTTCGCGGAGAGCCTCGACAAGCTCCCCGAAGTGCTCTCGGAGGTGCGTCCGACGATCTTCCTCGGCGTTCCCCGCGTCTGGGAGAAGATCCAGGCGAAGATGCAGGCCGCCGGCGCCGCCGCGCCTCCGATCCGGAAGAAGCTCGTCGCCTGGGCGAAGAAGCAGGGGCTCGCCGGAGGCTACGCGGAGCAGCGGAAGGAGCCGAAGCCGCTCCTCTACCCCGTCGCGAAGAAGCTCGTCTTCGACAAGGTGCGCCAGCGGCTCGGCCTCGACCGCGCGAAGATCTGCGTGACCAGCGCGGCGCCCATCTCGCGCGACACGCTCGAGTTCTTCCTCTCGCTCGGCCTGCCGATCCTCGAGGTCTACGGCATGAGCGAGTGCACCGGCCCCGCCACGTACTCCCCGCCCGATCGCTACAAGACCGGGAAGTGCGGCGTCTGCATCCCCGGGGCCGAGATCAAGATCGCCGAGGACGGCGAAATCTGCATGCGCGGCCAGCACGTCTTCAAGGGCTACCTGAAGGACGCCGAGGCGACGAAGAGCGCGCTCGACGACGAGGGCTGGCTCCACTCCGGCGACATCGGGACGATCGACGCCGACGGGTTCCTCCAGGTCACCGACCGCAAGAAGGACATCCTCATCACCGCGGGCGGAGAGAACATCGCGCCGCAGGTGATCGAGGGGCTCCTCAAGGGGATCCCGGTCGTGGCGCAGGCGGTCGTCGTCGGAGACCGTCGGAAATACCTCGCCGCGCTCCTCACCCTCGATCCCGAGAAGATCGCGGCCGAGGCGAAGGCCGCCGGGAGCGCGGCGACCAACCCGGTCGAGGCCGCGGCCTGCGCGGCGTTCCAGCGGCACCTCCGGAAGCAGATCGACGCGGTCAACGCGACGCTGGCGCGCGTGCAGACGATCAAGAAATTCGAGATCGTCGCGAGCGAGTTCACGATCGACGGCGGCGAGCTCACGCCCACCTTGAAGGTGAAGCGCAAGGTCGTGAACGAGAAGTACAAGGGCGCGATCGACGCGCTCTACGCCGAGCCGGAAGAGCGCGCGGCCTCGGCCGCCGCGAACTGACGGGGCGGCCGGCGTAGATCCTCTCCGGCGGAGGCCCGTAGAAGCCTCTCGTGAGCGCGCCCTACCGCCAGGACCTCGACGCACTGCGTGAACGACTGACCCAGCTCGAGGCCGAGATCGCGCGGCTCCGCGCGTTCGGGGCCGAGCTCGAGAAGGTGCGCGCCGAGGAGAGCGCCCTCGCGAAGGAGGCGGAGGATGTGCGACGTCGGCTCGAAGGGTCCGGCAAGCGCGCCCTCCCGCTCCTCGACCAGGTGAAGGTCGCGAGCCCCTGCTCGGCGAAGTGGGAGGACATGCTCGGCGACGAGCGCGTCCGATTCTGCCTCGCCTGCGAGAAGAACGTCTTCAACCTCTCGGCGATGCCGCGCGAGGAGGCCGAGTCGCTCCTCGCGGCGAAGGCCAGCGGCGAGCTCTGCGTCCGCTACTATCAGCGCGCCGACGGGACGATCATGACCCGCGATTGTCCCGTCGGCGTCACGAAGAAGCGACGGAAGAAGCTCGCTCTCGCGGTCGCCTCCGCGGGCGCGATGGCCGCGGCGGCCGTGACGGCGCTGAGGGCGCAACCGACCTGCACGCTCGTTCGCCATGCGCCGGTGCAAGGCGCGATGGTCGCGCTCCCTCCCGAGCACGTCGACGAGCCGCAGCCCCACGTCATGGGCGAGATCGAGCCCGTCATCACGCCGCCGCCCGTCGAGCGCCCGACGAAGGACGAGCCGACCCCTCACATCATGGGTCGGATGCCGGCCCGCCGCTGAGGCGCGGCGCTCAGGGCGTCTTCGTCGTGAGCTTGTCGACGGCGTGGACCGGAGCGCCGGCGCCCGCCATCAGGTGCGCGATGGCGCCGTAGACGAGCCGCTGGCTCTCGAGCATGCCCTTGCCCGCGAAGACGGGCGACACGACCTCGATCGTGAAGTGACCGCCCGAACCGGGCGCGACGACGACGTTCGCGTCCGGGATCTTCGCGAGGATGGCCGTCTTGATGGCCGCTTCGGTGCTCATCAGTACCGCGCCACCTTCGGGTCGACCTTCGTGCTCCACGCCTCGATCCCGCCCTCGAGGTTGTAGACGTTCGTGTAGCCCTCGGCGAGGAACCGCTCGGCGGCGGCGCGGCTGCGCATGCCGTGGTGGCACTGGAAGACGATCGGGGTGTCCTTCGCGAGGCCCGCGAGGTGCTTCTCTCCCGCGGCGTCGAGCGCGCGGGCTGCGTCGATCTTCGCGACGCGCCGCTCGTCCTCGCCGCGGACGTCGACGAGCTCGAACGCCTTGCCCTGGTCCATCCAGCCCTTCAGCTCGACGACGGACAGGCTCTTCACGCGCGCGGGCTCGTTCGGGTTGTCGATCCGGAAGGCGCCGCCGTCGGGCGTCTCGACCCAGGCGACGCGGAGGCCGTTCGCCTTCTTCGCGCTCGCCGCGTCGAAGAGGATCGTCACGCCGTTCGACTGGACCTCGACGTCGCCCGCCTTCTTCGGGCCAAAGTAGAAGTCGTACTGGAACTGGGGGCCGATCTCGAGACGGAGCTGCTCGCCGTTGCCCTCGTCGGCGGCCTTGATCGCCTTGGCGGCGCCGTCCTCGATCGTGACCTTCGGCGGCTCGACTTTCTTCACCTCGACGCCGAGCTTCGCGTGGAGCTCTCCGGTCGCATGGAGCTCCTTCACGATGTCGCAGCCGCCGAGGAACTCGCCGCCCACGTAGAGCTGCGGGATCGTCGGCCAGCTCGAGTACTCCTTGATCCCGTCGCGGACGGCGGGGTCGGAGAGCACGTTCACGGTCTCGAAGGGGACGCCGGTCTCCTTGAGGATGCCGATCACCTGCGCGGAGAACCCGCACTGGGGGAAGTGCTTGTTGCCCTTCATGAAGAGGACGACCTTGTTCTTCTTCACGAGGTCGTCGAACTGCTGGCGGAGCGCGTCGGAGAGCATTTCCCCCTTCCTTGCCGCTCCCGCCCGGGGCCGTCAAGCTCCGTCAGCTCATCCGCGTACGCGGCTTGTGCGCGAAGGTCGGACGCGTGTGGCGCCCTTGCGCCCGCCTTGGAGCAGCGAGGCTGACTGCTACGATGCGTCGGTGCGGAGGGAATGGGTGGCGGTGGCGCTCGTCGCCGCCGGCGCGACCGCTGAAGTTCAGCCTCGAGGGCTCGAGCTGGTGGGAGACGCGGTCGCGGCCGCGGCCCCCACGCGGCTCGAGGTCCCCTACGATCGCGTCGTCCAGCGGACGATCCACAACGCGTACGCGCGACGCGAGCCGCTCCTCGATCAGCTCGTGTGGCACGGCGTCCGGAGCCTCGAGCTCGACATCCACACGTCACGCGCCGGGACGGCGGCGCTCGCCGGCGACTGGATGGTCTTCCACGAGGACATCCCCCTCGCACGGTCGAGCTCGTGCGCCACGCTCGACGCCTGCCTCGGCGCCCTCGCCGCGTTCCATCGCGCCGTCCCGGAGCACGACGTCCTCACGCTCTTCGTCGACGTGAAGAGCGCCTTCGGGCCGGGCCACGCCCCGGCCGACCTCGACGCCGCGCTCGCGCGAGCCCTCGGTCGTGACGTGATCGCCGCTCCGGAGGATCTCGTCGCCCATTGCCCCGGCGCGGGCTCGGTGAGGGAGGCGGTCGCGAGCCCCTGCACGTTCCCGACGGGTCGCGAGCTCCGCGGCAAGATCCTCGTCGCGATCACCGGCGGGACGTCGTGCGCGCCCGCGAGCGCGGTCTCGCGGTACGCCGAAGACGGCGGACGTCTCGCGTTCGTCGCCCCGAACGCGGACGCGACCTGCCCGGTCGAGGCGTACGACGACCCGCGGCGCGCCCACGTCGGGTTCGTGAACCTCTCCTTCGAAGAGCGCGCGCGCGCAACGCAGGTCCGCGCGCGTGGCCTCGTCGCGCGGGTGTACTTCGGCGGCATCGTCGGCGGCCTCGACTCCGAGCAGGACTTCTTCGAGGCGCGACGGAGCGGCGCCCAGCTCCTCGCGACGGACGCCGTCAACGCCGACGTCGACGGTTGGTCGGTCCCAGCCCCCCGGCCGGCACTCGCGTGGCAGGGGCCGAACGTACGAGAGGGCGCGCCGGGGTCCTTCGCGCTCGTCGACGCGTCCTCGGGAGACCTCGGCGGGGAGCACGACAGCGTCTTCTTCGCCCACGGGCGGGGCGACACGAGCGCGCGCGAGACCTGGGCGGCGCTCTTCTCGGTGGCGAGCTCGCACGTCGAGCCGCTCGCGCAGACGTGTCTCATGGCTCGCGCGAGCGCCGATGCCGATGCGCCTCACGCCTCCGTCTGCCGCCCCCTGGACGAGGGCGCTCCTCGGCTCGTCGTGCGGTCGAGGCGCGGCGGACCGACGACCGTGCGCTCGCTCGACGCCGGCGGCGACGGGTCGAGCCTCGAATCGCACGCATTCTTCCGGCTCCACATCGAGCCCGCGAAGGTCCTCGCGAGAGGCCTCGTCGCCACGCACGTGATCGCGCAGTCCTCGACGGACGGCGAGACGTGGTCGATCGTCGGCGCCGCGTCGGTCTCCGGCGAGCTCCCCCTCCGTGGGGTCGCCGTCGCCTCGCGGACGAGCGCGCCGGTGCAGGCGATCGTGGGGCACTTGTCGCGAGGCGGCGACGCCGGGCTCGAGCCCGTCCGGGCGGAGGGCCTCGTCTCCGCCGCCGTGGGCGCGGGGGCGGGCGGTCGGCTCACGCCGCTGCGGCGGCTCTAGGGTGTGTCCCTGAATCCAGGGCTCCGCTCCTTCTTGCCCGTGCCCGTGCCCGTGCCCGTGCCCGAGGGGCGCGATGCTGCCCAGCATCGAGCGCGCGGATCGAGCGCGAGCCACGTCCCCGACCCCACCTGCCGTCACCCATGTGCCTAGGCAGGAACGTCACCTAACTGCGTTGTTGCACCCACCGTTGCACCGCGCCGGCGACTTCGAGGCCTCCATCGCCGGGCACGGGCACGGGCACGGGCACGGGCACGGGCACGGGGGAGAGCCTGAGAGAGTTCAGGGACACGCCCTAGCACTACTTAGTCACTTCTCATGGTGGTGCGAGCGTCCTCACCTTCAGGCCGCATCGCGGACAAGGCGCAGCGAGATGGAGCAGCAGCTCCCGGCGGATCGCCGGGAGCGTCAG
>JALHPN010000196.1 GCA_022842465.1 Polyangiaceae bacterium | reverse complement strand
TTCGCCGCCGCCGACCGAGGACCCGGCCAAGAAGCCGCCGACCCCGTTCCACCTCCGGCCCTTCGAGATCGATCCGCTCGCCGACGGCGCCCTGATCGGCCTCAGCGGGAGCTTCGCGATCCTCACCGAGCTGATCATCGGGACCGGCGAGCTGAAGCCGCAGCAGCCCGTCGACGCCTCGCGCCTCATCGCGATGGATCGCGCCGTCGTGAAGGAGCAGTTCGACTCGTCCGCGTCGACCCGGTCCAACATCGGCCTCTACGCCGCCGTCGCCTTTGCGGTCATCGATCCGATCGTGTCGGGCTTCCGGGAGGACTGGCACGCCTCGGTCAACGACGCCTTCCTCTACGCGGAGTCGCTCACGGTCACGCTGGCGGTGACGAACCTCGCGAAGATCTCCGTGCGTCGCCCGCGACCGACGGCCTACGCGCAGCAGCAGCGCCTCCGTGAGCAGTTCGGCCCGAACGCTCCCGACATCTCCGCGACCGACAGCGCGCTCTCGTTCTTCTCCGGCCACACCTCGATCGTCGCCGCTGTCGCGTCGACCGCGACCTATCTCGCCTTCGCGCGCGCGCCGAAGTCGATCCGGCCGTGGCTCACGCTCGCCGGCGGCCTCGCGCTCACGACGTTCGTCGCGCGCGAGCGCGTCGACTCGGGCGCGCACTTCCCCACCGACGTCATCGCCGGCGCGCTCGCGGGCGGGACCGTGGGCGTCATCGTCCCCCACGTCCACCGCACCAAGGAGACGCGCCCGGTGCACCTCGGCGCGGTGACCCTGCCGGAGGGCGGCGCCCAGCTCACGCTCGGCGGCCTCTGGTGAGCTAGCGCGAGCGACACACGCCGGCGACGCATCCGCACCGCTCGGCCGGCGGAAGGTCGTACTCCAAGTTGCATCCGAGGTGGGCGACGACGAGCGGAGGTTCGCGCGTTCGCGAGGTGCACGACGCCGTCTCGAGGCACGTGTTCGACACGATCTCGCAGTCGGCGTCGGTCGTGCACGCCGGGCAGGCTTGGCCTGCGGTCGGGCAGTCGTCCCGAAGCTCCTGCTCGCCGCGGCACGCTGCCACGACGAAGCCGAGGACGAAGCCGACGATGACGAAACCTCTCATTCGAACCTCCCGATGTCGACCGTCGAGAGCGACTCCTCGCGATCGTTCTTTCCGCCGACCGAGTAGAAGAACGAGCCCCACTGAGGGAGCTGGTGCACGTGTCCGCGCGCGTCCGGAAGGCTCGCGTTCGACGTCACGAAGGGCGTGAGCGTCCCGTCCGCGCCGAAGGTAGCGCGCCGCACGGTGGTCGTGAAGCCGCCCGTCTCGAGCCCGCCGACGACGTAGACCGCGTCGTCCCTGAGGAGCGCCGAGCTGACGGAGAGGCCGGCAGGGAGCTTACCGGCGGGCTCCCAGGCGCCGAGCGACCCGGCGTCGTCGATCGGCGCCGAGATCACGTCGGCGTGCTCGTCGTAGTCGCCCATGGCGGAGCCCGTGAGCCCGCCGACGACGTAGAGGCGGCGCCCGCGGACGAAGCTCGCGTGGTGGCTCCGATCGGGCGTGAGCTCGGTCTGGGGCATGAACGCGCCGTCGACCCCGCCCGGTACGATGTGGAGCCGTGCGCTCATGCGCGTGCTCCGGTTGTCCTTGCCCCGTCCCCCGACGGCGTAGAGGAAGTCGCCCTGCCGGTCGCACGTGAGGTGGAGCACGGGGAGGGGGAGGTTCGGCCCGGCCACGGCTTCGCCCACCTTGCCGTCGGGGCCGAGCGGGACGAGCAGCGTGGTCACGCTGGGCGCGCGCCCGAGGATGCCGCCTCCGAGGAAGACGCGGTCGCCGAGATCGACCATGCAGTGCCCGGCGCGGCCGGCCGGAAGCCTCCCGACGACCTCGAAGGCGCCGAGCGTCCCGTCCGGCGCGATCTTCGCGCGCTGGATGTCGTCGTGGTTCGTCTTCCAGGCGTCGGTGCCGCCGAAGACGTAGAGGTACGGGCCGTCCGCCGTCTCGCGAACGAGCGTCGTGTGGTGATCGCGCGCCGGGGTGATCGCGACCGCCGAGCGCGCGATCGCCACCGTCGGGAAGCGCGCACACGTCCCTTCGAGCGTGCGGTAGGTACCGTCGGCGCACGTCTCGGCGGGCGTCGTCTCGGCCGGCGCTTCCTCGACGGCTGGCGGTCGGGTCGCCGACTCCGTCGAGGAGGACGAGCAGGCGAGGGGGAAGGCGCCGAGGACGATCGCGACGATCGCCGTGAGGGGAGCGAGCCCGAGCTTCATGTCGCGGCCGTTCGAGCAGGTGGCGTGCCATGCGCGATCGACGAAGAATCCGTGCATTTGGAGGGGCGTCGCACGACACCGCGTCCCGCCGTGCGGATCGAGGCGCTCGCGGTCGTCAGGAGGCTGACGCGGCGCCGTGCGGATTCCGCGCTGCACGGCAAGCCGTTGTCCGCCGACGACGGCCGGGGTACTGGACGCCGCCTCGCATGGTGAGCCTGCCCACGCTCGGACTCCTCGCCCTCGCCGCGTTCGGCGCGGGTCTCGTGGATGCGATCGCCGGCGGCGGAGGCCTCGTGACGGTGCCCTCGCTGCTCGCGGCTGGTCTGCCGGTTCCCGTGGCGCTCGCGACGAACAAGGGGCAGGCGGCGTTCGGCGCCGTCTCGTCCTTCGCGTCGTTCTGGTCCCGCGGAGGGATCGACCGGTCGCGAGCGCCGCTCGGCTTCGTGTGCGGCTTCCTCGGCTCCCTCGCGGGGGCACGTGTGCTGCTGATGATCCGGCCTGAGCCGCTCCGGCCCCTGATCATCGTCCTCCTCCTCCTCGCCGCGGGGATCGTGGCGTGGCCTCGCAAGCCGACCCACGGGCAGCCGCACGCGTGGGCGATGAAGGCGCTCGTCCCCATCGCGTGTCTGCTCGGCTTCTACGACGGGTTCTTCGGGCCTGGCGTGGGCTCGATGCTCATCGTCGCGTTCGTCCTCGTGTTCGGGGACACGCTCACGCGCGCATCGGGGAACGCGAAGGTCGTGAACCTCGCCTCCAATCTGGCCGCGCTCGCGCTCTTCACCTACCGCGGAACGGTGGAGTGGGGGATCGCCCTCCCGATGGCGCTCGCGAACGCGTCGGGGGCCTTCGTCGGCGCGCGTCTCGCCGTGAAGCGAGGCGACCGCTTCGTCCGCATCGTCGTCCTCGCGGTCGTGGCCGCGCTCGTGACGAAGCTGGTCCTCGATCTCGTCCGTCCGCCGGGCTAGAACGTCCTCGAGTGTCCTCCCCGCGCGTTCGCTTCGGTCTCGTCGCGCCGTCGTCGCGGTCGGAGATCGCCGGCCACGTCGACGAGCTCGCAGCGACCATCGCGGGGCTCGGCGGGCTCGACCTCACGGCCGATCTGAGCGCGACCTACGGCGAGCTCGCCGACAAGGTGAAGGCCGGCGCGCTCGAGGCGGCGTGGCTTCCGCCGATCGTGTTCGTCCGGACGTCGACCCAGGTGGATCCGCTCGGGGCGATCGATCGCGGCGGCGCCGGCAAGGGGTACGAGTCCGCGCTCGTCGTCCGCGAGGACTCGGTGATCGAGTCCGTCGACGAGCTGCGAGGGGTGCGCGCCGGGTGGGTCGACCCGTGGAGCGCGGCGGGGTTCGTGATGCCTCGCGTGAAGCTCGCTCTCGTCGGCGTCGATCCGCGGACCCTCTTCCGAACGGAGCAATTCCACGGGTCGCACCGCGCTGCGCTCGAGGCGCTCGCAGAGGGCGCCTGCGACGTCGTCGGGACGCACGCGCAGCGGGATGCGGACGGCGCGGTGTCGTCCGGCGCGTGGATGCAGATCACGGGGACGCCGTTCCGTGTCCTCGCCACCTTCGGCGCGATCCCGCCTGACGTGGTCGCCGTGCAGAAGGAGATGCCCGCCCCCGTCCGCGCGTCGCTCCTCGGCGCGTTCCGGCGGGCGGCAGAAGAGCCCGCGACCCGGCAGCTGCTCGAGGCGCTCTTCGGCGGCACATCCCTCCGCGAGGGCGCGCCCGCAGGCTACGTGGCGCTCGAGAGCGCTCTCGCGGTGGCGACCGCGCGCGGCCTCTTCGACTGACTCCTACTTGGGCGCCTTCGCCACGGCGCTCCGCTTGCCGGTACCGAGCGCGCGGAGCGCCCTGCAGACGTCGGCTTCGCGGCAGGTGCCGACGTTGCCCGCATGGGTGGGCCAGGACACCTCGACGGTCGGCTTCGCCTTGTCGCGGAGGTCCGGGCCGCGCCACGGCGGCGCGGCGTGGGCGAGCTTCGCCTCGCGCTCCTGCGAGCCGCTCTCCGTCGACGCGAACGGGAACCGGACGTTCGGGACGAGCCCGACGCGCTGCACGGGCGCGCCGTCCGGGAGGGCGTAGACCAAGGTCGTGAGGCGGAGGACCCCCGCGTGGGCGTCGTCGTCGACGTACTCCTGCGCGCACCCCTTGCCGAAGGTCGGCGTCCCGACGCTCGGCCCGCGCTTGTAGGCCGCGAGCGCCCCCGCGATCATCTCCGCGGCGCTCGCCGTCGTCCCGTCGACGAACGTCGCGACGGGCCCGGTCCAGAGGTCGCGGTCACGCGGGACGGGAGCGCGGTCGATCTCCACGGTGCCGTCGCGCCGCTTCATCGCGAAGAGGGGCGCGCTCGGGAGGAAGAGCGAGAGGGCGCCCAGGGCGCCGTCCGTCGAGCCGCCGCCGTTGCCTCGAAGGTCGAGGACGAGGCCGACGAGCTTTCGGGGCTGCGCCTCGCGCTCGGCGGCGATGCGGGTCGCGAGCTCCTCGCCGAGATCGTCGCGGACGTCCTCGATGTCGATGACGAGCACGTCGCCGTCCCCGAACGCGATGCGCTCCGTCGGCAGGCCGGTCGGAGCGGGCCTGGGCGAGAGCGCGGGCTCCTCCGGCTTCGCGAGCTCGAGGGTCGTGAGCACGCCCTTCCGGAGCACGACGGCGGCCAGCGGCGCCTTCGGGTCGCTCGTCGCGAATCCGAGCTGGTCGATCTGCTCGAGCGGCAGGCCGGCGGTCGACACGTTTCCGACGGCGAGCACGACGTCGTCTACGGCCAGCGGCGCCGTCGCGTTCTCGGTGACGCGGACGCCGACGGCGGTGGGGACCGCGCGCGACCAGAGCCGGGTCGGCGGCCGGGAGGCGAGATCGACCTCGTAGATCCTGGACTCCTCGTCGAAGGGCGCCCACTCGCCGTGCGGATCGACGAGCGGCACGTACGCGCGGACGGCCGAGGCGAGGACGACCTTCGACCAGCCCTTCGCGTCGAGCGCGGGGAAGAAGCGCTTCCGCGCCGCGTCGCCGAAGACGCGACCCTTCGCGCCGTGGACGGCCTCGAACGCGCCGACGCGCCTGCCGATTTCCGAGGCGATCTCGCGCGCGGCGCCCGACGGGGGCAGCGGCTCGAGCGCGGCCTCGTTCGCCGCGAGCGTGCTCGTCTCGGCGCGCCCGCGATCGAACATGTCGCGGAGGCCCTCGACCCAGGCGGCGAGAGCGGCCCCCGGGACCATCGCGGAGCTGCAGCCGCGCTGGCGACGCCCTTCGAGGTCGGCGAGGAGCTCGGGCGCTGCCTTCTGGATGGCGCGCGCGGTGGGCGCCTCCTTGGCGAGGGTGAGGAGGCCGTGCGGATCGATCCAGTCGGCCGCACCCGTCGCGAGCGCCGCCGCGTCGACGTGTTCGGGATCGTAGGCGAGCCCCGCGCGGACCTGGTCGATGATCGCGCGCGCCTCCTCGCAGGAGAGCGCCGTCGGCTCGCCCGACGGCATGCGGAAGACGAAGGAGCGCTCGTCGTCGTGGGAGTCGTCCGGCTCCCGGACGAGCGGCTTGTCCGCCGGTCGCGACGAAGGGAGCGCGCTCGCGGAGGATGCCGCGGCCGTACGCGCGGAGAGCGCGTCCGGGCGTGGAGCCCGCGCGACGATCCACCCCGCGAGAGCGGTCGGCACGGCGACCGCGAGTAGCCATCCGGTCCGTCGCATCCCAGCCTTGGAAGGCTATCAGGCGGCCTCCGCCCTCGCGACAAAAGGGCCGAGCTCGGGCTCTCCTACATCACGCCACGAGGTCGGCGAGGGCAGAAAGCTCGGTCCGGAGCTTCGTCCGGGCCCGCTCCTCGATCTGCCGGACGCGCTCCTTGCTGACCCCGAGCTTCTGGCCGAGCTCCTGGAGAGTCGGCGGATCCTCCTGCATCAGCCGCGCACGAACGATCATGCGCTCGCGCTCGTCGAGGAGCTCGACCGCGTGCTGGACGGCCGCCCGCGCGTGCTCCGCGATCTCGCCGCGTGACGCCTCCTCCTCGGGTGTCGGTCCTCCGCCGTCGAGGCGGTCGATCGCGGGGGGCATGTCCTGCACGCTCTGATCGAGGCTCACCTCGCGAGCGGCGAGGAGCGGGATGAGCATCCGCACGCGCTCCTCGCTGAGCCCCGACTCCGCCGCGAGCGACGCGGCGTCCGTGTTCTTCGTCTTCCGGTACGCGCGGAGCGCGCGCCGTTCGCTCTTGGTCGTGCCGAGCCGCACGACACGGAACGCCCGCACCACGTACTCCCGGATCTCGGCGCGGATCCAGTACGCCGCGTACGTCGCGAGCCGACACTCCTTGTTCGGATCGAACTTCGCCGCAGCCTTGAGGAGCCCGATGTTCCCCTGCTGGATGATGTCTTCCAGCGGGACTCCCCAGCGGCGGTACTCGAGGGCGATCGAGACCACGAACGGGAGACACGCTTCGACCAGCCTCTGGCCCGCGCGCCTGTCGCCGGCGAGGTAGGCACGCGCGTAGTCGCGCTCCGTCTCACGGTCGAGCGCATGCAGGTTCGAGAGACTCCCGCGATACGCGTGAAGCGCTCCCCCCTCGGCCGTCGAGCTCATGGGCTAACCTCCCTGGACCGTCGCCTCCCTCGGAGGTCGGTCGCTTGCTGCGATGCACGCCGGGTGCCACGCGTCGCAGAGAGAGCCGGTGCCAGAAATCCGCAGGCGCGGCGGTGTCTGCCGGGCGTTGCGCGCAGACTTTGATTTCGAGGATGGAACCGGCGCAACGGTTTCGCGATCGTCATGTGACCGCGGGTAACGTCGCGCTCTCTCCGTGCGGAGCGGGCCCTCGCGTCAGGGTTCGAGCGAGAGGCCTTCGCGCGCCGCCTCACAGTCGGCGAAGAGCTCGCGCGCGCGCCGCTCCTTCTCGCCGACCGCCGCGTCGTTCTGCATCGGGTCGTGATGGTAGAGGACGAGCTTCTTCACGCCCGCCGCCTTGGCGAGCTTCGCCGCCTCTTCGAACGTCGAGTGACCCCACCCGAGCTTCGGTCCGCCCGAGCCCGCGGTGCCCGCGTACTCCTCGGGAGTGTACTGCGAGTCGTACACGAGGATGTCGACGCCCTTGGCGAGCTTGGCGAGCTTCGGGTCGATGACCGCGTAGTGCTCGGTGTCCGTCGCGTACATGATGCTCTTGCCCGCGTGATCGACGCGGTAGGCCCAGACGCCGTTCGGGTGGTTCCCGCGGGCGGCCGTGATCGTGGCCTTCGTCCCGTCCCCGGCGTCGAGCTCGAGGGGGACGAACTCCAGCATGTCGTGGAACACCATCTTCGCGCCCATCTCCGTGAGGTGGACGGGGAAGCTCGGGTGGTCCATCTGGCCCGCGAGCGTCTCCTCGAGCGTGCGGGACACGTTGTTCCCGCCGTAGAGATGGATGACGTTACCCGCGACGAACGCGGGATCGAAGAAGGGGAACCCCTGGATGTGGTCCCAGTGCACGTGGCTGAAGAAGAGATGCGCGGTGATCGGCATCTCCTTCAGGAGCGACTTGCCGAGGAGGCGGAGGCCGGTCCCCGCGTCGAAGACGAGCAGCAGCTTGCCCGCGCGGATCTCCACGCAGCTCGTGTTGCCGCCGACAGAGGCCGTGTCCGGTCCCGGGGTGGGAATGCTCCCCCGGACGCCCCAAAAGGTGATCCGCATCTCCCTCCTGACCCGAGACTCCAAGGCAATACGGCGTCCGAGCGCCGCGCGTCAAGCTGCCCGGCCCTCGGCGCCTCGCCGTACGCGCTTTTCACACGTAGGTTCCTGGGGTCGAGGCGGCGGCCTTGCGGCAGCCAGGCGCGCGACTCGCCGCCCTGGCTCCGGCGCGATAGACCTCTTGGCGTGCGGGATCCGCGAGCCACGGCCGTGTGCGTGCTCGGCTGCCGGCCGACGAGCGAGGCCCTCGCACGTCGGGTGACCGCGGCAGCGGCAGCGTACCTGGCCGGCAGGGGCTCGATGGTGGTCGCGTGCGGAGGTCGGGCGTGGTCGCGTCCCGGCGCGCGACCCGAGGTCGAGGCCGACGCGATGGCGGCTGCGCTCGTGCGGCTCGGCGTCGACGCCCGCGCGATCGTGCGCGAGCGCTGCTCGCTCGACACCCGCGACAACGCGCGCTTCGCGGCGACGATGCTCGCCCGTCGAGGGGTCGACCGCGTGCTCGTCGTCACGTGCGAATGGCACCTTCCGCGCGCTCTTCGCCTCTTCGGTGCGGCGGGGCTCGACGCGACGGGGCACGGCGTCCCTCGTCCCGACACCGACGTCGCGACGGCCCTCTTCCTCCGCGCACGCGAGACCGTGTCGTGGTGGAAGGACGCGCGGAAGCCCGTGCGGGTCGGCTGATCGCGGGCTTCGCGCGCCTCCGAGAGTGAGCTATCCAAGCGAGGGTGAGGCCTGGTCGCTCGCTCCTGCTCGCGCCTCTGGCGCTCGCCGTGCTCGCGTGTGGCGGGCGGGGAAAGGACGCCGCGGGAGCCGACGCGGGCGCGGACGGGGCGCCTGCCAAGGCCGCGGGGACCGAAGCGCTCCCCGTGGACGTCGTCGTCGGCCGCGCGGAGGACACGCGTAACGTGCGCGATCTCGCCCCGGAGCTCGCGTCGAGCCGTGACGCGACCACGCGCAGGCGTGTCGCGCGCGCCTACGCGCGGATCGCCGATGCCGCGAGCCGCTCCGCGCTCCTCGGGCTCCTCGCCGACGAGGACGAGGACGTCGTCGCCTGGTCGGCGTACGGGCTCGGCTTCGCGTGCAAGGGCGCCGAGGACGCGACGGTGCGTGCGCTCGCGGCCCGCGCCGCGTCGCTCGGAGACGGTGATGCAGGGGCGCCTCGGCCGGGACGGCTCGACGCGCGGACCGCGACGGCCAGGGCGATCGGCCGTTGCGGCGGCCCGCTCGCGGAGCAGGTCCTCGTCGGGCTAGGCGCGTCGCGGGGGTCCTCGTGGCAGGAGGCGACGCTCCTCGGGCTCGGCGACATCGCCACGCGAAGGAAGCAGCTCGGGGCCGAGGCGATGACGCTCCTCCTCGAGCGCGCGCTCCCGAAGGACGGCCCGCCCGAGGACGTCGCGTTCTACGCCCTCTCGCGCGCGGACGCCGGCGACGCCTTCGGGAGTCGCGTCGCCCTCGCCGCTCAGGTCGCCCTCGCCCGACCCGGTCCCTACCGGATCCTCGCGGTGAAGACGCTCGGTCGCGTGCGCACGCAGGTCCGCGTGGTCGCGCCCCTCCTCGCGGCGGTCGCGGGGGACGCGAAGGGCTACGAGGCTGGTGAGCGCGCGGAAGCAGCACGCGCGCTCGGCGCCCTCGGCGAGCGCGGCCGCGACGCGGCGGTGGAGGCCCTGGTCCACATCACCCCGGACAAGGACGCGGTGGCCATCCAGGCGCTCGTCGGTCCCTCGTTCCACGTGCTCGCCGCGCTCGTGTCCGCGCTCGGCGCAGAGCCGCCGAAGGCTGCCGAACCCTCCCTCAGGGTCCTCGCCACGCTCGCGTCCCCGTCGGCGCCCGGACCGTCGCTCGCGCTCCGCCTCGCGGAGCTCCGCTGCTCGGCGTCGCTCGCGCTCGCGCGGGGCACCCACGATGCCGAGGTGCTCCGTCAGTGTGACGTGGAGACGAGCGCGGTGGCGCAGCACGCACGCCTCGCGTCGCTCCTCCGGCGGCCCCTCGTGGGAGAGCGGCGCACGGTGTTCCGCGCCTTCGCGAAGAGCGAGCACCTGCGCGTGCGCGAGGCGGCGGTGGAGGCGATCGAGCAGCACGGCGAGCTCGGCGAGCTCGCGGCCGAGGTCCTCGGCGAGGCGTTGTCCTCGAAGAACGCGGGGCTCGTCGCGACCGCGGCGGAGGTGCTCCACAAGCATCCCGAGCGCGCGTACGTCCTCGCGGCGAAGGAGAAGAGGGCCGCGCTCGATCCGCGCGCGCCGCCGCCGACCGCGACGCCGGCGCAGGACCTCGCGCCGGCGGTCTCCCGCTCGCTCGCCGGCGCGCTCGCGACGCCGTGGCCCGAGGATCGGTTCGAGACCCGCATCGCGCTCGTCGAGGCGGCCGCGGCGCTACGGCATCCGGACGCGAAGAAGGCAGCCCTCGCCGCCTGCAAGGACGAAAACCCCGTCATGCGCGAACGCGCGCAACGTGCGCTCCGGACCCTCGGCGAGAGCGTGACGCCCTGCGAACGGGCCGAGCGAGCCGACGTGAAGCCTGCGAAGGAGCTCGGCGCGACGCTCGATCGGCCCAAGAGAGTGGTCTTCCGGACGGAGACGAGCGAGCTCGTGATCGTGCTCGAGCCGGATCTCGCGCCTGTGACCGCGACGCGGATCGCATCGCTCGCCTCTTCCGGCTTCTACAAGGGCAACGTCGTCCATCGCGTGGTGCCCGGGTTCGTGGTGCAGCTCGGCGATCCCGAGGCCGACGGCTACGGAGGTTCCGGCACTCCGCTCCGATGCGAGACGTCGCCGGTCCCGTTCGCGGCGCTCGACGTCGGGATGGCGCTCGCCGGGCGCGACACCGGGTCGAGCCAGTTCTTCGTGACCTTGTCGCGCACGCCGCATCTCGACGGGGAGTACACGCGGGTGGGTCGTGCCGAAGGGCCGTGGGCGGCCGTGGCGCAGGGCGACGTGATCGTGGATGCCCGGCTCGTGGAGTGACGCACGTCCTCAGCGAGGACGCGGACGCTGCGTCGGGCCCGCCCCGCTCACCTCGGCGTCGGTGGGCAGGGCACATCGCCGCTCGCCGACCCCGTTGAACGCGCACGTCATGTCTTCTGCGCAGTCGGCTGCGGTCTTGCAGAGACGGCCGACCTTCGAGGCAGGCCTCGCGGGTGTCGGCTCTGGCGCCGGCGCGCCGACTGTCGGGGGCGCCGTCGCGGGCCGCGACGAAGAGCAGCCTAGCGTCAGCAGCAAGGTCAGTCTCACGGCCCACATGATCCCTACTCGTCAAGGTATCGGTTGGGAGTCGGGGGGCGCAATGAGCTAGGCTCGCGCCCCACGATGCTGCTCGCGATCGACGTCGGAAACACGAACATCGTCTACGGCCTCTTCGACGGTGAGCGCCTCGTCCACCAGTTCCGGGTCGAGAGCAGCCGCGGCCGCACGGCGGACGAGTACGCGGTCACGATCCGGCAGCTCCTCGCGATGCGCGGGATCGAGCCCGGTCACGTCGACGCCGCGATCGTCGCGAGCGTCGTGCCCGCGCTCACCGAGCCGATGCTCGACCTCGTCCGTCGCGCGTTCGCGCTCGAGGCGCTGGTCGTCGGCCCCGGCATCCGCACGGGCATGGCGATCCTCTACGAGAACCCGCGCGAGGTCGGCGCCGATCGGATCGTGAACGCGGTCGCCGCCTACGAGCGCTTCCGCGGCGGGCTGCTCGTCGTCGACTTCGGCACCGCGACGACGTTCGACTGCGTCTCGCCGAAGGGCGAGTACCTCGGCGGCGTCATCTCTCCGGGGATCCAGATCAGCGCCGACGCGCTCTTCGCCCGCGCCGCGAAGCTCCCACGCGTCGAGATCGCGCGTCCGCCGCGCGCGGTCGGCCGCAACACGCAGCACTCGATGCAGTCGGGGATCGTCTACGGGTACGTCGCGCTCGTCGACGGCCTCTGCGAGCGCCTCGTGGAGGAGCTCGACTTCCCCTGCAAGGTGATCGCGACCGGCGGCCTCGCCCGCGTGATCGCGCCGCTCTCGAAGCGCATCGAGGACGTCGACGACGACCTCACCCTCGTGGGGCTCAGGATCCTCTACGAGCGCAACCAGGGATGAGCCGGCGCGAGCTCGCCGTCATCGCCTGGTGCGGCGTCTCGCTCGCTCTCGCGATCGCGCTCGGCGCGAGCTTCGGCACGGATCCGGTCTCGTTCACCCGCGCGCTCACGGACGCTGCGTCGCTCGATCATGCCGTGGTCTTCGACGTCCGACTACCGCGCGTCCTCCTCGCGGCGGTCTCCGGCGCGGGGCTCTCGGCCGTCGGCGTCGCGCTCCAGGCGCTCCTACGTAACCCGCTCGCGGAGCCGTACGTGCTCGGGGTGTCGGGAGGGTCCGCGCTCGGCGCGACGGTCGCCATCCTCCTCGGACTCTCGGGGGCGACGGTGCTCGGCGCCTCGCTCGTGCCGCTCGCGGCGCTCGTCGGGGGGCTCGGCGCGACGGCGCTCGTGATCGCGTTCGCGGCGGCGGTCCCGTCACGCGGCATGTCGGTCCTCCTCGCAGGTGTCGTCGTGAACGCGATCGCCTCGGCCGCGATCACCTTCCTGAAGACGCTCGTGTCCCCCTCGAAGGCCCAGGAGCTCCTCTTCTGGCTCATGGGTTTCCTCGACGTGCCGTCCCGAGCGTCGCTGGTCGTGCTCGTGATCTACGTCTCGCTCGGCACGGGGGTCCTCCTCTTCGACGCCGCGCGTCTCAACGTGCTCTCCCTCGGCGACGAGGCCGCGCACCACCTCGGCGTCCGCGTGCGCGACGTCGAGCGTCGCACCCTCGTCGCGAGCTCGCTCGTCGTCGGCGCGATCGTGAGCGTCACGGGCCTCATCGGCTTCGTCGGCCTCGTCGTCCCGCACATCCTCCGCCGCACGCTCGGCCCCGATACGCGGGTCCTCCTGCCGGCCGCGCTCGGCCTCGGTGGCGCGGCGCTCGTGGTGTGCGACCTCGTCAGCCGCGCGTCGTTCCGTTTCCTCCACACCGAGGCCCCCGTCGGAGCGGTCACCGCCCTCGTCGGCGGACCGCTCTTCCTGGTGCTCCTCCGCCGCCGCGCGGTGGTGTAGTCCTCGCTAGAACGTCGCGACCGCGCTCACGCCGCCGCCCTGGGGCGAGACCCACGGGGTGACGAGGGGCAACCCGCCGGGACCCCGGACGGCGCTGCCGCGCTTCGGGGCAGGGTCCGACGAGGAAGGCGACGCGACGAGGTACCAGACGAGCCCTGCCGCCAGGACCACGCCGCCGCCCGCGGCGACGATGAGGCCGGTCGTGAACTGGGTGTCGTGCTTGCCTGCCTGCTCGCGACGGCTGGCGAACGACTCCTCCGACTCCCCCTCGAACTGCGTGCAGGTCTGGCGGGCGTTGTCGCACCCAGACGGGAGAGCGGGCGCCGTGAGCGCGTACACGGCTCCACCGACGACGCCGATGCCGCCGACGCCCATGACGACCCACGGGAGGACGCCGGGGCCCTTCTTGTCCGTCGTGACGGTGCCGCCGCCGCTCTTGTCGTCCTTCCCTGGGACCTTCGGCTCGATCTTCGTGGTCGGTGGGCCGGGGGCGGGCGCGCCGCCTTCGAAGACCACGTCGACGGGCCGGGCGCGGTCGCCCTCCTTCACGAGGACCTTCTGGGTCACGGGCGGCATGCTCGGCGTCTCGAAGCGGAAGTTGTGGGCGCCGGGATCGACCGGCACCGCCTTTCCGTCGAGCTTCTCGACGAGCGGCGCGCCGTCGACGGTCACCTTCACGTCGAAGAGGTCACGTCCGCCGCGATCCTTCGCGCCGAGGACCACGGTCGGGATGCTGTTCGACACGTCCTCGAGCCAGCGGACGCAGTCCTTCTTCACGACGTTGGGACAGCCGTCGGCCGAACAGACGACGAACGACTCGCGCGCCTCGGTCAGCCGCCCCGCGCGCTGGGACTGCTGGCCCTTCACGTGCGCCGCCACGCACGCCGCCTTGTCCGCGCGCGCGGAGGCGGCGGACAACGTGAGAAAGGCAGCGAGGGAAGCGGTCGGGAGACGGCGCACGGACGCCGATCATCCTACGTCATTTCAGGCACTGAGGCTTGAAACGCTTCACGCCGTCGGCGCCGATCGTGAAGTCCGGATTGCAGTCGTCGACGGGCGTGGCCGGCGCGACGGGCTTCTGCGGAGGTCGCGGCGGCTGCTTCGGCTTCGGCAGGACCTGCGGCGGCGGTTGCTGTGCGGTCGGCCACGCGGGTGGGGTCGCCACGGGCGGGTGCGGCGCGATGGCGACGCCCGGCTGCGTCGTCCCCGGTACGGCGACGCCGGGCTGCGCCGTCATCGTCGGAGGGATCGCCGGCGACACGCCTGTAGACTGCACGGTTCCCGGGATGTCGACGGCGACGGGGGGCACCGTCGTGTTGATCCTCGACGTGCGCTTGACGACGTAGAGCACGCCGGTGAGCAAGGTGGCGCCGACCATGATCCCGGCGACGGCCGCGAGGTAGGGCCTCGCCTTCGCGCCCGGCTCGCCGGGTGCCTGCGTCCGGTGGCTGACGGAGATGCTCGAAGGCTGGGTGACCGGCGGATCGGCGTACGGCGGGAGGAAGGGGGACGAGTGCCGCGCCGGCGTCCCCGAGGCCGGCGCGCCGGGGACCCCGCTCGCCATCGCGCTCGGCATCGCGAGCGTGCGGGCGAGATTCATCGCGTCGCTGCCCTCGTTCGTCGCCGGGGTCTCTCCCGTCATGCCCATGGTCTTCGAGTTGAGGACCTGCATGACGCCGTTCTCGCGCATCTCGGTGCTGTACGACGCGCTGCTCTCGATCTCGGCGACGAGCGCCGCGCGCGAGTGGAGGACGTCCTTCGCGATCGCCTCGACCCAGTCGCCCACCTCGGACGCCGTGGCCGGCGGGCACATGCGCTCGAGCTCGAGCGCCATCTCACGCGCCGTGTCGTAACGCTGCTCGGGATCCATCCGGAGCGCACGCATCGCCGTCCCGTCGAGCATCTCGAGGGCCCGCATCGTCTTGTCGTTCATCGTCGCGCCGTGCGAGCGCGCGAGGACGATGCTCGGCTGCTCGATCCTCCCTTCGAGGACCTTGGCGACGATCGCGCCCTCGTTGTCCCCCGAGAAGAGCCGCTGCCCGGTGAGGAGCTCCCAGAGCATCACGCCTGCGGCGTAGATGTCCGTCTGGCGCGTGACCGAGCCGCCCTTCAGCTGCTCGGGCGGCATGTAGGCGAGCTTGCCCTTGATCTGCCCTTCCTTCGTCGTCTGCATCCGACCTGCGGCCTTGGCGACGCCGAAGTCGAGGACGCGCGCCTGGCCGTCCGTCCCCACGAGGACGTTCTGCGGGGAGACGTCGCGGTGGACGATCCCGAGCGGACTGCCGCGCTCGTCTCGCGCCTCGTGGGCGGCGTGGAGCCCGTGGAGGACGCTGGTCATGATGGCGGAGAGGACACGGAGCGGCATCGCCGTCCGCCTCTCTCGGGCCGCGCGCGAGAGCCGGGAGAGGGACTCGCCCGGGACGTACTCCATGACGAGGAAGAGCTCCCCGCTCGTCGCCACGACGTCCAGGGTGGGCACCACGTTCGGGTGCCGGATGCGCGCGGCCAGGCGCGCCTCGTCGAGGAACATCGAGACGAACTCGGGGTCCGAGGCGTACTGCGCGTGGAGGCGCTTGATCGCGACGGTGCGTGAGAACCCGACCGGCCCCATGAGCCGCCCGAGATGGACGGTCGCCATGCCGCCGGCCGCGATCGCTCCGTAGAGGGCGTACCGGCCCACGACACGCACTTGGGGCGCCGCGGGAGCCACGAGGGGAATGGTAGCGGGCCCGACCAGGGCCGGCGCCACATTTCCGCAGGCCGACACGACGACGCCCGCGAAGCCTGGGCTCGGGTGAGCCGGGGCCACGCGGGCGTGGGGTCGCAGGCGTTCAGGTGAGCGGGGCGATCAGGGCTTCTGCTGGGCCGCCGCGGCGAGCGCCGCCTGCTGCTGCTGGAGCATCTGGCTGATCGCCTTGCTCCGCTCGATCGCGAACTGCTTCACCTCGCGGTCGGGGGACGTCGCGAGCTTGTTGAGGAGCGCGGTGATCTTGTTGAGGTCACGCGACTGGAAGAGCGCCTCGAAGTAGTTGTGCGCGATCCGGACGTCCTTCAGCATCATCGCCTCGTGGGGGGCGAGGAGCTTGATGACCTCGTCGAGCTTGCCCGACTGGCCGTAGAGGGCGGAGAGGACGATGAGCGGCACGGGGTCCCCGGGGGCGCGCTCGACGCCCTTCTTCGCGTAGGCGATCGCCTTGTCGCGGGTCTTCTCGTCCTCCGCGTAGAAGCCCTGGAGCGCGACGTACGGCGCGGCGGTCTTCACGTTGAGCGGCGTGCTCGCGAGCTCCTCGACCGCGGCGAGCGCCTTCTCTTCGCCGTCGACCTGCTTGTGCATGTTGAAGAGGTAGGCCCAGGCGTCGACGTTACCCGGCTGGATCTGGATCGCGCGCTCGACCGCCGTCTTCTCCGCGGCCGCGTCGCCCTTCTCCTTCGCGACCTTCGCGAGGTGGAGGCTCGGGTACGGGTTGTCCTTCATCAGGTTCTGCGCGCCGACGAGCGTCCGCTCCGCCTTGTCGTGCTTCTTCTGCGCGAGCTGGGTGACGCCGAGCGCGAGCCAGTCCTGACCGTCGGCCGAGCCGCCCGCGATGAGCTTCGCGAGCACCTGCTCGGCGCGCTCGTGGCGCTCGTACTTCATGAGCTCCTGCGCGTAGACGCGGCCCATGTCGGCGTTGTCCTTGTCCTTCGACCACTGCTCGTCGAGGCCCTTCAGGAGGTCCTCGAGGCCGATCGCGATCGGGCGGCCTTCGGCGTCCTGCACCTGGACGGCGGGGCCGTTGAAGCCGAGGAGCTTCCAGACCTCCTCCATCGTGAGGGCGACCGGACCGTCGACCGGCTGCTTGTCGACCGGCATGCCGTTCGCGAGCGGGATGAGGACCATGGCATTCGCAGGCACGCCGTTCGGGAACGCCTGGATGGGAGCGAGGATGGCCGCGCCGCCGGCGACGGCGACGTTCTGCGTGTCGGGAGCGTTCTGGGTCATGAGGAGGCCGCGGACGCTAGCACGGAGCTTTCCGCCTTCCCACGGTCGCCGGGAAGCTCGTGCCTACATGTGGGTGCAGGCTCAGCGAGGCGTGTACCGCAGCGCGAAGAAGAGGCGGCGGCCGGGGAGGGGGTACTGATAGACGTCGCCTATCGGGACCCGGAGCGTCCCGCCCACCGCGCTCGCGTAGTCGGCGGCGCGGAGGTCGAAGAGGTTCCGGACGTCGAGGCTCGCGCTGAGCCCTGGCACGTCCGGGATCGCGAGCCGCGCGCCGACAGAGTGGAGCGCGCGCGCCGGGACCTTCAGATCGTCGGCGCCGGAGCGCGAGGTGTCGATGCCGGACACGACGTCGAGCCCGTAGCGGAGACGGAGCGGGCCGGCCTGGTAGGCGAGGTCGACGACGAGATCGTTCGTGGGTCTGCCGGGGAGCGGCGGCCGCTCGCATCGGCCGAGCACGAAGCGGCACTCGCTGCCGTTCTCCGTCCCGAGCGCCGTGTACGAGACGCGGAGCTCCGCCCGCCACGCCGAGACGCGGAGCTGGCTCTCGAGCCCGAAGAGTCGGGCGCTCCCGATGTTCTCCGCGCGCGCGCGTCCGTAGGCGCCCGTGTTCACGAAGACGATCAGGTCGTCCGCCCACGTCGCGAAGACGGCCGACTCGAGATCGATCCGCACCCGCTCGGCGACCTTGCCCCCGACACGCCCGCCGAGGTCGATCGTCGTCGCCGACTCGGGACGGAGCTCCGGCTGGGGCAGGAAGGCGCCGCGGTTGCCGAAGCGCTCGACGAAGCTCGCGGGCCGCGCGAGGAGCCCGGCGTGGGTGGCGAGCACCGCGGGACCGACCGCCAGCTCCGCGCCGACGTGCCCCGTCGGGCGCGCGACGGTGCGGCTCTCGCCGCCGGCGGTCGTGTCGTGCCACGCATCCGCCCGCCCGCTCGCGGCGAGGAC
>JALHPN010000195.1 GCA_022842465.1 Polyangiaceae bacterium | reverse complement strand
GCGCCGCCGTCGTCCTCCGCGAGGGGACGGCCGGCGTCGACGGTCGCCTCGCGCGGCGTGGTCGTGGCGCTCGGCGACGTCGGCGTCGCGCGGTCCGGCGCGCAGCCGGAGATCGCGAGCACGAGCGTCAGCGTCGCGGGGCCGTTCTTCCCGGTCACGTTCGTCTCCTACCGCGCAGGGGGCCGGTTGTCGCCTTTTCGTACGCCGGACGCGGCCGGGCCATTCCACCCGACCAGGGAGGATGAGCTACCCTCGGACGATGGAACTCCGGTTCGGCGGCTTCGGCCTCGGGCTCGTCGCGCTCGTCGCCTACTTCATGACGGGACGCGTCGCGCGGCGCTCGCCCCACTACGGCGGCGGCACCGTCGTGCTCTCCTGGATCGGCTTCCTCGTGCCGTGCGTCGGCTGGGTCGCCATGGTCCAGGGGTACAACGCCCTCCAGCGCGCCCTCGGCGAGGCCACGCCGGAGGCGCTGCCGAAGCGCCAGCAGGACAAGTCGCAGTTCATCATGTGGACGCTCGTCTACGTATTCACGGCGATCGCGGGCGGCACGCTCTCCAAGGGGTGATCTGCGAGACCTCACGTCGTGCGCGGTGTCCGTCAGGGGCAATCGGCGAGCGCGGGCGCGAACGGCGGCGGGAGCCGGGGCAGACGTGACGGGAGGCCCTCCTCCGTCAGGAACACGAGGCCGAGCTGGAGCTGTACGACGACATAGGGATCGCGCGTGAAGCGCGTGTCCACGTCGGCTGCGAGGCCGAGCGAGAGGAGCGTGCTCTCACGGCTCCGCTGCATGCACCCTCGGCCGAGACCGAAGAGTGGTAGCGACATCTTCTCCGCGCTCGCGAGCACGAACGCCGATCCGGCCCGGACCTGACCGATGAGTGGAAGGAAGAAGGCCTTGTCGTACGCGCGTTCGAAGCCGAGACCTGCCCCGAGGCCGAACGAGACGAGCTCGCTCCTCGAGGCCCACCGGTAGCTGGACACCCCGACGAGCCCCGCGACCTGCTGCTGGTGGGAGGTGACGAGAGCGCGGGCACGCGCATCGAGGAGGACCGTCGACGTCTCGCTGGACCGCCCGGAGCCCGACGATGTCTCCACGACGAGCCCGAGGTCCCGCCGCCCGTCGCCAGCGACGAACGCAGGACCGACCCCGTACGTCGTGGCCTCGGAACAGGCCGTCAAGACGAGGGCGCTCGCGAGCGCGCCTGCACGCGACGGGACCATGAGCACGCATCCTACAGCCCGCGGAGCCCGCGGAGCGCGCGCGCGGTGTGCGGTGCCGCCTCCGCGTGTCGGCCGAGCTCCTCGTCGAGCGCGCGGAGATCGTCGGGCTCGTCGACGTCACGGAACGCGGCGAGGTCGTGAACGCGGAGCCCGTCTTGTGCCGCACGTCTCCTCGTCTCTTCCGCCACGGTGGAGGTGCTCCACGTCATTCGGCGGAAGAGGGACGGCGCCGGCTCACGGAGCCCGACGAGGTAGTAGCCGCCGTCCGACGACGGCCCGAGCACCACGTCGCCGCGGTCCGCGGCGAGGGCGTCGAACGCCTCGCGCAGCACGGCGTCCGGGAGCGTCGGCGTGTCGCTGTCCACGACACAGACCGCGGGGGCGACCACGAGCGCCTTCGCGACGAGACGCTCGAGGCGCGCGCCGAGGTCGTCGCCGTCCTGGCTCACGAGCGCGTAGGGGGGGGCCCCTGCGGGCAGGAACGCGCGCATCGCCTCGGGCTCGTCCGGGGGCGCCACGGCGACCCATGGCTGCGCCGTGTCGGAGAGGCGTGAGAGCTGTGCGAGTCGGTCCTCGAGCATCGCGCGGTAGAGCGCGAGGCGCTGCTCGGCGTCGAGGACCGGCGCGAGCCGCGTCTTGCATGCGACTCCCGGTCGAGGCACGCGCGCCATGATGGCAAGGACGGGGAGGACGGGCACTACCTCTCCTGGAACACGGTGAAAGGCGCTACGTGCGCGCGGGCGGCGAACCGAGAACGAACGGCCTCGAGGACGGCTTCCGGGAACGGTCCGCGTGGAGCGCGCACCTCGTTGTCCGCATCGTACGCGAGCGGCTGCGTGAGGACGCGATCGTCGAGCCGTAGCTCGACGCCTTGGAGGTCGGAGAGCGCGACATCGTCTCGCGTAGGCGATGCGGCCTCGTCGCGCGTCTTACGGAAGCATCCCTTCAGAATCGCCCTGGGGCACGCGACCCGTCAACGGGCCTCGCGCGCTCGCCCGCGAAGGGGTCCGGGCTCGAGCCCGGAATCGTCTACAGTGGTGGCCTCCTCGAGGCGAGAGACCTTGCACGACCTCCTCCGAAGCTACGATAGGCTCTGCGCGCAGATCACATGGCTCCTTGGCGAGCGCGGGGTCGACGAGTCCACCCTCGCACGAAGCGTGATCGGCGCCATGCGCGGCGAGCCGATTGTTACGCCGTTCGCGACGACCGCGCAGCGCAACGTCGTCGCGAGGCTCGCGTGGCTCTGGCTGTGGCGAGCGCCCTGGCTCTCTCCCTCCGCACTCCTCACGGCGCCGATCGAGCTTGATGCGCTCGCGCGCGGTGAGGGCACGATGGCTGCGGCGGTGAGATCGGTCCTCAAGCTCGAGCTCGCACCCTCCGAGGACGCTCGGACGCTCCGCGCGCGAAGCGTTCTTCGGGACGAGGCGGGGTCCATCGAGGACCTGTGGTCGCGCGAAGAGGCGACCCTCGCACCTTGCATCGCCAGCCTGCGCGAGCGGCTCGGCTCCGCCGACGGCCTCGCGCTCCTCGACGAGCTCGCAGCGACCATCTCGATGGCGTTCGAGGCGACCGCCGGAGGGCCGCTCGCGACCGCCGACGCGTACGTCGATCGTGCTCGGGACGGCGCGGGCGGTGCGTTCCGCGGTCTCTTCCCTTCGCGGGTCCCCTTCGAAGCGCTGGCCGCGCCCCTCGCCGATGCCGAAGCGGCGCTCGCGCTCGAGCCCGACCACGTGGGTGCGCTCCTCCTCCGCGCGAATCTCCGCATTCTGTCGGGTGCGGACCGCGACCAGGCCCGAGCCGACGCGCTGCGCGCGACCGAGCGTGCCCCGGAATCTGGGTACGCGCAGCTCGTCGTCGGGCACGTGCTCCGTGCGTCGGGCGACGTCGATGGCGCGATCGACCGGTACACCCGCGCGGTCTCCGCAAAGGTTCCCGAGCCCGCGGGCTACGTCTTTCGCGGCGTCCTGCGGGTGGATGCGGGGGACCTCGACGCGGCCGAGCGCGATGCTGCACTGGCGATCGCCGCGCTCCCGCGCGCCGACGGTAGCCACGCGCTCCTCGGTCGCGTGCGCGCGCTGCGCGGCGACCGGAGCGGCGCGCTCGAATCGTTCGCCGTGGCGCTCGCGCTCGAGCCGTCGAACGCGGGAGTCCACTGCTGGCGTGCGGACGTGTGGAGCGCCGCCGGGGATACGCGGCGAGCGCTCGAGGACCTCGACCGTGCGGTGCTCCTGTCGAACAGCGCCGACGTTCTCTACAATCGCGGCGCGTTCAAGCTGACCATCCAGGACACGAGCGGGGCTGTCGCGGACTTCGATGCCGTCCTCGAACGCACCCCCGACGACGTCCAGGCGCTCCTGAATCGCGGGACGGCGAAGGCGATGCGCCAGGACTCCGAGGGAACGCTCGCCGACTTCCGGCGCGCGGCGGCCATCGCTCCCGGCCACGCGCAGGCGCGGATGAAGTACGGCCTCGTCCTCTGCGACGTCGGACTTAGGGCGGAGGGACGCGTCGAGCTCGAAGCCGCCATCGCGTGTGCCCCTCACGACTGGGCGCATCGCGGGGAGATCGAGCGCGTCCTCCGCAATCTGCGCGCCTGAGGGCAGCCCGCCCGCCGTCGATCGGCCCCGGACGAGCGCAACGAGATCGGGCTTTGCCTCGCGATCGAGCCGGGTCGCGAGATCGCGCGCGCTCCGCCGAAGCAGCGACGGTCCCTCGTCGACGAACGCCGTCAGAGCCGCACGAGGTCGGCTCCTGCATGCATCATCGCGAGCGTCACGTCGGCCGAGTGCTTGGGCCACGTGCGACTTGCCGGTTCCGGTCCGACCGACGAGGAGCACGTTCTCGCGACGCTCCACGAAGGCGCACGTCGCGAGGTCGATGATCTTCGCCTTGGGGACCTGCGGGTTACGTGGTGGAGGTGGTCGCGCGGAAGGTGCCGAAGGACGAGTACTGTCCGTCCTGCGCGACGAAGTCGACGACGGGGTACGACCGGCGGCGGGTTCGGCTGAAGGACGAGCACGTTCGGGGCGAGCGCGTCTGGCTCATCGTCGAGAAGCGGCGGCTCCTCTGCAAGCCGTGCGGCAAGGTCTTCACGGAGCCGATGCCCAGGGTTCGGAAGGGTTTCCGTCACACCGAGCGCTACGGGCGTGCAGTGCTTCGCGCCTGCGAGCGCCGCTCGGACCTCGTCCACGTCCGCCGCGACTTCCGCTGCTCCGCGGGGTGGCTGTGTCCGTCCCCGAGCGTACTTCCGCGGCCGCGCCTCGAACGGCATGACCGAGGGCTTGAATGGCAAGGGCGCCCAAGCGGACTTGCAGGCCCCGCTCCCATCAAGTGCGAAGAGCCCGAATCTGCCCCAGGGGTCTGGGGCGTTGATTCAGGCGCCTCGGGATTCCCGAGGACTTCCGGCGGAGAGCAAGGGATTCGAACCCTTGGTGGACTTGCACCCACACCTGATTTCGAATCAGGCACCTTCGGCCACTCGGTCAGCTCTCCACCGCGGACCTTTTCAAATCCGGGTGCGAGTGTCAAGCGGCACGGCTCACGGCATCGCGGCCGGGGCAGGCGGCGTCAGCGCCCTCCCTGGCCGGTTCACCGTGTCGACGTCTTCCTCGCCCGCCGGCACGACACGGTCGCCCTTCAGGTCCTCCACGTCGATGACGAGCTCGACGGCGACACGCATCGGCGCGCTCGACCGGAGGCCGACGTCGAAGCCGGTGAGACCCGCCACGATCGGCGGGATGAAGCGAGCGAGCACGGGATCGAACGTGACGGTCGAGCGGTTCTGCGTGTTCATCGCCCGGTTCCACAGCGCTGGGCCTGCGGTCTGGTCATCCGGGTTCGGCGGCGCGCCCTCGGCGGGACGCGCGCGATCGAGCTGCATCGCGGTCGCGAGGTCCTGCGCCATCTCGAGGGTGTCGTCCGGCGTGAGGATGCCCTCCACCCGGCCGAGCGGCGGAAGGATGACGAAGCGCTGGTTGCCGCTGAAGTTCGGCAGCGCCTCCTCCCCGCTCGCGTTGACGCCCGGGCTGTAGCGCACGAACTCGTTCCACGGGTCGAAGAGGAGCTCGACGATGTTCTGCTTGTCCTCGAGGTTCGAGAGCGTGAAGCGCACGGTGATGCGCGTGTCCCGGGCGATGTGGAACGGCGCGCGCGGATACGGCTCGACCTGGCCCTCCGGCCGCTCGCCGCTCTCGGGCGCGCGCATCGGCAGGCGCACCTCTCTCGTCACCTGGAAGATCTGCGTCTGACCGTCGTCGAAGAGGGCCGGCGTCGTCTCCGTCATGCCGAGCACGACGGGCGGCAGCACCTGCTGCTCCTCCCCGCTCGCGCACGCGACCATCGCGGTCGTTGCGAGAGCGAGACCACCCGAGAGCGCGCGCAGTCTCGTGGACCTCATACGAACCTCGCCTCCGGGAGGAAGGATACCCGACGCCGCGACCCGACGCCGAACGGACGGTGAGGCGACATCGCGGCACCTCGACCTCCATGACCCGAGGCTGCTACGGTCGAGGGCTCCCATGCTCTTCGAGGCCGAAGATCTCCGGATCGACGTCGACGGCGTCCCGGTCGTGGACGGCCTCTCGTTCGCCGTCGACGGACGCCATGCGCTCGTCACGGGGGCACCGCGGGCCCTCTACGAGTCGGCCGCCGGTCAGCGGCCCGTGATCCGCGGCGCCCTCCGCGTCTCGGGCGCGGAGCCGGAGGGCGCGGCAGCCCGTCAGGAGGTGGCCGGCGTCCCGGTCCACGTTCCCGTGCCGCCACGCTGGACGACGACCGAGTACGTCTCGTGGAACGCGCGGCTCGCCGGCGCCTCGAGGAAGGATGCTGCGACGCGCACCGCGGCGGCGATCGAGTCCCTGAAGCTCGGCGAGACCGCGAAGCAGCGTCTGGACCGCGTCCCGCTCACCGCGCGCCGCGCCGCGCTCGTCGCCGCGGCGCTCGCGACGGGAGCAAAGACGTTCCTCCTCGAGGATCCGCTCTCGGAGCTCGCGGAGGACGTCGCCGACGGATTCGCGCGCGTCCTCCGCGAGGCGCTCGATCCGCACGCATGGGTCGTCTTCACGCCGACGCCGCTTCCGTTCGGCTCGCCCTTCACGCTCGGCGCCGACCACGCGCTCGCGATCGCGGGGGCGCGCGCGGAGCTGCTCGTTCCGCCGATGACGAGCGCTGCGCGCCCCCGACGCTTCACCGCGCGGCTCGGCCCGGCGCCGGCTCGCTTCGAGGACTTCGTCGCCCAGCTGGCGTCGCGCGGCGGTCGCGCCGATCTCCGCGGCGGTCACGTCGACCTCGAGCTCGGCGAGACGCTGACGACGGCGGAGGTGCTCGGGCTCGCGCTGGACGCCGAGCTGGTCTTCCTCGAGCTCTTGCCGAGCGCGGCGGCGCGCTCCGAGGCGTGAACGCGGGCGAGGTGATAGGGTGGCCGTGATGGAGAAGGACGACTTCGAGGTCACCTCGCGTCGCGGAGACTCGCTCGCCCGACGTCAGCTCGACGGGGGACGTCTCGGGACGTACACGCTCCTCGGCGCCGCGAGCGGCGTCGTGCCGTTGCCGTGGATCCCGAACGTGATCGTACGGCGGGTCCGCGGCGCCCTCGCGCACGACGTCACGGCTCGTCATGGCCTCTCTCTCACGCCCGAGGCGCGGGACATCTTCGCCGATCCGCTCTCCGGGGAAGGCGCGAAGGGCGTCCTCTCGCAAGGGCTCGCCTTCGCCGTGTCGCGAGTGCTCGGCCGCCTCGGACCGCTCGCGGCGGTGACGCCCGTTCGCTCGGCGCTGGGCACGTTCGTGCTCGGCCATCTCCTCCAGCGTTACCTCGACACGGCGCGGACGGCTCGGGCGGTGCGCATCGACGTCGACGAGGCGCGTCGCGTGAGGCGCGCGATCGATCAGGCTCTCCTCTACGCGCTCACGACGGACGCGAACGCCTCGCGCGAGGATCCGGTGCGTCCCGCGGAGGACCTGCGGGATCAGACGACGCAGGTCGTCGACGGCGTGCTCATCTCGATGGCGAGCCTCCCTGGGTGGCTCGTCCGCCGACTCGACGCCGCCTTCGACGAAGTGCTCGCCAGCGTCCGCGCATGAGCGAGGACGCGCGCAAGGACGTCAAGAGGGCGCGACGCATCGTCGTCAAGATCGGGTCGAGCTCGCTCGCGCGCGATCCGAGCGCTCACGATCGCCTGGCGCAGGCGGTCCGCGCGCTCTCCGATGCGAAGCGCTCGGTCGTCATCGTCTCGAGCGGCGCCATCGCGCTCGGCACCCGAAAGCTCGGCTACCGCGCGCGCCCGAAGGAGATGGCCCGCCTCCAGGCCGCCGCCGCGGCCGGCCAGAGTCTCCTCATGCGCGCGTACGAGGAGGCCTTCGGCAAGGTCGACCTCGCGGTCGCGCAGGTGCTCCTCACCCACGCCGACCTCGCCGATCGCGTCCGCGGGAACAATGCCCGTCTCGCCCTCGGGGCGCTCCTCGAGGCCGGCGCGGTGCCGATCCTCAACGAGAACGACTCCGTGTCCGTCGAGGAGATCAAGTTCGGCGACAACGACGAGCTGTCCGCGATGGTGACGCCTCTCGTCGCCGCCGACGTGCTCGTGCTCCTCTCCGACGTCGAGGGTCTCCTCGATGCGAAGGGCGCGCGGGTCTCCGTCGTCCGTGACGTCGCGAAAGAGGCGCTGCCGCTCGTCCGCGCGAAGAAGAGCGACGTCGGCACCGGCGGGATGGCGAGCAAGATCGAAGCGGCGCGGCGCGCGACGCTCGCAGGAGCCCACGTCGTCATCGCCGACGCGCGGAAGGAGGATGTCCTCACCCGCATCTTCTCCGGCGAGGACGAGGGGACGCTCTTCGTCGCCGCGGAGCGCCGCCTGCCAGCGAAGAAGCACTGGATCGCCTTCACGCTCCGCCCGCGCGGCGCGATGTGGCTCGACGAAGGGGCCGCGCGCGCCGTCCGCGAGAAGCAGAAGAGCGTGCTCGGCGTCGGCGTCGCCGGGGTCCGCGGCGACTTCCGCGCGGGCGACTCCGTGCGCCTCCTCGCGCCCTCCGGCGAGGAGATCGGCCGCGGGCTCGCGCGCTGCTCGTCGACGGAGGCCGTCGTCCTCGCGGGCCGTCGCGACGAGGACGCCGACCCGTTCGTGATGGTGCATCGCGACGAGCTCGTCGTGTGGTGACGCCTGCTCCGGGTCACGGCAGAACGAACGTCGAGCCCTCCTCGTAGCGCGTCGGATCCGCGCAGAGCAACTTCACCTCTTCGGTCGTCCTCGCAGGGTCGACGAACGGCATCCCTCCGTCCCGCTCGAACGCGGAGACGTCGTAGAACCAGTCGATCACCTCGGAGCCGTCGTCGTTCACCTTCGAGAGCTTGCATCCGCCGAGCGCCTGCTCGCGCGGGCAGCGCCCCTCCTCGGCGCGCGCGGAGTGCTTCTCGCGGCAGTCGTCCTGGAACTGGCTCGTCGCGAGGGTGTCGACGATCTCCTGGCAGAACGAGCCAGGCTCGCGGTCGAGCGGCATGTGGCGTCGATCGCAGAACGCGTCGCCCGTCGCGCCGACGACGTCCCCGAGCGTGGCCGCGACGCAGCCGCCCGCGCGGCAGCCGGCTCCGGCCGCGATCACGGCGAGGGCGACGAAGAGAGTCCTGGGCTCGCGGCTCACCGAGGAGGCTTAGCAGCCGTGTGCTCGGCGAGCCAGGCGTCCACGGCGCCTGCGAGCGTCTCGGTCGGGGGCTGCTCGTCGGCGAGCAGCGACCGGAGGAGGGCTTCGAGCCCGTTCAGGATGTCGTCGCGGCTCGAGGGAGGCGCCTCCGCGAGCGCTCGTCGGATGCGGAGGACGAGCTCCAGCTGATCCTCGATCGACGGCGCGAGCGCGGCGACGACCACCCCGCTCGGCGTCCGCCGACCCTCCGCGCGCGCGACCATCCCCTCCTCGTCGTACGGCAGATCGGTCCACTCTCCGGCCACCTGCATCAGGTTCGGCCCGAACTCGGGCACGAGCTCGCGCGACCAGATGGCGCGCATCTCGTCGTCCGAGTAGCCGACCGCGAGCACCTCCGCCGCCATCCGCGGCATCCACTGCCGCACCTCCGTGTCGAGGAAGAGGTCCGACAGCGCGGTCCAGACCCGTCGGCGTCGCGCGCGCTCCTGATCGTCCACGACCCTTCACTCCTGGGGCGGGCCGACGACCTGCGTCCGCTGCGCGGGGGGAATCGCGAGGACGAGCGGCGGAAGTGGTCGGGCGACCGTCTGCGACGCTTGCGTGACGAAGTCCGGGATGAGGGCGGCGTCGATCGGGCGTCCGCTCAGCGATCCGTGACACGACCCGCAGAGCGAGCCGAAGAGCTCGCGCTTGAAGCTCTGGTTCACGACCTCGCCGGGCGAGAAGACGTACTGCTCGCGCTGCCACCGCGGGAGCCTCCGCTCCCGGGAGAGCTTCGTGTCCGGCGCGCGGATGACGAGCGGCACGCCGCCCGGGACGTTGAACTTCGCGGAGCCGTCCCGCTCGAACGGCACCGTGCCGAGGAGACGCCGCTTCACGAACACGCGGCCGAACGCGTCCGCTGCGACGTTGGCGCCGCCCTTGTCGAACGAGTCGACCTCGAGCGGCGGAGGGAGGTCCTCGTAGATCTCGACCGAGGTGAGCTCGGGATCGATGAACCGTCCCGTCGGCGTGTTCTGGAAGAGGAGGGAGGCGAGGACGCCGAAGTCGACGACGTGGACCTGCGCCTCGTTCATCCCCTCGACGATGCGGGTGTGACCGTTCGGCTCGTCGAGGGTCGACGTGAAGATGGGGCGTACGAAGCGGCCGTAGACGGCGACCGCCTCCACCTCGGCCGAGCCCGGCTCGCCGAGGAGGCGCTCCTTCGCGCCCGTCTGCGGGTTCATGACCCAGAGATCGTAGTTCCCGTCGAAGCTCGCCGCGTCCGAGGCCGCGCCGAAGCTCACGAGGACCTGGCCGTCGGGCAAGGTCGACGGTGACGTGTAGAGGCCGGTCGTCGGCTGCCCGGCGCGCGCGCTCGCGGCCGCGTCCGGGAAGCGGAGCGAGCGGAGGAAGAGCTGCGGATCGACGGAGGAAGGAGACGCCGGATCGAGGACGCTCGGGTCGACCGGGTAGTCTTCCGGCTTCGTGCTCCGGAAGTCGAGCCCGAGCGAGCGGTTCACGATCGCGAGGACGCCGCCGCCGTGAGGAGTCGCCTCGTCACGGAAGATCGCGGCGAGGTTCTTGTCCGCGAGCTCGACGACCTCCGAAGCCTCGGGGTACCCGATCGACCCGCGCTGGGCGTAGAGCGGGTGGTAGTCGCCGGTGTCGAGGTTCAGGCGCCGGAGGGCCACCTGGTGGAACTGCGGCGCGCGCTTCTCGGCGGGGAAGATGAGGCGCCCGTCGTTCATGAAGCTCGGACGCCGCTCCATGTTCAGGAGGAACGTGAGCTGCTTGATCGCGTCCCCCGGTCCGAGGGCGTAGAGGTTCGGGTTCGGCTTGGTCGGGTCCGCGGGCTGACGCTGCGGACCCGAATGGTCCGTCTGCACGTTCGCGAGGTTCCCGCGCGTCGACGCGAAGACGATCCGGGCGACGTTCCCCGCCGTCGCGTCCGGCGGCGCATACGTCGGGTCGAAGTTGTGGACGAGGAGGCCGTTCTGCGTGGGCGGCGTCGCGTTGATGACGGGGTGCTTCGCGCACGCCGTGCCGTCCGCGTTCATCTCGTACACGGCGAGCGGCTCGCTCGCCGACGACCGCGCCGCGAAGGCGACCTTCGCGCCGTCCCAGGACACCTGAGGGCGCCCGATGTCGGCGGAGGCTACGGAGAGCCCACACCCGGACGTGAGCGACGTGTCGGCACCGGCGGTGATCCGGCCGTCCGCGCCCGTCGTCACGATCACCCGGCGGAGATCGGCGCCGGGCGCATAGACGTCGAAGTCCTGCACGCGCTTGTAGCTCCCGACCGGCCGCCTCACGTAGACGACGGACGAGAGCGGGGCGAGCTCGTGCAGCTCACGCTCGCGACGGAGCCACTCCGTGACGACGCAGTAGGCCGGGATCTTGTCGAGGTCACCGCCGTCGTAGTCGTGGTTCGCGTCGTCGCAGAGCTTCGGGCTCGCCGCCGCTCCGCCGAAGTCCTCGAAGAGCGGCCCTCCGCGATGGACGATGCCGCCGGGCTTGTCGCACCCCGCGACGCCGCAGACTTCCGGTCGATAGAGGTTCTTCCGGACGAGGCGGCTCGCGTTCGGGTCCGCGCTCTCGACGGCCATCTGCGCGAGGGAGAGCTCGTAGTTCTTCCGCGTCGCGGAGAGCGAGAAGCTGCCGCCCGACCCGCCGCGGAGGCGGTAGTCGTGGAACATCGACGCCGAGTGGCACTGCACCATCATGCAGCCCTTCTTCACGAGGACCGGCTGCACCTTCTGGGAGAAGAAGTCGAAGCCGGCGTCGCGCTCCGGGACGATCGCCGCGCCGTGCGCCTTCGCCCACTCGTCGAGCGTGGCGTAGGCCGGGTCGCTCGGCGTGTCGAAGAGGACGCCGCCCTCGTGGAACGCGCCGCCAGCGTTCGGAGAGAGCGGCCTTCGGAGGAGCTCGCTCTGCTCCGCCGTCTGGCCGAGGTACTCCTGCGCCGCGTAGTAGTTGAAGCGGATCTGCTCCGGCGTCTGTCCGCACGAGAGGTAGAGCGAGTTCGCGATCGTCCCGTGGCAGTTCGACGCCGCGCAGCTCTTGTCCCCGGAGCCGGAGCCGGAGCTCTGGGTGAGCAGCGGATTGACCTTGTCGCGGAAGAGCGCGAAGTCCGGCCGCGCGGGGTCCTTCGAGAGGTCGAACTCGCGCGCGGGGAGGAACGCGTTGCAGGCGCCGCGCTCGAGCTGCTTCGGCGGCGTGCCGGTGTTGTTCTCCGTCGCGCCGGCCTGGAGCCAGCGCCGGAGCGTGGTGTACGCGCTGCCCGACGCGTCGAGCACGGAGCCGCCGGCATGCTTGATGTCGGTCGTGACCGTGACGCGCCTGCCGTCGTAGGTCGTGACGGTGACCTGGAGCGGGTCGAGGTTCTTGAGGAGGAACGCCGGCTGGCCGTACGGCCCGTAGTCGACGAGGAGGTCGCGCCGCTTCGAGAGAGCCTCGTACGTCGACGTGTCGAGGTTCCCGAGCGCGTTTCCGCGCGTGTCCTGGACGTGGCAGCTCGCGCCCGTGTTCGTCCGCGTGCAGCTCGACGAGAGGACGGGGCTTATCGAGCGCTCGAAGTAGGTCGACGACTGCGGCTCCTTCTCGGAGCACGCGAGCGGAGAGAGGGCGAGGAAGACGGCCGCCGTGACGGCCGACGAAAGGCGATTCACGACCCCGATCCTATCGTCAGAGACGACGAAGCGCGATCGCTGCCTGGTCGCGGACGAGCTGGTCCGCGTCCGTCCGGGCGATGTCCTCGAGCACGGCGCGCGCGCTCGCGTCGCGGAGGACGCCGAGCGCGTGACATGCGGCGTTTCGCACGTTCGCGTCCGGGTCGCCCTTCGCGAGCGCCTGGAGGCCCGTGCCGGAGTCCTTCGCCCCCAGCGCGCCGAGCACCTCGGCCGCGCGACGTCGAACCTTCACGTCACCGTCGCCGAGGAGGCGCGCGACCGACGCCGCGTCCGAGAACGCGTTCACGCGCGTCGCTGCGCCGAGGGCCGAGAGCTTCACGCGGGCGTCGGCGTCGCCGAGCGCCTTCGTGAGCGCGCCGCGCCCGTCGTCGTTCAGGCGTCCGAGGGCGCCCGCCGCCGCCGCGCGGACCGTGGGGTCGGTGTCCTTCTCGATCGCGAGCGCGACGGCGTCGACGCCCGGCGCGAGAAGGAACTCGCCGAGTGCTTCGGCGGCGAAGGCGCGGACACGCGGGTTCGGGTCCGACGAGAGCTTCTGCACGGTCTGCTCGTAGACCTCCCCCGGGCCGAAGACGCCGAAGATCCGGCGGCGCAGCCACCACGCCGCGATCTCCCGCGTGCGGGGATCCGCGTCGTACATGAGCGGCTCGACGGACGCGATGCAGTCGAGGCACTCGACCTTCTCGCCCTCCTCGAGGGCCTCCCAGATCGCCGTCATCGATCCGCGCTGGGCCGTGACGGTGCGGATGCGATCGCTCGACGAGAGCTTCTCGATCTGGTCGGGCGCGATCCCGGGGTAGAGGCGCGCCGCGCCGGACGCGGCCTCGGCCGGTCCGCCGTGCGCGGCGCTGCCGAGCAGCGACAGGCAGGCGAACGCGACACCGGCGAAGGTCGAGATCGAGAGGCCGAGCTTGGTCTGCTTGGAGATCATGGGTTCCTCCGCGCGCCTCACGGGTAGATCCGGCCGGCCGAAGCGCCGCCGCTGTAGGGGACGAACCCCGTGTTCTGACGGGTGTAGAACTGGCCGCCGACGTCGATCGCGCGGATGAGCGTGAGCCGCTCCTCGTCGGTGAGGGTGACCCCCTTGTCCTCGGGGTGCATCACGGGGTTGCCGTAGGCGAAGGTGCCGTCGGCGGCCTTCACGTTCAGCTTCTTGATCATCGCCGAGTTGCGCGCGTCGTTCACGATCGCCCAGCTCGGGGGGACGTTGCCGACGGGCGTGGCTCCCATCCCCATTCCCATCTCGAGGGTCGCCGGGAAGAAGAGGGAGACGTAGGACGCGGGGTACGTCGCCACGCGTCGATCGTAGACGACCGTGATCGGCGTCTCGCTGAGGTCGAGGTACGGGATCGTGTAGGTCTGCGTCGCGCCGGTGCCCGGCGTCGTCTGCGTGAGCTGGTAGCTCTGGCCCGCGAACGGATCCCCCTGGCCGCCGCTGTGGCACGAGGCGCACTTCTGGTTGAGGATGCCCTGGACGACGGCCTTCGGCTTCGCGTCGGGGTACCTCGTCAGGTCGACGGCCCAGGAGATCTCGGTGCGCTCGGCGATCGGCGAGAGGAACTTCTGCGCCTGCCGCTGCTCCGCGACGGTCGGCGTGCCGGTGACGAACGTGTTCGACTTCCGCTCTTCGTGACAACCGATGCAGCGGCGGTCTTCGCCCGGCATGCCCTGGATCCAGAGGCGCTGGTTCCGGATGGACATGCCGAACTTGTCGATCGGCTGGAGGTGGACCGGGATGTACGGCGGGATCTCCGCGAGCCAGCTGCCGTCCGGGTTCACGTCCGCCTCGCCGAGGATGGCGGCGCCCTCGTCCATCGTGAGGCCGAACATCGTGACGCCCCTGGCGGCCTCGCTCGAGAATCCCTCGATGACGCGGACCTTCACGGCCGACGCGAGCGCCTGCCCGAGCGGCACGCCGTCGCCGAACTGCCCGCCGCGCACGCTGTCGCCGAGGCTGGTGCGGCGGATGTCGACGGAGCCGATGCGCACCGGCGAATTCGGGTCCACCGTGCGGCCGACGAGATCCCCGACGACCGGTGGCTCCTTCCGCGGCGTGACGGCGACGGGGTTCAGGTCCCACATCTCGCGGTCGTCGAAGACGAGCTGGTTCTTCTTGGAGACGGGGTCGAAGATGTAGACGCCGAAGTTCGGCGGCGTGAGCGACTGCTCGGAGAGGTCGTTCACCGCGCCGTCTGCCCACGAGACGAGGAGGCGCCCGTCCGGCAGAGACGACGGCGTGCGGTAGCGGCCGACGGGCGACGGGCCGGCGCCCGTCGGAACCTCCGGCGTGAGGAGCTCGTACTTCACGTTCTCCTCGTCGAGACACGTGTGGCCCGCCTTGTCGAGGATCGCCGTGTCGAGGCAGACGGGGTCGGCGTGGTTGCGCGCGTCGATCTTGACGAGCGCTCCGGCGTGGATCGTGCGCGAGCGGTTGGTCGCGATCCCGATGAAGACGTTCGGCTCGAGCTCGCGGACGTTGACGAGCGAGTTCGACGGCTTTCCGTGCTGCCCCGCGAGGGCGCGCATGCCGGTGCCGTCGGGCGCCGCCTCGAAGAGCTTCACGTCGTTGACGGCGCCGAGGTGCTCCCAGCGGGAGTAGCCGATGTTGCCGTTGTGGCGCGGGAAGAGGGAGACGGAGTGCGAGAGGTTCTGCGACGCGAGGCGGCGATCGGCGTCGCCGCCGTCGACGCTGATCGTCGCGAGCTGCGTCGCCGCGCGCGCGTGGTTGTACTCGTCCGCGCGCGTGCCCATCTCCGTGTACATCTGGTTCGTCGCGAACGCGATGCGACCGCCGGGGAGATAGATCGGCGTCATGTCGTCGTAGTCGCCGCCGGTCTTCTGGTGGATCTCGAAGGTGCCGTCGCCCCGCGCGTCGAGCTGCGCCGTGTAGAGGTGGTAGTGGTCCTGGGGATCGCGCTTCATCGAGAAGACGATCTGCTTGGCGTCGAACGAGATGTCGAAGCCGTTGAGGTCGGCCTGGGGGTAGGCCTCGATGATGTTCCGGACCTGACCGTCGGGACGCGCCGGCGACAGGACCCGGAGCTTCGCACCCGGGACGTAGCGCGTGTAGTCGAGCACCTGCGCGTTGCCGCCGGCGACGTTCACGCTCACTTGACCGTTCTCGCCGACGACCGTGTGCGCGCGCGACTCGAAGACGATCGCGGAGACGCTCGCGCCCGTGTCCTCCTTCGCCGCGTCCCCGCACGCGACCACGGCGGCGGAGCCGGCGGTCGTGGCTCCGAGGACGAGGACCAGGGCAGTGAGGCGCGTCGTGGCGGAGAAGGTTGCGAGGTGTCGCATGGCGGCTCCAGGCCTGACGGATCGCGCCCCCGCGCGTGCTGTCGGCCAGCAGGGAGTAGAGCAGGACTCGGGCCAGGCGGCGAACGCCTCGTTTCCGGGGATTTGCGATGTTTCCGCGCCGGCTGGAAGGGGCAGGGGGCCCCTCGACCGTGGGAGTTTCCCCCCAACGCTCAAGGGGCGAGCGTCGCCTCGAGGCTGAACTGGAAGCGCGGAGAGGCCTTCGGCGCCGGGGCCTTCGTGGGCAGCGCGCCCGCGACGCACATGTCGAGCGGGCTGTGCGTGCTCAATCGACCCGTGGTGGGGGACACGCCGAAGACGTAGCCGACGACCTGACCCTTCTGGAGCTCCATCTCCCCGCTGATCGCGAGGCTCGAGGTCCTGCAGAAGCGTTCCGGCGCAGCCTGCACGCATCGCGCGAGCGGCTTCTCGAGCGCACGCATCCACGCGTCGAGGACCGGCTTCGGAAACTCCTCCGACGTGCTCCGGAGGACGAGCGCCGTGCTCGTCACGCGCGCGCAGCCGGTCGCCGCGACGGCGCTCGAGGCGGAAGGCGAGGGCGTCGGCGCGGCAGGCGCCGGCTTCGGCGCTGCGGTCGGCGGAGCGACGGCGCGCCCGGCGTCGATCTCCATCGCGGGCGTCGGCATCGGCATGGTCGGCGTCGCCCCGGTCTCGACGGGCTCCGGCTGCGTCGCCGCGCCTTGCGTCGCCGTCGTGACCGGCGGCGGTGGCGTCGCCGTGAGCTGCGACTGCATGTAGACGATGCCCACGCCGGCGAGCGCGACGAACGGCACGGCGAGGAACGCGAGGAGGAACACGGCGGCCTTCTTCGTCGTGTCCGGAGGAGGGCCAGGCGGCGCGTGGCCGCCGAGGGACGTCGAGCTCGTCGTGCTCCCCCACGTCGGCGCCGGCTCGAAGCGCATGGGCGTGTGCTGCCCGAGGGCGACCTCGAGCTCGCGCGCGAGGTCGAACATCGACGCGAAGCGCTGCTCGGGGAATGTCGCGAGCGCGCGTCCGACGATCGCGGCGACCCCGAACGGCAGATCCGGCGCGAGCGTCTGGAGGGGCGCGGCTGGGCCGCGCCAGTCCGCCATCCGACCGAAGCCCGCGCTGACGTCGTCCGGATGTCGACCGGAGAGGGCCTCGTAGGCGACGAGGCCCCACGCGAACTGGTCGGCGCGGCCGTCCACGGTGCCACCGCGCCACTGCTCCGGCGCGATGTACCGCGGGGTCCCGAGCACCTGACCCGTCCCGGTGCGTACGAAGGAGGCGGGGCCGGCCCCCTCGGGGCCCTGCGCGCGCGCGATGCCGAAGTCGAGCAGCTTCGCGACGCCCTCCGGCGTCACCATGATGTTGTCGGGCTTCACGTCGCGGTGGACGAAGCCCGCGGCGTGCACGGCGCCGAGAGCGCGCGCGATGTCGAGGAGCCACACGAGGCGTTGCGTCGCGAGGACGGACGGAGAGGCGAGGCGGAACGTCGTGCCACGGACGAGCTCCATCGCGAGGAACGTTCGTCCGCCGTCCTCGCCGGCGCCGTACACGGTGACGATCGAGCGATGGACGAGCGCCGCCGCGGCGCGACCTTCGCGCACGAACCGCGCGCGGATGCTGGGATCGGCATGGGCCTCGGCCGAGAGCACCTTCAGCGCGACCGGCCGACGGAGCGCGCCGTCGTACGCGCGCCAGACCTCGCCCATGCCGCCCTTGCCGAGGAGAGCCTCCACGACGTAGCCGCCGACGACCGTGCCGGCCTCGAGCGACGCGCGAGCGAGACCGCCGTTCACCACGTCACGTTAGCGCGCGACCTCCGCGGCGTCACGGCGCTGCACCGCCGCGGAGTCGACTCCGCGTGGCGTCATGCCCGCACGGTGGCGGCGCGCACCTCGGTCGTGAAGGCCTCGGCGAGCGCCGAGCGGGGGGCGCTCGCCCGGAAGAAGAAGGCCGTGACGTGCGGCGGTGGCCGCGGGCGGAGCGGGACGACGACGAGGTCCGGCTGTCCGCCGAGCCGTGGCTCGGGAAGCAGCGTCACCGCGAGGCCCGCGCGGACGACGGCGAGGACGGTGGCGACCGCGTCCGCCTCGAGCACGACCCGCGGCTCGATCGCCGCGCGGGCGAGCGCGGCGTCGGCGA
>JALHPN010000194.1 GCA_022842465.1 Polyangiaceae bacterium | reverse complement strand
AGCGCGGCAGGAGAGGCGCGAGCGCGGCCTCTGCGAACCGCGACGCGAGGTCCGCGCACGCCCACGCGCACGCCCCGGTCAGGAGCGCGCTCGCGATCGAAGCCCGCAGCGCCCGCGTGCCGAGCGGGAGGACGACGAGGACCGCCGCCGCGAGCCGGTCGAGGCCCGCGCCGAGGCCCGTCCAGCCGAGGCCGACCGCACGCACCACGCCGTCGTCGTGCGCGCCGGGGGGGGCGCTGTTCGCCCCCGAGGCCGAGAGCAGGACGGCCGCGAGCACCACGATCCCCGTCACGGCGAGCGAGAACGGCGTCGCTCTGCCTCTGCTCTTCATGGCGTGGGCCATTTGCTCTAACGTGGAGCGCCTTTCCGTAGAGGAGCAAATTACCGTGGCACGATTCATCGACGAGCTGAAGCGGACCCATCGTTGCGGCGACCTCCGGGCCGCGAACGTGGACGAGGAAGTCGTTCTCTTCGGCTGGGTCGCGACCTACCGCGATCACGGCAAAGGTGTGTTCGTCGACCTCCGGGATCGCGAAGGCATCACGCAGATCGTGTTCGACCCGAGCCTCTCGGGGTACGAGGCGCTCCCCAAGGACTCCTACGAGCGCTCGAAGGCGCTCCGTCCGGAGTGGGTCATCGGCGTGCGCGGCAAGGTCGTCTCGCGCGGGACGAACACGAACGCGAAGCTCCCGACCGGTGAGATCGAGGTCCACGCCATCGAGCTCGTGGTCTTCAACAAGGCGGACACCCCGCCCTTCGAGATCCTCGACGAGATCGACACCGGCGAGGAGAAGCGGCTCCAGTACCGCTACCTCGACCTCCGGCGCGCGCCGCTCCAGAAGACGCTCCGGGTGCGCCACCGCATCAACCAGACCGTACGTCGCTACTTCGACGAGCAGGGCTTCCTCGAGCTCGAGACGCCCTTCATGGTGAAGTACACGCCCGGCGGCGCGCGGAACTTCCTCGTCCCGAGCCGCATGCACGCGGGGAAGTTCTACGCCCTCGCGGAGAGCCCCCAGCTCTTCAAGCAGCTCTACATGGTCGCGGGCTTCGACCGGTACTTCCAGATCGTGAAGTGCTTCCGCGACGAGGCGCTCCGCGTCGACCGGCAGCCCGAGTTCACCCAGATCGACGTCGAGATGTCGTTCGTGAACCAGGACGACGTCTTCAAGACGATGGAGGGCCTCGTCTTCAAGGTGTGGAAGGAGGTCCTCGGGATCGACCTCGCCGAGAAGTACCCGTCCGGGCGCTTCCCGCAGATGCCGTACGCCGAGTCGATGGGGAAGTTCGGCAACGACAAGCCGGACCTCCGCTTCGGCATGCCCCACACGGACGTGACGGGCCTCGTGATCGAGCACGCGGGCGGCGGGATCCCGTTCTTCAAGGACATCGCCGACAAGTTCACCTCCGGCAAGTACCGCCGCGATCTCCCGACCGAGATCGTGAAGGCGATGCGGATCCCGGCCGAGCACGCCGCGAAGCTCTCGCGCACCGAGGTCGACAAGCTCGAGGAGTTCGTGAAGGGCATGGGGGCCAAGGGCCTCGCGCGCGCGAAGGTCGACGCGCAGGGCAACTGGGCGCAGTCCCCCCTCGCAAAGACGGTGACCCCGGAGCTCCGCACCGCCGTCAACGCGGCGACGGGCGCGGGTGACGGCGACCTCCTCTTCTTCCAGTTCGGCAAGGAGTCGGTCGTCCAGACGGTGCTCGCGAACCTCCGCGTGCACCTCGCGAAGCGCCTCCAGCTCATCCCGGAGATCGGCCATGGCGGGAAGTTCGAGTTCCTCTGGGTCGTGAACCCGCCGCTCTTCGAGTACGACGAGGACACGAAGCAGTGGGCCGCCGCGCACCACGCCTTCACGCGTCCGCACGACGACTGCGTCGACCTCGTCGACACGGACCCGGGCAAGGTCCTCTGCTACCGCTACGATCTCGTCCTCAACGGGTTCGAGATCGGCGGCGGCTCGATCCGCCTCCACGATCCGGACGTCCAGGCGAAGGTCTTCCGCGCGCTCGGCATCTCGGACGAGGAGGCGCGGCAGAAGTTCGGCTTCCTCCTCGACGCGCTCCGCTTCGGCGCGCCCCCGCACGGCGGGATCGCGGTCGGCATGGACCGCCTCGCGATGCTCCTCTCCGGGGCGGCCAGCCTCCGCGACGTCATCCCCTTCCCCAAGACGCAGAAGGGGCAGGACATCATGACCGACGCGCCGAACCTGGTGGAGGAGGAGCAGCTCCGCGAGCTCCACGTCCGCGTCGCCCCGCCGCCGAAGGACTGACCGATGCGAGGGTCGCGCATCGCCGGCGCGCTCGCGGGCGCGACCCTCGTAGCGTGCGTTCTGCACGCAGGCTGCGGAGATCCGTCCTACGTCCTCGAGGGGCGCTTCTACGTCGCCGAGCGGGACTGCCTCGGCACGGCGGCGTCGATCGACGTCGTCTCGGGCGAGGAGCCCGCGAAGACGTGCGCGCCGACCTGCCTCCTCCAGCGCGCCTACGACGGAGGCCGCGCCGTCTACGTCACGACGACATGCGGCCCCTTCGCCTTCGACTTCGACGTCTCCGGGACCGACCCGCGCTGCGCCCCCGCGCTCGCGGCCTTCGACCGCGACGACACGTGCAAGCCCGGCGTCGGCTCGAGCAACCCGGCCCCCGCACCGACGGACGCTGGCGGCGACTAGGACCAAGCCGCGCGCGCGGGGCCGATTTCGTGACGATTCCAGCTTGCGCGAAGCGAGCCTCGGATCGGCTACATCTCCTTGTAAGCAGGACGCGCCTTGCCGCTTCGATCAGCCCGACTACCCTGACGTCGGACGCGTTCCGTGCGCGTTTCGGAGGGTTTCCCATGTCGCGTCGATGGGTGAGCACGAATCGGGTGATGATCGCCGCAGCGTTCGCGTGCAGCGGAGGCGCCGCGCTGGTCACCGCGTGCGAAGAAGACTCCAGCTCCGGTCCTCCCGGGGTCGGCCTCGATGCCTCGAGCGCCTTCGATTCGCGCGCGCCAGCGGACGGCGTCTCCGGCGAGGGAGGGAGCGGTCGTGATGCGGGACCGAACGACGCGGGGCCGGACGCCCCTGCGTACGACTACACGACCTGCAAGACCCTGAAGGAAGCGACCCCTTCCTTGCCGAGCGGTGTCTACGACATCGATCTCGACAACGAGGCCTCGGGATACCCGACGCTCCGCGTCTACTGCGACATGACGTTTGCAGGCGGAGGCTGGACGCTGCTCCAGTCCTTCACGGGCGCAGAGACCACGAACGCGCTCACGCTCCCGGCCGGGCCCGACGGCGGCTACCTCACGGCCCCTCCACGGCCCGGTGCGCTCGGCGGCCTCGCGGGCTGGGTCGCGCAACAGCTCGCGGAGAAGAGCACGCAAGTGCACATCCGCTACTCGTTCGCGGCCGACGCGGCCGCGGCCGACATGGATGCAGGGGCGTGGATCACGAGCCGCGAACCCGAGGCCGGGCAGGTCACGGCGCCGATCAAGAACCTGCGCAACCTCGACACGATGAGCAAGGGAACGGACGGGGGGTTCGAAGACTGGCTCGGTCCGAATGCGAACGCGACGAGGCTGTCGTGGGTGCCCGGCGGCTACGACTGCCTGGCACTGACGAACACCCGAAGGTACCCCGACGTCCTCTGGTCTTGCGGCAACTTCGAGTCGCTCAACGTCATCTCCGAGCGCGTGAGCTGGCGTTGGAACGACGGCTCGAATCAGCCGATCGAGGTCTACCTCCGGTGAGGCGTGACCGCCGTCGACCGCGAACGCATCCCGCAAGCTCGGCGCGCGGACGAGGGACGACCGCGTCACCGGCTTGCGTCGACGAAGGCGCGCGAGGCCGAGCGCGGCGGCTCACTGTGCTTCCAGATCCCCCGTCAACGTGACGTCGCCGCCGCCCTCGGTTGCGGAGAGGACGAGACCCCGGAACGAGATGGTGCGACCCGTCGCGTCGACCTTCGAGGGGCCCACTTCGATCTCCGGACACGCCGCAGACGCACACATCTTCGTGAACGACGTCTTCGGTTCGCTCGGTGTCAGGTAGAGCGCGACCAGCCCGAGCTTGGTGTCCGTCGCACCGTCGACCTGGACGACCAGCCACGAGGCGTGGTTCGGCGGCGGCGCGCCTTCGTAGAGCGTGATCAACGTGGCCGCGCCGGGCGAGCTCGCGGGTGCGGTACGCGACGTGGTCATGCACAAGGTGCGCGCGGCGCGACTCGGATCGGTCCACGTCGCCTGGAGAGTCCCTCGGGGACAGTCGCGCGCCGCGGGTGCGCTCGTCGCAGGGTCCGTCGCCGACCGACCGTCCGTTCCCTCCGTCGCGGAGCCGCCGTCGGAGCACGCCACGAGGAGAAGCCCAAGGATGCCGAGTGTTCGCATGCCGGCGCGGACTGCAAGCCGCGAACCGTCCGCGAGACCCCGACGGCCCCGACGTTCGCGCGCACGACGAGGACCGCCCGCTACACGCACCACGACCTCGCGATCAGGGTGCCCGGCGCCTCAGCGGCGGAGCAGCGCGCGCAGGGCCTCGAGGGGATCGAAGCCGAGCATGGTCGAGAGATCGCGGTCGCCGGCCACCTTGCCGAGCGTCTCGCGCGCGGTCGCCATGTAGGGCTCGAGCCTGCGGAGCGCGTCGGTGCGCCCGACGACGGCGCGAAAGCTCTCGAACGCGAAGCGCGCTCCGTCTGCGCCGAGGGCGAGGCGGATGCCGACCGGCATCGGGGCGAGGATGATGTCGCGGACGACGGAGGCACGGCCCCAGGCGCCGGGCCGCGGATCGACCTGCAGATCGCGGAACCGATCGAGCTCGGCGAAGCACCCCATCGCGAGCGGCGCGTACTGCTCCTCGACCGCGCGCGCGAGGTGGCGGTAGTCCCTTCGCCAGTCGCCGGAGAGGAGGCCCATGCGCGCGCGGAGCTCCTCCGGCCCGGCGAGGACGTCGAAACCGGTGCCGCGGCGCCGGGCAGCGGCGGCCGTCCAGAGGTCGCCCTGACGGAAGAGCCCGAGCACCATCGTGTGACCGTCGGGGCAGAGCGCGTCGATCGAGCGGCGGACGACGGCCTCCGTCGGCGGAGGCACGTTCTGCAGGCGCTTCGGCCAGCGCTCGATCGCGCCCTCCGCCATCATCTCCCGCACGATCGCGACGACGAGGAGCGACTGCGCGACGAGGTCGTCGCTCCGCCGGAGCCGCGCCCCGAAGCGCTCCATGATCTCCTCGAGCGCGCCGGCCTGCGCCGAGAGCGCCCAGCTCGCGGCGTGGGTCTCGGCGAGCTCGGCGAGCGGAACGGGCCAGGGCCCCCGCGGATCGAGCCGCCCCGTCTTCGTGTGGAGGAGCTTCCTGAGCTTGCCGCCGTCGTGGATCGCGATCACGGCGCCGCGAGGCCGCGTCGCCTCCCGATCGGGCGTGGACCGCGGCTTCCAGAGGTGCAGGAAGCGCGTCCACGTCTCCGTGGTCCAGCCTTCGAACCGCACGTCCGGCGTCAGCACGGCATGGGACATTACTCCGAAACGCCCGCCTTGGAGTAAGGTCTCGGTCGATGCACGGCGGCTTCCAAGGCGGCCCGGGCGGCCCGGGCGGGTACGGCGGCGGTGGACCGCCGATGGGCACGCCGCCGCCCGGCTACCGTCCCTCGGGTCCACATCCGATGTCGGTCGGCGCGGACGGGTACGGGACGTACGAGTTCAACGAGCTCGAGAGCTCGGTCCTCGCGAAGACGGCGGCCCGGGCGAAGCAGTGGGGCGTCATCTCGGCGGTGATCGGCGGCCTCCAGATGGTGTCGAGCTGCGGCATGGTCTCGAGCACGAAGCTCGGCCTCCTCCTCCCGATGGGCATCGTCTCGCTCGTCGTGGGGGTCACGTTCATGGGGGTCGCGAGCTCGCTCGAGGCGGCCGCCCGCACGCGCGGCAACGACATCCCCCACCTGATGGGCGCGATGCAGAAGCTCGCCACGGCGTTCCAGGTGCAGATCATCTGCAACATCATCGGCGTCGTCCTCTTCGCCGCGGCCATGGTCGTCCTCTTCCTCGCCGCGATCGCGGAGGCCGCCCGGTGAGCGACGCGCCGAACTCGCCCGAGGAGCTCTTCCGCACCTTCTTCCTCCCGCTCTACCCAGAGGACGCGAAGAAGGACCTCGCCCGCGCCCGCGCCGAGGACGCGAACCCCGCGAAGAACCCGCACGTGCTCGCGCACCTCGGGGAGGCCGCCGACGTCTTCGCGCGTTCTCTGCCGCTCGCCCTCGGCCTGTCCGCGGCGGAGACGGAGGCCCTCCACCTCGACGTCTCCGACGCGAGCGTCCATCGCCTCGGCGCGCTCCTCACGCCCGAGCGCGTCGAGCGGCTGCGCGGGCTCGGCGTCCCCGGCACGGCCGACAGCGCCGTCTTCAACGTCGTCGTCCACGGCGCGGCGTACGTCGGCGCCTGCATCGTGAGAAACCACGGCGGCACGTGGGGCGTGCGGCGCCCGCTCTGGGAGAGCGTCGTCCACCTCGCGTCCCGCGCGGGCGAGGGCGATCTGCCGGTCTTCCACTGGTGGCTGAAGGCGCTGGCGAGCGGCGGTGACGGCGGCACGCTCGGCGACCGGTACCGCGCCCACGTCGAGGTCCCCTGCGCCCGCCCGGAGGAGCTCCCCGTCATCGCCCCGCCGGACCGGAAGCTCCCGAAGCTGGCGAAGGTCCGCTACGACGCGTTCTACAAGTACCTGCGCGCGAACCTCCCCGAGCTCCGCGACGTCGGCGAGCACTTCCCCTCGCCCGAGCGCTTCGAGGAGCTCGCGTTCAAGTCGCTCTCGTTCCAGCTCGTCGGCGAAGGGCGCATGCTCGTCGTCTGGGGCCCGAGCGCGTCGGGCCTCCACGCCTTCTGGCTCACCAAGGCCGGCTTCGAGAAGGCCGCCTTCTGGCCCGCCGATGCGTTCCCGGAGCCGCTGATCCGCGCGAAGGACGACGGAAAGCTCGAGGTCGTCCTCGCACGCGAGAGAGCGACGTCGTCCTTCGAGCTCCTCTGGTGGGGTCCGTGAGAGGTCGCTTCTGGGAGAGCGTCTGGCGTCAGACGGTCCAGCGCGTCCTCCCGGGCAAGACGGAGCGTCGCCTCGCCGTCGTCATCTTCCTCACCTCGATGGTGCCGCTCGCGGCGGCGCTCTACCTCGCGACGTCGATGTTCCGGCAGGCGTCGTCGATCTGGTTCAACCCCGAGGTCGGCGAGCAGCTCGATCGCGGCGTCGACGTCTACAAGGACTACGTCAAGGCGATCAAGGACGACCTCCGCCACCAGACCGTCGCGATCGCGGCGGATCCCGTCCTCCGCGAGGCGGCGAAGAAGCGGAACCTCGAGACGCTCGAGGCGGAGCTCGACACGGTCTTCACGAGCTTCCCCGAGCTCGTCTCCGTCGTCGTCGAGGACGGCGCCGGGAGCGCGATGGCGCGGCGCGATCGCGGGCGTCCCGTCGACGAGGCCAACGAGCGGAGCCTCGAGGTCCGCCGCGCGCTCTCGGACGACGAGGGAGCGCCGCTCGTGGTCGCGACCTTCGCCGTGCCGCGCAAGCGCCTCGACGAGCTCGAGAGCGCCGGCTCCGTCGTCGCGCGCTACCACCAGATGGAGGCCTCGCGCTCCGAGCTCTACGATCCCTACCTCAACGCCTTCGCTGCCCTGCTCGGCGTCACGCTCCTCGTCACCGTCGCGCTCGGCACCCTCCTCGCCCGCGGCGTCACGCGCCGCATCCACCGCCTCGGCGCCGCCATCGACGTCGTCGCCCAGGGCGACCTCTCCATCCGCGTCCCCGTCACCGGCTCGGACGAGCTCACCGAGCTCGCGCGCACCTTCAACCGCATGATCGCGGAGATGGCGCAGTCGCGCACGCGCATCGAGTTCCTCCAGCGCATGGGCGCCTGGCAGGACATGGCGCAGAGGCTCGCGCACGAGATCAAGAACCCGCTCACGCCGATCCAGCTCGCGGTCCAGGAGGCGCACAAGAAGTACGCGGGCGAAGATCCGCGCTACCGCGCGCTCCTCGACACGACCCTCGAGATCGTCGAAGAGGAGGTCGGCACGCTCCGCCGCCTCGTCGGCAACTTCTCGAACTTCGCGCGCCTCCCCCACGCCGAGCTCGCGGAGGAGAGCCTCACGACCTTCCTCCGCGAGTGCGAGAACCAGCTCGGGCACCTCGAGGATCCGTCGCTCGGCGAGGCGTCCGCCGACGCGGAGCCGATCGCGACCCCGAACGTCGAGATCCGGTGGGAGCTGCCCGAAGGGGACGTGCCCGTCGCGATCGACCGGCAGATGCTCCGCCGCGTGGTCGTCAACCTCGTCCGGAACGCCGTGCAGGCGATCCGCGACGCGCGCCTCCGCCAGTCGCGACCTGGAGGCGAGCTCGCGCCGGGCGGCGCGCTCGGCAAGGTCGTCGTCACCTCCCGCACGGAGGGAGACGGCGCCGTCATCGAGGTCCACGACGACGGCCCCGGCGTGCCCGAGTCGATGCGCCGGCGCATCTTCGACCCGTACTTCACGACGAAGACGGACGGCACCGGCCTCGGCCTCGCGATCGTGAAGAAGATCGTCGTCGAGCACGGCGGCGAGATCGAGGTCACCGAGAGCGAGCGTCTCGGCGGCGCCTGCTTCGTCCTCCGCCTCCCGGGGCTCCGGATCCTCGCCGTCGCGAAGGCGGCGCGTCAGGCCCGCGAGCACGCCCTCGAGCAGGGCGCGCTCACGATCGAGTGAGTCACAGCTCGATCTGGGTCCCGAGCTCGACGACGCGGTTCGGCGGGATCTGGAAGAACGCGTTCGCCGGCCGCGCGTTCCGGCTCATGAAGGCGAAGAGCATCTTCCGCCAGCGCGCGAGCCCCTTGCCGTCCGTGATGAGCAAGGTCTCACGACCGAGGAAGAAGCTCGTGTCGGTCTTCCGCGTCTCGAGGCCACGCTCGGCGAGGAGGTCCATGAGCTCGAGGACGTTCGGGGTCTGCATGAACCCGTAGGCGGCGCGCACCTGGTAGAAGCCGTGACCGAGGTCCACGAGGTCGACGACGCGCGCGTCGCGATGGACCTCGGGCACGTGCTCGGTCTGGATCGAGAGGAGCAGTACCTGCTCGTGCAGCGTCTTGTTGTGCTTGAAGTGGTGGAGGAGGACGGGCGGCGCGCCCTTCGGGTTCGACGTCATGAAGACGGCCGTGCCCTGGACGCGGTGCGGCTTCATGGAGTCGAGGTCGGCCATGAACACATCGAGCGGCAGCGTCTGGTCGATGAAGCGCATCGCGAGCAGCGCCCGCCCGCGCCGCCACGTCGTCATGACGGTGAAGACGACCGACCCGATCGCGAGCGGGACCCACCCGCCGCTCGAGAGCTTGTGCAGGTTCGCGGAGAAGAAGGAGAGGTCGACGACGAGGAAGAGTCCGACGAGGGACGCGGCGGGCAGGATCCCCCACTTCCACCGCGTCCGCGCGACGGAGAAGAAGAGGATCGAGGTGATGCTCATCGTGCCCGTCACCGCGATGCCATAGGCCGCCGCGAGCCGCGAGGACGAGCGGAAGCCGATGACGAGGGCGACACACGCGACGAGGAGGCCCCAGTTGATCTCCGGGACGTAGATCTGCCCCTCGCTCATCCCCGACGTGTGCTTGATCGCGACGCGCGGGAAGAAGCCGAGCTGCACGGCCGCGCGCGCGAGCGAGAACGATCCAGAGATGAGCGCCTGCGACGCGATCACCGCCGCGACGGTCGCGAGACCGACGAGCGGGAACTTCCAGAAGCCGTCGACGAGCCCGAAGAACGGGTGCTTCACGGCCTTGCCGTGCTCGAGGAGGAGCGCGCCCTGCCCGAAGTAGTTCACGAGCAGCGCCGGGAAGACCACGCTGTACCAGGCGATGCGGATGGGCGACTTCCCGAAGTGCCCCATGTCCGCGTAGAGCGCCTCGCCGCCGGTGATGCAGAGGACGACGGAGCCGAGCACGAGGAAGCCGTGCATGCCGTGGTGGACGAGGAAGCTCACGGCGTGCGCCGGGTTCAAGGCGAAGAGGACGTCGGGGCGCTTCACGATCCAGCGCATGCCGATGAACGCGATCGTGCCGAACCAGACGAGCATCGCCGGACCGAAGATCGCGCCGACCCCGCCCGTCCCCCGCTTCTGGATGATGAAGAGGCCGACGATGATCGCGATCGCGATCCACGGCACGTAGTCGTCGAGGACGTGCGTCGCCTCCCCGAGCCCCTCGACCGCGCCGAGGACGGAGATGGCCGGCGTGATGATGCCCTCACCGGAGAGGAGCGACGCGCCGAAGAGGCCGAGGAGGACGAGCACCACGCCCGAGCGCTTCTTCTCGATCTTCTTCGGATCGAGCAGCGCGAGGAGCGCGAACGTGCCGCCCTCGCCCTCGTTGTCCGCCCGCATGACGAACGTGAGGTACTTGACGACGATCACGAGCGTGAGCGCCCAGAAGAACAGCGAGAGGATCCCGAGGATGCTCGCCGGCGTCGGCTCGGTCCCGTGCTCTCCGATGAAGCACTCCTTCACTGCGTAGAGTGGCGAGGTCCCGATGTCGCCGTAGACGATGCCGAGGGCTGCCACCGAGAGCTTCGCCAGATCCGACCGTGTCTGCGGCTGACCGTGGGCGCTCATTCGTGTGGCAGCGAACGTACTACGGTTCCGGCCCCGGGCGAGCTTCTCGAAGGAGTGCTATCCAGGTCCGCATGGGCGAAGGGACGAAGGAGGCGAAGCGCGACCAGGCCGGCGAGGGTCGCACGTGGCTCGTGGTCCTCGCCCTGGCGGCGGGCTTCGCGCTCGTCCCCCGTCTCACGCGGGGGTGCGAGGGCTCGCTCGCCTCGAACGAGGTCGCGCCCGATTTCTCCGCGAGGGTCGTCGCCAACGCGGAGCCCCCCGAGCAGAAGACGCTCTCGCTCGCGTCGCTGCAGGGCAAGCCCGTGCTGCTCGACTTCTGGGCGACGTGGTGCGGCCCTTGCCAAGCGGAGCTCCCGGTCGTGAACGGCATCGCGCAGCGCTTCAAGGAGCGCGGCCTCGTCGTCGTCGGCGTCAACACGAGCGACGAGCCCGGCATGGCCGAGGCCTACGCTCGAAAGAAGCGGCTCTCGTTCCCGATCGTCTACGACGCGGCCAACGAGGTGGCCAAGAAGTACCGCGTCGACAACCTTCCGACCCTCGTGCTCGTCTCGAAGGAAGGGAAGATCGTCGCCGTCCGCCACGGGATCACGAGCGACGCGGACCTCGACGGTCTCGTCCGCTCGGCGCTCTAACCGGTCTTCGCGCGCCGCATCGGGAGGAAGAAGCGCGCGCCGGTGAGCTCGTTCACGCCGACGTAGAGGTCGGCGTCGAAGGTCTCCTTCAGGACACGCCACGTCATCACGTCCTCGATGCCGCCGATGGCGACGAGGCGGCCGGCCTTCACGAGGGCGACGCGATCGGCGAACTGCGCCGCCACGTTCAGGTCGTGCATGACGACGAGACAGGCGAGACCGCGGTCCTTCACCTCGTGGGCGAGGAGCTCGTAGAGATCGAGCTGGTGGCGAACGTCCAGGAACGCGCCGGGCTCGTCGAGCAAGAGAACCTTCGGCTCCTGCGCGAGCGCGCGGGCGATCGCGACGCGCTTCTGCTCGCCGCCCGAGAGCGCCCCCGCGGGACGCGACGCGAGATCGTCGAGGTCGCAGCGGGCGATCGCGCGCTCGACCGCTTCGTCGTCGGCCTTCGACGGGCGCATCCACGCGCCCTGGTGGGGAGCGCGGCCCATCGCGACGACCTCGCGGACGGTGAACCCCATCGCGAGCTCCTGCGTCTGCTCCACCACCGCGAGGACGCGAGCGACGTCCTGACGCGACCGGTCGTCGAGCGGCGCGCCGAGGAGGTGCACCCGGCCGGCGGACGGCGCGAGGAGGCCCGACGCGACGCGGACGAGGGTCGACTTGCCGGCCCCGTTCGGCCCGAGGACGCAGACGAGCTCGCCGGCCTCGAGACGGAGGTCGACGCCGACGAGGCGCTCCTCCGCCGCGGCGCCCGGCCGCCGAGGGGGGTACGCCGCGCTGACGCGGTCGAGGACGAGGGGGGCGTTCAGGGGGTCCACGGAGGATGAGCTTTCCCGACCAGCGGGACGAAGGGCGACGCGCTGCGTGGGCGGACGGCTTTCCGACCTCGACTCGGCGCGTTGGTGTATCCTCAGGATCTCCTAGGAGCTCCCGTGGATAGCAAGCCCCAAGTCGACGACAGCGCTGGAGCGACCGCCTCGGAAGACAGGCCGCGTCGCGTCATCAAGCGCTACTCGAACCGCAAGCTGTACGACACGAAGGACAGCCGGTACGTCACGCTGCTCCAGATCGCCGAGATGGTCCGGACCGGCGAAGAGGTCCAGATCATCGACAACAACAGCAAGGAGGACCTCACGGAGGTCACCCTCGCCCAGATCATCTACGAGGAGCAGAAGCAGAAGGCGTCGAGCCGCAACGTGCCGCTCCAGACGCTGAAGGAGCTCATCCACTCGCGGACCGAGAAGGTCCTCAGCGATCTCCGCGAGGGTCCCATCGGTCGGCTGATCCCGGGCAAGGTCGGCGAGGGGAGCGGCACCGTCGAGGCCGTCCCCGCCGCCGCCCCGGCCGCCGCGCAGCAGACGGACGCGAGCAAGCCGAGCCTCGTCGATCAGGCGAAGGAGACGCTCGAGGACTGGCAGCACAAGATCGACGAGCGGGTGAAGGCCGTGGTGCCGAACCTCCTCCCCTGGCAGCAGCTCCAGACCGAGGTGAAGCGCCTCGACACCCGCGTGCAGGAGCTCGAGGCGAAGCTCGCCGAGCTCACGAAGCACGGCAACGGCGGAAGCTGAGCCTGTCCGGGGGCAAGAGCCCCCGGACCTCGAGGGGCAGCGGCGCGCGGGAATGGAGTGGTTAGGCTCCGGGTTGTCCCTCGTGAAAGGCCGGTCGCCTCGCCCATGAGCTCCCTTACGTCGCCGAAAATCGCAGGAAAGACCGACGTTTTCGCGGAGGAGGCCGCCGGGCACCTCGACGCCCTGTTCTCCGTCGCGTGCAAGCTGACGCGAAACCCGTCGGAGGCCGAGGACCTCGTCCAGGACACGCTCGTGAAGGCGATGCGCGCGAAGGAGCAGTTCCAGGCCGGGACGAACCTGAAGGCCTGGCTCTTCCGGATCCTCACGAACACGTTCATCAACAAGTACCGGCGCGGCGGGCTCGAGAGGTCGGTACTCGAGGGACCGGACGCCGATCCGCTCGTCGACGGCTGGGTGAGCGCGGCCACGATGCGGCAGCTCCGAGACCCCGAGCAGGTCGCGCTCCTCCCGCTCGTCGAGGCGGAGGTGCAGCGCGCGCTCGACGATCTGCCGACGGACTTCCGCCTGGCCGTGATCCTCTGCGATGTCGAGGAGCTCTCCTACGAGGAGATCGCGCAGGTCATGGGGTGCCCGATCGGCACCGTCATGAGCCGCCTCCACCGCGGCCGGAAGCTCCTCCAACGATCGCTCTACAACCATGCTCTCGAGCTGGGTATCGTGAAAGCCGAGCCCGCCGCCGCGAAGCAAGACCCCAAGAAGGACGAGACGCCCGCCGACCTCGCAGCGTATCGCGCCGCGAAGCGGAGGGCGTCCGCGTGACCATGACGACGCCGTTGCCGAAAGAGACTCCGAACGACATGGCCCCCGGATGCGGGGCGTCGGCGAGACTGCTCGGTGCACATCTGGACGGGCAGCTCGACGCCGTCAGGACCCTCGAGATCGAAGAGCACCTCGGCGCGTGTGAGCCGTGCCGCGAGCGCCTCGCGTTCGACCGCGCCGTCCGCGCGTCGCTGAAGAAGACCGCGAAGGCGCAGGTGGGCGAGGGCGCTCGTCTCCGCATGCTCGCGGCGATGCAGGTCGCAGCCAGCGAGACGCGCGAGGCCGCCCAGGCGAGCGAGGAGGCGCCGCACGCGCTCCCGGCCGTCCCGGCGAAGCGTGAACGCGGCGCCCTCCGTCACTGGCGGACGATGCTCCCGCTCGCGAGCGCGGCGGCCCTCGCCGTCGGCTGGGGCTTCGCCGGCAAGCAGCCGATCGCGCCCGTCCTCCACGGCGGCAGCGAGGAGGTGCGCGCGGGCTTCGCGAACGACGAGCTGCTCCGCGAGCTCGTCGCCGTGCACTCGCACCCGCTCTCGCCCGAGCGCACCGACCCGCGCGACGTTCGCGCCCTCGAGCGTGACGTCGGCGTGCCCGTGCGGCTGCCGCAGCTGAAGGTGAAGGGCAACGCGCGGTTCGTCGGCGGACGCGTCCTGCCCGTCCGCAACGGTAGCGAGCGAGCGGCGATGCTCCAGTACGAGATCGTGAAGGACGACCGCATCCAGCGCGTCAGCGTGTTCGTCTACGACCCGCGGCGCGTCCACGTGAGCGGGCCGAACCTCGCGCCGCGCGCCGTCGGCACCGCGCAGGTCCAGGTCGGGCAGGCCGCCGGCTACTCCGTCGCGGTCATGCAGCGCGGGGACGTCGGCTACGCCTTCGCGAGCGACATGGATCCGGACTCGAGCGCGACGCTCGCCGCCAACGCCGAGTAGCTCCTAGCGCGCAGCTGCGAACCCGCCCTTGCGCGGATCGCTCGCGGCGAACATCACCGTCTTTCCGGTCCCCGGGCTCTTGCCCCACGCGATCATCTGGACCGCCGAGCCCTGGAACGGCTCGTCCTTCACGTTCTCGCCGCGCGCCGCCAGCGACATGCGGACGTCCGGCGCGATCTCGCGATCGGCGAGGAGATCGACGCCCTGGACGTGGACGCGCGCGTGCGAGACGCACGCGTTCGGATCGAGGTCGAAGAGGAGGCGCGCGAGGGTGGCCTGGGTCACCGAGGTCGCGATGCGCGTGCCGCCCGAGCCGCCCACGGCGAGGATCGGACGTCCGCTCTCGAGGATGATCGTCGGCGTCATGCTCGAGACGGGGCGCGCGCGCGGACGCGGCCGGTTCGGACCGCCGTTCTCGACCCCGAACGCCTTCACGTCCTCCGGGGCGCTGAAGTCGTCGAGCTGGTTGTTGAGGAGGATGCCCGTGTCGCCCGCGACGATGCTGGCGCCGAAGGGCCCGTTCACCGTCGTCGTGAGGGAGACGACGTTGCCCTCTGCATCTGCGACGACGAGGTGACTCGTCCCTTGCTCGCGCGTCTTGTACTCCGTCACGGGCCGCGTCTTCGTCGGATCGATGCGCGCCTTGCGGGCGGAGAGCTGCGCGGGCTCGAGCGCGGCCTGATAGGCCGGGTCGACCGACGGATCCACGTCGGGATCGCCGGCGAATCGCGCGCGATCGGCCACCGCGCCTCGCATCGCCTCGGCGACGACGTGGAGGTACGCGCTCGAGCCGAACCCGTACTGCGCAACGCTCGACGACGACGACGCGCCGAACATCGACAAGGTCTCGAGCAGCATCAGCCCGCCGGCGGACGGGGCGGGCATCGTGTGGATCGTGCGGCCGTCGATCGTGCGCGAGAGCGGAGCGCGCTCCTTCACGTCGTAGGCGGCGAGGTCCGCGCGCGTGAGCGTGCCGCCGGCGCGCGTGACGGCCTCCTCGATCTTCTGCGCCGTCGCGCCCTCGTAGATCGACCGCTTCCCCTCCGCGCCGAAGCGGAGCAGGGTCCTCGCGAGGTCGGGCCGGCGGACGCGCGCGCCGAGCCCCGCGGGGACGCCGCCGGGGAGGAAGGCCTCGGCGAGCGAGGGGAGCCGCTCGATGCGCGACCGGAACGACATCGCAGACTCCGCGGCATGACGGCTCGCGTAGAAGCCGCGCTGCGCGAGCGCGACCGCAGGCGCGGCGTCGTCGGCGAGCGATCGGCGCCCGAAGCGACGCGCGAGGATCTCGAGACCGGCAGGCTCGCCGGGCACGCCGACCGCCGTGCCCTTGGGTCCGTTCCACGCCCAGCGATCCTTCGCGGGCTCTCCGGGCTTCGGCGCGGGAAAGAGCAGCTCGGGGCGATAGCTCGCCGGCGCGGTCTCACGGAAGTCGAGCGCCGTGGCCTTCCCGTCCTTCGCGCTGTAGACGAGCGCGAAGCCGCCGCCGCCGATGCCGCTCGCCGACGGGCTGACGACGCCGAGCGCGAGCGCCGCCGCGACGGCGGCGTCGGCGGCGTTGCCCCCGCGACCGAGCACGTCGAGCGCCGCGCGCGTCGCCTCCGCGTTGTCGGTCGCGACCGCCACGCTTCGTCCCTCCGCGCTCGGCGGATACGCCGCGGTTCCGCTCCGCGGGACCGCGAGAGCGAGAAGGGCGAAGGCCCCTGCGAGGGCCGATGCTGCTAGGCTGCGGGCCGAGGAGAGTCTCATGCGCTTCGTCTACGTGATGGATCCGATGGATCGTGTTCTGCCCGACAAGGATACGACCTTCGCGTTCCAGCGCGCCGCGCAGGGCCGGGGCCATGTGGCGCTCCACTGCGAGCCGCGAGACCTCTACGTGAAGGACGGCGACGTCCACGCTCGCGTGCGCCATCTTACCGTCCAGGACGCGGCACCGCACATTTCGTGGGGTCAGGCGGAGGACGTGCGACTCGCCGACGTCGAGGGCGTCTTCATCCGGAAGGACCCGCCCTTCGACGCGATGTACCTCTATGCGACGCAGCTCCTCGAAAAGGCGCGCGGCCGCACCGTGATCATGAATGATCCTCGCGGTCTCCGCGACGCGAACGAGAAGCTCTACGCGCTCCATTTCCCGCAGCACATGCCCCGAACGCTCGTGACGTCCCACGAGGAGCGCATCTACGCGTTCGTGAGGGAGGTCGGCGGGCGTGGGGTCATCAAGCCGCTCGACCTCGCGGGCGGGTCAGGCGTGATGATGCTCTCGTCCGACGACAAGAACGCGCGCGCCATCGTGCAGCTCGTGACGGGCGAAGGCACGCGCCTCGCGATGGTGCAGGAGTTTCTGCCCGCGGTGGACAAGGGCGACAAGCGCATCCTCCTCCTCGACGGGCAGATCCTCGGCGCCATCAACCGCGTCCCGCGCTCGGACGAGTTCCGCTCGAACATCCACGTCGGCGGCCGGGTCGACCCGATCGACGTGACCGATGCCGAGCGGAAGCTCGTCGCCGATCTCGCCCCTCGGCTCGCGAAGGACGGCCTCGTCTTCGTCGGCCTCGACGTCATCGGCGGGAAGCTCACCGAGGTGAACGTGACGTCACCGACGGGCATCCAGCAGCTCTCGCAGCACGTGGGCAAGGACGTCGCCGTGGACGTCATCGCGTGGGCGGAGCGCGCAGCGATGGCGTACCGACCCCAGCTGAAGAGCATCCCCTCGCCCTGAGCGCCGCATGCCCGTCACCGTCGTCGTCCGTTCCGCGAGCCCCGGCGAAAGCGCTTCGGGCGGCCCGTACGCGGCGGACTCGCCCTCGCTCACGTTCGACGGCGACCGCATCGTCCTCGGACGAGGCGCCGGCAGCGACGTCCGGCTCCCGGACGCCAGCGTGAGCACACGTCACGCGACCATCCGGGCGACCGGCTCGGACTACGCGATCGTCGACGAGGGCAGCACGAACGGGACCTGGGTCGGGGGCGTCAAGCTCCCCCGACAGACGCCGCGCCTCCTCCGCTCGGGGGACCTCGTGCGCGTCGGACGCGTCTGGCTCGAGATCTCCGTCGGCCAGAAGCCGGCGACCGCCGATCTCGGGATGGCTACCCGGGACCTCGCGCTCGCCCTCGTACGGCGGGCGATGGACGCACAAGGAGAGGACACCGTCCCGCGCGTCGTCGTGGTCGAGGGGCCCGACGTCGGCGCGGATTTCCGCGTCGTCGAGGAGGGGCGCGCCTACGTCGTCGGTCGCTCGGAGACGTGCGACCTCCCGCTCGCCGACGCCGACGCGTCCCGCGAGCACGCCGTCGTCGTGCGCCGCGGCGCGCAGGTGCTGCTCCGGGACAACGGCGCGAAGAACGGCGTCTGGCTCGGCGATCAGCGCGTCCCCGCCGGACGCGACGTCCCGTGGCGCCCGCCGACGATGGTGCGCATCGGCGTCTCGGTGCTCGCCCTGGAGGAACCCGTCAGCGCCGTGCTCTCCGACCTCGAGGCCGCGGACGACGAGCCGATACGCGACGAAGACGCGCCGCACGCGCCGGCACCGCTCGCCCTCCCGGCCGCCGAGGAGGCTGACCCGGACCTTCCGCCAGCGTCGCGCGCGGAGGCCGCGCACGCCGCACCGATCGCC
>JALHPN010000193.1 GCA_022842465.1 Polyangiaceae bacterium | reverse complement strand
TCCCGGCGCGGCGGCTGCAGCCGGCGCGGCGGCTCCCGCTGCGGCAGGCGGCAAGGCGGCTCCGGCCGCCGCGGGCAAGGACGCGAAGGCGGCCGCTCCGGCGAAGGACGCGAAGAAGAAGTAACGGCAGCGCCGTGCACCTCGTCGTCGGCCTCGGGAATCCCGGGCGCAAGTACGAGAGGAACCGGCACAACGTCGGGTTCATGGCCGTGGAGCGCCTCGCGCGCTCGCACGGCCTCTCCGATTTTCGGGAGAAGTTCTCGGGTCTCTTCGCGAGGGGCGAGCTGTCGGTCGGCGGGGAGCGCCACCCCGTCGCGGCGCTCGCGCCGCAGACCTTCATGAACCTCTCGGGGGACTCGGTGCAACCCGCGGCCGCGTTCCTGAAGATCGCGCCGTCGAACGTCATCGTCCTCCACGACGAGCTCGATCTCCCTTGGCGAGACGTTCGCGTGAAGGTCGGCGGCGGCCACGCCGGGCACAACGGGCTCCGGAGCATCCTCGGCCGGCTCGGGACCCCGGACTTCGTGCGCATCCGGATCGGCGTCGGGCGGCCGCCCCCCGGGTTCCGGGGCGAGGTCGCGGACTACGTGCTGTCGGACTTCGACGGGATGGAGAGCGCCGAGCTTCCGGACGTGCTCGCGCGCGCGTGCGAGGCCGTGGAGAAGGTGGTCGGGCTCGGTGCGGCCAAGGCGATGAGCGTCCTCAACGCGAGCGCGCCGAAGCCGAAGGCCTGATCCCGCGCCCGTTCGGAGCGAATTTGGCCTCCAAGGCCCGAGGCACGTGCTAAGTACCGCGCCCCCACGAGATCCGTGGGGCCCGGGACCGTGAGGCCTCGGGGAATCCTTGCTCGCCGGCATCGCCGACGGGCTCTCGGGCTGGCTCGAGGGGCACCGGTCGCCTAGCACCCGCTGGCACCGCACCCCCGATCGAGACCGAAGATCCAGAAGGAGCCATCATGGCCGAGGCACAGACCCTCAAGTCGAAGGAATACGAGACCATCTACGTGCTGCGCTCGGACGTGGACGCCGACATGGCGGACAAGGTCCAGGGCCGCGTCGCCGAGGTCGTCGCGCGCGACGCCGGCAAGCTCGTCAAGGTGGAGGCCTGGGGCCGCCGCAAGCTGGCGTACCCGGTCGCGAAGCAGAAGAAGGGCGTCTACGTGTACGTGAAGTACATCGGGCGCGGCGGCCTCGTGGCCGAGGTCGAGCGCAACCTGAAGCTCCAGGACGCGGTCCTGAAGTTCCAGACCATCCAGACGGCGGATGACGTCGACATGGCGGCCGTCACGGTCGACCCGGAAGAGGTCAAGTTCCAGCGCCTCGAGCTCCCCGCGGAGCTCGAGCCCGAAGAGTCGCGCGAGAAGGCGCTCGGCCTCGTCGACCTCGGCGACGGTCCGCGCAGCATGCGCGGCGAGCGTCACGAGGACGAGTTCGCCGACGCGCACGAGTCGCCCGAGGGCGACACGCGCGCCGCGAAGGCGGACGCGAACGCCGAGGCGCCGGCGGCGGCCCCTGCCGCTCCGGCGGCGGAAGCCGCGGCTCCCGCGAAGAAGGAAGGCGAAGACGAGGCGTCCTGACGGACCGCCCGCTCGCCCATCACGCCGTTTCGTCCCCACCCTGACGTGGGGCCCCGTTTCGCCCTCGCGCAGCCGCGAGGGCCCCCAAGATTTGATTTCGAGGAGACACCACCATGGCCATCATGGATGACGATCGCGATTTCGGGCGCACCCCGGATCTCAACGCCGACGCCCCCGGCCGCCGCCGCGGCGGCAAGAAGCGGATCTGCAAGTTCTGCGCGGATAAAGCCGTGATCATCGACTACAAGGATCCGCAGGCGCTCAAGTACTTCATCTCCGAGCGCGGCAAGGTCGTTCCGCGCCGCATCAGCGGCAACTGCGCGCTCCACCAGCGCAAGGTGACGCTCGCGGTCAAGCGCGCGCGGAACATCGCGCTCCTGCCCTTCACCGTGACGTCCTGAGGAGGCGACCATGGCGACCACGCTTCAAGTGATCCTCCAGTCCGACGTCGACAACGTCGGCAAATCCGGTGAGCTCGTGAAGGTCCGTCCGGGCTTCGCGCGCAACTACCTCATTCCGCGCAGCCTCGCCGTCCCGGCGACGACCGCCGCGATCAACCGCATCTCGCACGAGAAGGCGGTCGCGGTGGCGAAGGCCGACAAGGCCAAGAAGGAGGCGCAGGGCGTCGCCGAGAAGATCAACGGCCTCAAGATCACGATCACCCGCCCCGTGGGCGAGGATGACCGCCTCTTCGGCTCGGTCACGGCGAAGGACATCGAGAACGAGGTCAAGAAGACCGGCCTCGCGTTCGACCGCAAGAAGATGCACCTCGCGGACGCCATCAAGGCGCTCGGGACCTACGAGGTCCCGGTCAAGCTGATGGCGGACGTGACGGCGACCCTCAAGGTCGAAGTCGTCAAGAAGTGAGCTGACGCTCGCTCCCGCCACGGAGCACCACGACGGCGCGGCCCCGCGAGGGACCGCGCCGTTCGTCGTTCAAGGCCCGCGCATCGCGCCGCGCGCCTCCCGGTGGCATTCGCCGAGCGGGCCGTAATCCATGAAGAGGCCGCGCTCGATCGTCTCGCACGTGAGCTCGTCGATGCAGGCCGCGTACGCCGCCGCGCCGCGAGGGGTGAGCCTGCGAGCGCAGTCCGTCGCGCAGTCGAGGTCTTCGAAGCCCGTGCACGTCCGGATGCGCGTGCATGCGTCCTCGCAGGCCGGCATCGCCGACGAGACGTTGCCGGCGCTCGCGCGTGTCGTCGCCGGCGGCGCGGGGGGGTCCTCGATGCGCCCGCCGCACGCCGCGAGCGAGGTGGCGGAGGCGGCGAGCGCGACGACGAGGAGCGGTCGGAGGAGCATCCGGTGGTTCTAGCGCAGCTGCGCGCGGTTTCGGAGACGTCGGGCGCGGACCCGTGCTGGCTCTCGTCTCTCCACCCGCTCCTAACCGCACCACCGCCCGTGGGCCGTGGCTTGACGAGGCGGTGCGGCGCTGTATACGTCGGTCCCATCGAACGCCTCGGCCCTCGTGCGGGCCGGGGCGTGATGCATTTGGAGGTTTCCGCCTGTGGAGAAGATGCGGGCATTCCGTGGGAAGCAGGAGGTGGAGAATCCGCCGCCGATCGAAGGGCGCGTACCGCCGCACGACCTCGACGCCGAGGCCGCCGTGCTCTCGGCCGTCATGCTCGATCCGGGCGCGCTCGATCGCATCGTCGACCTGAAGGACGACCATTTCTACTCCGAGTCGCACCGCCGCATCTTCGAGGCGTGCCTCGAGCTCAAGTCGCACGGTAGCCCCGTCGACGTCGTGCAGGTCGCGAGCTGGCTCCGCGATCGCCAGCGGCTCGCGCAGGTGGGCGGCATGGGCTACCTGGCGCAGATCCTCGACGCGGCGCCGGTCGTGGCGAACGTCGCGGCCTACGGCGACATCATCCGCGAGAAGTGGCGTGTCCGGCAGGTGATCCTCGCGTGCCAGAAGGTCTCCGCCCAAGGCTACGGCGACTACGGGGAGCCGCAGGCGTTCATCGACTCGGCCGAGCAGGCCATCTACAACATCAGCCGCACCTCCGGGCGGTCCGGCGTCGAGAAGCTCCTCGACGTCATGAAGAAGTCGTTCAAGCGCCTGAACGACGCCGTCGCGCGTGGCGACCGCATCACCGGCGTGTCGACGGGCTTCGATCGCTTCGATCGGATGACGGCCGGCCTCCACGAAGGCGACCTCTCGATCGTCGCGGCGCGCCCCGGCATGGGCAAGACGTCCTTCGTCCTGAACCTCGCCGCGAACGTCGCGAGCCCGAAGAACCGAGAGGCCGCCAACGACCCCAACCAGCGCTGGGAGGACGGCGGCGTCGGGGCCATCGTCTTCAGCCTCGAGATGCCGCGGGAGCAGCTCGCGAATCGTCTCGTCTGCTCCGAGGCACGCGTCGACGTGTCGAAGATGCGTACCGGCTTCCTCACGCCGCAGGACTGGAGCAAGCTGACCCAGGCCGCGAGCTATCTCGGGAGCTTGCCGATCTGGATCGACGACTCCTCCGGCCTCACGCTCCTCGAGCTCCGCGCGAAGGTGCGCCGCATCCAGTCGGAGTTCGAGGTGCGGGACGACGAGGGCCGCAAGGTCAAGAAGATCGGCCTCGTCATCATCGACTACCTCCAGCTCATGAAGGGCCGCGAGGGCGCCCAGTCGCGCGAGCAGGAGATCAGCGAGATCTCCCGAGGGCTCAAGCAGCTCGCGAAGGAGCTCGAGGTCCCCGTCATGGCGCTCTCGCAGCTCAACCGCGCCGTCGAGACCCGCAGCGAGAAGTCGAAGCGGCCGCTCATCTCGGACCTCCGCGAGTCCGGCGCCATCGAGCAGGACGCCGACAACATCATCTTCATCTACCGCGACGACTACTACAACAAGGAGGACTCGTCGGAGCCGGGGATCGCGGAGCTCATCATCGCCAAGCAACGCAACGGGCCCACGGGGACGGCGAAGGTGCGCTTCGACAAACAGTGGACGCGCTTCGACAACCTGGCCGAGGGCGAATACGAGGACACGGGGGATTGACCGGTACGCGCTTCGCATCGAAGGCGGACGATGCAGAGCGAGTCCGGAGGTAGGGGCGACCGTTCGCTGGCGAAGCTCATCCAGGAGCATCGAGCCGCGCTCGGTCGGGATTTCATCGCCGCGGCGAGACGGTACGGTGCGGCCCAGTCCCTCCCCGACGTCGACGTCCTGGACAACCTCGAGGGCTTCCTCGACGAGCTCGCCGCCGCGGTCCTCGCGGGCGAGACGCCGAGCGGGGCGAGCGTGGCCGCGACCGCGCACGGCGAGCAGCGCTTCCGCCTGGGCTACGACCTCGCGAGCGTGATGCGCGAGTACTCGGCCGTTCGGGATGCCCTCGGGAGACTCGTCCGAGACGACGGGGCGGCGGTGAGCGTGCACGGGGCGCTGACGCTGTTCGGGACACTCGTCCTCGGCATGGCGGACAGCGCGTCGCGCTACACGGCCCTCCACGAGGGGCGCATGGAGGCCAAGACGTCCGAGCACATCGCGTTCCTCGCCCACGAGCTCCGGAACCCGCTCAGCTCGGCCGCGATGGCGCTCGCGCTGATGCGTGACAAGGGAGAGCTGCCGCGCACGCGCGCGTCGGCGGCGCTCGAGCGAGGGATCGCGCGGACGCTGCGGCTCGTCGACGACTCCCTCGTCAACGTGAAGCTCCGGTCGCTGGGGCGCCTCGAGCCCCGGGCGATCGACGTGCGCGCCTTCCTCGAGGACATCGCGGCCGACACGACGTTCGACGCCGACGCGAAGGGGATCGCCTTCACGGCCACGGGCGAGGGGCGCGCGGTCGTCGACGTGAAGGCGTTCCGCTCCGCGGTGTCGAACCTCGTCCGTAACGCGATCAAGTTCACGAAGGCCGGCGGCTCGGTGACGCTCCGCGGTCGGTGCGTCGACTCGCGCTTCGTCGTCGAGGTCGAGGACGAGTGTGGGGGCATCGGGGAGGCGCAGCTCGACAAGCTCTTCGACCCGTTCGTCCAAGTCGGGCAGGACCGCTCGGGTTTCGGCCTCGGCCTCGCGATCGCGCGCCAGGTCGCGGTCGCCCACGACGGCCAGGTGCGGGTGCATGATCTCCCGGGCCGCGGCTGCGTGTTCGTCCTCGATCTGCCGCTGGAGTCCGTACCGTCGTCGCGCGATCCGTAGCCCCGCGCGCCGCCGCTCTCTCGGGCCCGTTCGTGCTAGAAGGGGCGGCGTGGACGACCGGCGCACTCCGAGCAGCGACGTGCTCGCGCGGCTCCTCGACGAGAAGCGCGTGGTGGTGACCGTCGGCGCCGGCGGCGTCGGCAAGACGACGACGGCGGCGGCGCTCGCGGTCGCTGCGGCACGGCGCGGCAAGCGTGTCCTATGCCTCACCATCGATCCGGCGAAGCGGCTCGCCGAGTCGCTCGGCTTGTCCGAGATGCGGACCGAGGCCAAGACCGTCGACCCGGCGCGCTTCGCCGAGGTCGGTGTGCCTTTGACCGGCGAGCTCACGGCGATGATGCTCGATACGAAGCGTACGTTCGACGAGCTCATCGTGAAGTACTCCTCGACCCCGGAGAAGGCGGAGCGCCTCCTCTCGAACAAGCTGTACAAGTACGTCTCGACGTCGCTCGCGGGCACGCAGGAGTACATGGCGATGGAGAAGCTGGTCGCCGTGAAGGACGACCCGGCCTACGACCTCGTCATCCTCGACACGCCGCCGACCGCGAACGCCCTCGACTTCCTCGATGCGCCGGCGCGGCTCATCAGCGCGCTCGACTCCGCGACGATGAAGTGGTTCGTGCAGGCGTTCGAGAGCGGGGGGAAGTTCTCGCTGAACCTCATCGCGAAGGGCGCGGCGACGGTCCTCCGGACGATCGGAAAGATCACCGGCGGCGGCTTCCTCGAGTCGATGGCCGAGCTCATCGGCGAGCTCAACGACCTCTTCGGCGGCTTCAAGGAGCGGGCGGCGCGCGTCGAGGGCTCTCTGCGGAGCCCCGAGGTCGCGTTCGTCCTCGTGACGAGCGCGTCGCCGCCGAGCATCCAGGAGGTCCTCTACTTCGCCGAGCGGCTCCGCGAGGCCAACATGCCGCGCGGGGCCTTCGTCGTGAACCGTGTCCGCATGCCGCCGCCGCTCGCGGGCGCCGGCGTCACGGTCGCCGACGCGGAGGAAGGGGTCCGGGCGCGCGGGATCAGCCTCGAGGACGACTTCGGCGAGCGCATCGTCCGATCGCACGTCGATGCGGTGAAGCTCGCCAATCTCGACGGCTCGCACCTGCACGCGCTCGAGGTGTCCGCGAGCGGCACGCCCATCGTTCGCATCCCGGAGCTCGACACCGACGTGCACGACCTCTCGCTCCTCGCGAGCCTCGGCGAGGCGCTCGTCTCCGGCGGGGTGTAGCCATCGCGCGGCTGTCCGTCGCCGACGTGGCGGCGTGGATCGCCGTCGCCCTCGCGGATCTCGGCTTGCCGAGGGCGCGACGCGAGCTCCGTGCGCGCTTCGGCGACGGCGCCGACCTCCTTGCGGTCGCGCGCGTCGGCTCGAAGATCCGCATCGAGGGGGTCTCCGTCCCCTTCGACCGAGGTCGCGCCGTCCTCGACGTGGTGATCGACCCGCTCGGCGGCGGGTCGGGGCCCGGCGCCTTGCCCGTGCGGATCGAGGCCGTCGACGCGCGGATGAAGCTCCCGGCCGGGCCCCTCGGCGCCGTCGTCGTCCGTGCGCGGTACCGCGGGGTCGATGCGGTCGGGCCCGGCATCGTCGCGACGGGGGAGCTCGACGTCGACGTCCGCGGCGATCGCCTCGCGTCGCCGATCACGCTCCGGTCGCGCGTCCTCGTCGACGCCGACCGCGTCTACCTCGGCGGAGGGGAGGGGAGCGGGCCCGGGCTCGAGCTCCAGGCGGAGGGATCCGTGGCGCGCGACGGCTCGAACCTGCGCGTCCGCGTCTCGTCGCGGATCTGGCCGTGCGCCTTCGGTCGAGCCTGCGGAGCGCCGGAGACCGCGCTCCCACGCGCCGAGGACGCCGTGGAGGTCCGCCTCGTCGCGAGCGGCCCCGCGGCGTCTCCTCGGGTCGACGTGGAGGCCGACGCGAAGGTGCTCGGCTTCCGGTTCGGCGCGCCTCGGTGGGTCCCCCCGCTCGAGGCCACGCGCCTCACGGTTCGCGCGACGTACGAAGGCGGGAGGTCGACGCTGGATGCGAGCGCGCACTCGGGCGAGGGCGAGATCGCGCTCGCCGTCCGCCCAGCGCCGCTCGTCGCTCTCTCCGTTCGGGCGTGGCCGTCTCGATGGCTCGCGGGCGCGCGTCCCTGGTTGCCCGTCGACGTCCGCGAGGTGTTCGATCGCGCGGTCGCGCGCGGGACGGTCTCGGCCGCGCTCGTCGTCCCCGGTCGCGAGGACCTCGTGCTCGGCGGACACGTCGACATCCGCGCGGCCGGCGCGCGTCTCCGCATCGACCCCGTCCGCGTCGTCCTCCCCGGCGGGGACCCGTCCGGCACCCGCGTCTCCGCGGCGCTCGACCTCGACGAGGTCCTCGCCGGCGTGACCGGTGAGGCCGACGTGCGCGGCGCGGTCCGCGTCGACGTCGACGTGCACGGCGCCTCCTCGCTCGGGGTGCTCGTGCGCTCGGCGTCCGTGAGCGTCGGCGTCCGCGGCGAGGACGTCGTCCTGGAGGACGTCGTCGTGGAGGCTCCGGTCGTGCTCGGCGCCCATCCGGTGGTCGCCGTCGAGGCGCGCGCGGTCGCGGCCGGGGGCGCGTGGACGGCGGACGGTCGCGTCGTCTTCGACGGACCCATGCCGAGCGGCAGCCTCGCCGTCCGTGGCGAGTGTGGCCCCGCGGTGCTCGCCTTCGCTGCGAACGCCGCCGCGGACCGCGCGCCGCGCGTCCGGCTCACGCCCGCCGATCGCGGATCGTCCCAACCGCGCGGCCTCGGCGAGATCTGGCTGCCGAGGGACGCACGCGTCTCCGCCCTCGCCGCGCTGGATCTCGCGGGCCTCCGCGCTTCGGCCTCTGCGCCCCCGCTCCTCGCGCTCTCCCTCTGCGTCACGACCGCGACGTGCGCCCTCACCGGCGAGCTCCGCGCCGATCGGTCTCGGCGCTTCGAGTCCTCCGTCACCGGGAGGCTCTCGGTCGCCGAGGCCGTCGACCTCGCGCTCTTCGACGGAGGCGGCGGGCTGCCGGGACCGGTCGGCGCGGTCGACGTGTCCCTCGGGATCGCGGGGAAGGGGGACGAGCCGCTCGGCGTCCGCCTGGCAGGCGTCTTCCACGCGGACGTGCTCGCGTTCGCGCCACACGTCACCCTGACCGACGTCCACGCCTCGCTCTCCACCCGCGGCTCCGTCGCCGTCTGGCACGACGTCCACGCGCGGCTCGCCCGCGGACGCGTCGTTCTCTCGGCCGTCGTCGACCGCGACGGGGCCCTCGGCGGGGTGCGCGGGTACGTGCGAGCGGAAGACGTCGCGATCCTCGATCTCTCTCTTGGCATCGCGAGAGGAACGCTCTCCGCCGAGCTCGTGATGGAGCAGCATGGGCCGGAGGACGCGCCCCTGCTCGCGGAGGGGCATCTCCGCGTGACCGACGTCGAGCTCGTCGACGTCGAGCGCGTGCCGGCCGCGGGCCTCCCGCCGTCCGTCTTGGCGCGCAACGCACGCGCGGCCGGCGACGTCACGGCTCGAATCGGCCTGAGCGCCACGGCGCTCCGGCTCCTCGACTTGGTGGTCCCGCTCCCTGACGGCCGACTCCACGGGACCGTGCGCCTCGGGTTCGACGGCGGTCTCGAGGCGCATCTCGACGTCCTCCTACGCGGGCTCCTGGCGCTGCCGCTCCGCGTGCGCGCGTCGCGATCGATGCTACGGCCCGAAGTCGAGGTCGACGTCCTCGCCGCCGCGCTCGTCGGTGTGGCGTCGGCGCGGGCGCGCGGCGCTCCGCGTCCCGTCACGACCGCGCTCACGGTCCACCCCGCGCTCCACGACGCGGTGACCGCGATCGACTGGGACGACGTCGTGCGCCGCGCGCGACGTCAGGTCGTCTGATCGGGCGAGACGCGGCGCTTCCCGCGGCGCTTCTCGCGATAGACCACGCGGATCGGAACCCCCTCGAAGCCGAAGTGCTTCCGGAGCTGGTTCGAGACGAAGCGCTGGTACGAGAAGTGGACGGAGTCGGGCGCGCTCGTGATGACGACGAACGTCGGCGGCGCGGTCTCGGCCTGCGTGATGTAGTAGAGGCGAGGCGCCTTCCCGCCCTGCGTCGGCGGCGGCCGCGTCTCCAGCACCTGCTCGAAGAAGCGGTTCAGCTCGCCGGTCCCCACGCGCTGGTGGAAAGCCGTCGCGACGCGGTCGATCGTCTCGAAGAGATCGGGCATCCCGCGCCCCGTCTTCGCGCTCACCTTCACGACGGGCGCGAACGGCGCGAAGGAGATCTTGTCGCGCGCGGCCTCCTCGGCCTTCGCGACGTCCCCCTTCGACATCAGGTCGATCTTGTTCAAGACGATGATCATCGCGCGGCCCCGGTCGTTGGCGAGCCCGAGGATCTTCGCGTCCTGCTCGGCCACGCCTTCGGCGGCGTCGCTGACGAGGATGACGACGCCGGAGCGCTCCATCGCCTTGACCGACGAGCCGATGCTCGCGGTCTCGATCGCGTCGGACATCTTCGTGACCTTGCCCTTGCGACGGAGGCCGGCCGTGTCCACGAAGACGTAGCGCTTGCCGCCGCGCTCCACGAGCGCGTCGATCGCGTCCCGGGTCGTACCCGGTCGATCGTCGACGAGCATGCGGTCCTCGCCGAGGATCCGGTTCATCAGGCTCGATTTTCCGGCGTTGGGCTTGCCGACGATCGCGATCTTCGGGAGCGCTTCGTCCGGATCGCTCGAGGGCGCCGTCTTCGCGGGCAGCGCGGCGAGGATCGCCGCTTCGAGCTCACCGAGCCCGCGCCCGTGGAGGGCGCTGACCGGGAGCACCGTCTCGACGCCGAGACGGTAGAGCTCGAACGCGTCGGCGTCGGACTTCGGCGAGTCGGCCTTGTTCGCGGCGAAGACGACGGGCTTGTCGGCCTTCCGGAGGAGGCCGACGGCGACGCGGTCCGCGCTCGTGAGCGGGACGGTCGCGTCGCTCACGAAGACGACGACGTCGGCCTCCGAGATCGCGGCCTTCACGTGCCGCGCGATCCCCTTCTTCATCGGATCCTTGTCGTCGGGATCGAAGCCGCCGGTGTCGATGAGCGTGTAGTCGCGCCCGAACGCGGTGGTGTCCGCGTAATGACGGTCCCGGGTGACGCCCGGCTCGTCGTGCACGATCGCGAGGCGCTTGCGCGAGAGCCGGTTGAAGAGGGTCGACTTCCCGACGTTCGGCCGTCCGACGAGCGCGACGAGCGGAAGGCCGTGGGCGCCTGCAGGCAGGACGCGCGACACGGGGCGGGGATGGTGCTTGGTCATCGTGAGGTCTCGGCGGGCTTCCTGCCGGACGTCTTGCCGGCGGCTTTCTTCTTCGTCTTCGCGCTCGTCGCACGCCCCGTGCCGGGCTTCGTCCGGCGCGGCTTCTGCGCGCCCTCCTCGTAGCCGAGCTCGGCGAGCTGCCTGGGATCGTCGAACCACTTCGGGCTCGCCTTCACCCACGTCTCGAGGTGCACCTTGGTCCCGAGGAGGCCCTCCGCGCGCTTCCTGGCGGCGGTGCCGACCTCGCGGAGCATCTTGCCCCCGTCGCCGATGATGATCCCCTTGTGCGAGTCCTTCGCGACGAGGACGGTGACGGCGATGCGCGTGATCTTCTTCGAGTCCTCGAAGGACTCCACCGTGACGGCGACGCCGTGGGGCACCTCCTGGCGCGTGCGCTTCAGGATTTGCTCGCGCACGAACTCGCCGACGAAGAAGCGGAGCGGCTTGTCGCTGATCTCCTCGGCGTCGTAGAGCGCCGGCCCCTCGGGGAGGAGACCTTTCGCAGCGTCGAGGACGCGCTCGACCCCGCCGTCGCGCTTCAGCGCGCTCACCGGGACGATCGCCGCGACGTCGCGGAGCTTGCCGTACGCCTCGAGGAACGGGAAGAGGAGCTCCTTCGGCTGCACCTTGTCGACCTTGTTCACGACGACGACTGTGGGCTTGCCGGCGGGGATCCGCGACAGGAGCCTCTCGTCCTCCGGGCGCACACCGCCGGGCTTGGCGTCCACGTCGGTCATGAAGATCGCGACGTCGCAGTCGACGGCCGCCTGGGACGCGAGCTCGTTCATCCGCTCGCCGAGGCGGTTCTTCGCGGAGTGGAACCCCGGCGTGTCGAGGAACACGAGCTGAACGTCGTCCCGGGTGACGATGCCCGCGATCCGATCGCGTGTCGTCTGCGGGTGGTGGCTCGTGATCGCGATGCGCTCGCCGAGGAGGGCATTGAGGAGTGTCGACTTCCCCACGTTCGGCCGACCGAGGAGCGCCACCGTCCCCGCGCGGAAGGGGGGCGAGGGGGCGTCGGCGTCGACGGCGCGTCGTGCGCGGGGTGCAGGGGGGGGAGCCCCCCGTGGGAGACGAGGCATGCGGGGCGGCTCTTACCACAGCTCCGGCCTTGCGCCCGGTGGGACGAGGACGTAGAAGAAAGCGCCGATTTTTAGGCCCTTGGGTACCTCACCCGATCGAACGAGCGCTGCTTCATGTCCACCACGACGACCGACGACGACGAGCGGAACGGACGGACCGAGGCGACGCCCGGCGGGGACACGGCGGATCACGGCGCCGCCGGGCGGGCCGAGGACGAGACCTCCGACGAGACGTCCCGCGACTCGACCGAGGAGCTGCCGCGCTTCGGCCCGTCGTGGCTGCCGCTCGCGTGCGCGCTCGTGCTGCCCGCGCTGTTCTTCTTCGTCCTGCCTCCGCTGACGAAGAGCGGCCTGTGGGATCCGCACGAGCTCAACGTCGCCGACCTCGCGCGCCGCGTCGCGCTGAACCTCCACGGCGCGGCCACGCTCGCGCTCGAGGGGGCAGACAACTCGCTCCCGCACCTGAACGACCTCGGCCGCCCGCAGCTGCCGTTCACGTCGATCGCGCTGGGCTTCAAGACCTTCGGTCTCCACGAGTGGGCGGGCCGCGCGCCGCTCGCGCTCTGGGGGCTGCTCGGCGTCGTCGCGACCTACGCGTTCGTCGCGCGCCTCGTCGATCGACGCGCGGGCGTCTTCGCGGCCGTCGCCCTCACGACGATGCCGCTCTACTTCGTGCAGGCTCGGACGATGCTCGGCGACATCGTCACGATGGCGGCGCTCGCGATGGCGTTCGGCGGCCTGACCGTGGCGGTCTTCGACCGCAGGGACGACGGCGAGCCGGACACGGTCACGCGAGCGGGCTGGCTGCTCGTCGCCGTCGTCGGTCTCGTCGCGGGCTGGTTCACGCGTGGCGGGCTCCTCGGCGTCGCGGTCCCGTGCGTCGCCGTCGGCACGGCGTGGCTCCTCGCGCGCGGCAACGGCGGCCGACGCGTCGACGCTCTCTCCGACGCCGTCGGCACCGCCGCCCTCGCCGGCGGCATCATCGTGAGCGGCATCGCCGTCGGGGCGCTCGCCGGGGACAAGCGCCCGGACCTCGACCCGTTCATCGGCGCGATGACGCGCGGTTCCGGCAAGTACCCGACCTTCGACTTCACGATCGGTCACCTCGCGGCGGCGCTCACGCCGTGGAGCGCGTTCGCGCCCTTCGCGTTCGGCCGCCTCTTCTTGCCTCCCGTCCGCCGGAGCGGCGACGCCTTCGAGCGGGAGAGCGAGGCGCGCCTGGCGCTCCTCGTCGGCGTCGGCGTCGCGATGGTCGCCCACGGGTGGATGGCTGCCCGGACGGACCTCATCGCGTTCGCGGCCCCGGCGCTCGTCGCGGCGGGATGTGGCGTCGCGCTCCGTGACTACGAGCGAGGAGCGCACCCGTCGGTGGCCGTGGGCGTCGGCACGCTCGTCCTCCTCGGCCTGTCCCATCACGAGCTGCACAAGAATCCCGAGAAGGCGTTCCACGCCTTCGGCGTGCTCTCGAACACCTTCCCGGAACCGTTCAAGGCGCACGCGCTCGCGGTCTGGTGGGTCGTCCTCGCCGGCTTCGCGGGGGTCGCCTTCCTCACGTTCGTGGAGCGCGATCCGAAGCGCGAGCCCTTCGAGCCTCGCGGCTACCTGCGCGTCCTCGTCGGCCTCCGTGACGCATGGGACGGCATGCTCGCCCTCGCCTACTTCGCGATGATCGCGGGCGCGTCGCTCGCCGGGCTCGTCGTGTGGGTCGGAACGCGCATGCACGCGAAGTGGCTGCCGCAGCTCTCGGTCACGATGCGCGACGTCGTCCTGCACGCCTGGTGGATCACGGCGTTCGCCCCGATCGTCGCCGTCTTCGGCCTCTTCTTCTGGTGCGACGTGTGGCTGTGGGCCTTCAATCGCGCGCGCCCGCTCTCGCGCGGCTCGCTCACGCGCGGTTTCGAGCCCTTCGAGACGCTCGCGCGGACGATCGGCGGAGAGCGAGCGTTCGCCTCGCTCCCGAAGCTCGTCACGGGAAACCTCGACGTCACGACCGAGGACCTCCAGCCCGGCATCGGGCCGACGGCGCTGCTCCTCCTCGCGCCACTCATGTTCGTCCAGATCCCGGCCGTCGCCTTCGTCGCGATGGTGAAGCTCGGAGGGATGAAGCCGCTCGTCGCGCTCGCGCTCGCGCTGCCGTCCGGGATCCTCGGCTTCCTCGTCCTCGGCGTCGTCGGCGATCTCGTCCGCGGGAGCCGCGCGGCCTTCCTCGTTGTTTGGTCGGCCGTCGTCTCCGCCGTCCTCTGCACGTCGTTCTACCCGGCGCTCGCGAACCAGCTCTCGCCGAAGGAAGTCTTCGAGAGCTATCGCAAGGTGAAGGCGTCGGACGAGCCGCTCGCGCTCTTCGGCGTCGGCGGCCGGACGGCGGCGTACTACGCGGGCGGCCAGCCGCTCCTCTTGAAGGACGCGGAGTCCACCGTCTCCTGGCTCCTGGCGAGCGAGGGGGGCAAGCGTCGGTTCGTCGCGACTCGCGGCGACGAGCTGGCCCGTCTGAACCGCGCGTACCGGGAGCGCACCGGCAGCGGGAAGAACGTGCCGGTCCTCGACGCGCGTTCGAGCCAGGTGATGCTCGTCGCTTCCTCGCTCGAGAGCGGAGAGAAGAACCAGAACCCGCTCGCCAAGTTCGTGCTCGAGGAGCCGCCGAACGTCGACAAGAAGCTCGAGGTCACCCTCGAGGACAAGCTCCAGCTCCTCGGCTACGAGCTCCTCGACGCGAACGGCAAGCGCGTTGCCGGCGTACAGCCCGGCAAGAAGGTCCACCTCCGCACGTTCTACAAGGTGCTCGGACCGATCGCGACCGAGTGGCAGATGTTCATCCACATCGACGGCTACCAGCGTCGTCACAACGGCGACCACGCGGTGTGCGACGGGAAGTATCCGATGACGATGTGGCGGAAGGACGACTTCGTCGTCGACGACTACGAGTTCTCGCTCGAGCCGAACTTCGGACCCGGTCAGTACAAGCTGTATTTCGGGTTCTTCCTCGGCGAGACGCGGCTCAAGGTCACGAGCGGACCGACGGACGGAGACCACCGGATCGACGGCGGCTTCCTCCGCGTGCAGTAGTGGACACGCCTCCGCGACCGGGCTATGCGCCCGGCCGATGGCCGACGACGACAGCGCGCACCCGCGCGAAGACGAGGACGCGTGGATCGCGCCTTCGCGTCGCCACTTCGAGCGCTACGAGGTCGAGTGGGCCGTCGACTGCGTCGCGAGCGACACGTTCCTCTACGCGTCGATCACGAACATCAGCGAGATGGGCATCTTCGTCCGGACCGTCGAGCCGCTCCGCGAGGGTACGCTCCTCCGACTCGCGTTCGCGCCGCCCGGTGGTGAGGGCTTCACCCTCGACGGGTGCGTCGCGTGGGTGAACCGCGTGCGCGACGACGGAGACAATCCGAACCCCGGGATGGGGGTCCGCTTCGTGGAGCTCGGTCCGGAGGACCGTGAGCGGATCGTGTCGATCATCCGGACGATCGCGTACATCCGCGACCTCCCGCAGAACGACTGACGAGCGCGGTCCTCACTACTCCGCCGGGAGCGGGAAGCGGCGCGCGACGATGCCGGCGCCGCCCGCGCTCTTGTCCTCCCACGTGATGACGACGAACGGGCCGCTGCCGCCGCTCGCGACCGAGGGGGTGGCGCGGGTGCGTCCGTCGGTGCGGCTCGCCTGGAACTCGGAGGCCTGTCCGTCGACGGGGTTGAAGAGGAAGCCGCTCGTGCCGCCGAGCATCCGCGCGCGGACGTGGCCGCTCGCCGCGTCGTGCCACGCGACGACGTACGAGCCACCCGCCGCCGGCGTGCTCGTGATCGCGACGGAGCTCTGGACCCCCTCCTTCACGAGGTCGTTGACGGGGGCGGCCTGGTCGCCGGCGATCTTCCCGCCCTTCGCGTCGAAGCGCTGGACGAACACGTCTCCGCCCGCGCTGAACGCCACGGCGAAGCGTCCGTCGCCGAGCGACGCGACCCGCGGGCGCTCGGCGGCCGCAGCCCCCTCGCTGACGCTCTGATCTCCTCCCTGGGGCGTGCCGTCCTCGTTCACGACGCGGAGCTTGATGCCCGTGCCGCTCTGCCAGACCGCGACCCACCCGGTGGGCGTCGACGCGAGTGACACGGCGCCGTTGCCCGTGCCGATGCTGAGATCGTTCTGGTTGCCGAGCGTGGCGGGCGGCGTGAGGGTACGCCCGACGATCTTGCCCTGTCCCTGGTCCTCCCACGCGACGAACAGGCGCCCCTTCGGCCCGGCGGCGAGGGCAGGGGAAGCCTGGACGTTGGGCTCGCCCGCGCCGCTCGCGCCGTTGATCCCGATCGGCAGAGCCGCCTGGTCGGCGACGAGCGACGCGTCCATCGAGCGAAGACGGATGTCGAGCCCGTTCGCGGCGGGCGTGTTGTCGTCCTCGAAGGCGACGAAGTATTTCCCGCCCGACGACGCCGCGGCCGGACGCGACTGGTTGCGCGAGGAGGGCGGGGGAGGGAACGTCGGCCCGTTCGGGAGGAAGATCGAGCCCGCGGCGAGCGCCGGCGGTGTCGTCAGGGGGGTGAGGTCGTCCCCCATGACGCGCACGCCGATGTCCGCGTCACGGCCGGCGACGGCGCGGTCTGTGTAGAATACAAGGAAGCGCCCGGCCTGGCCGGAGCCCTCGGGCCAGAGCGCGAAAGGCTCGCTCTTGTCGTTCGGGTCGCCGGTCTGCGTCCCGTTCCCGCTCGCGCCGACCGAGAGGAGGAGCTCGTTCGAGCGGCACGTCGCGTCGCACGCGAGCGTCCCGCCCGGCTCGCATTGCTCGGTCGGCTGCACGACGCCATCTCCGCAGACGGCGGGCTCCAGGTAGCGCACCATGCGGATCCGGAGGGCCAGCTGCTCCTGGTCCACGATCGCCGTCGCGCATCCGACCGCGACGGGCCTCACGCCCTCCTTCGCGGTGGCGACGAAGACGCGCGGCACGGTCGCACGCTCCAGGGAGAGGTCGCCGCAGAACCGGACGCCAGACGCGCAGCTCGTCGTCCCGAGGTCTCGTTCGACGACCGTCCGGACCTTCGCAGGGTCCGTCCCCACGGTCGCGAGGCTCGTCGCCTCGTCGCAGGTCGCCTCGCCCTCGACGACCCGAAGGGAGAGCGTGCTCGCGCGATCGAGGAGGGCGCGCGGCGCGACGAGGTTCGGGACGATCGCGACGTGGACCCCGTCGCCGCCCGCTCCGCCGCACGCGCCGTGGACGATGGGCGCGCCGAGCGCGAGGACCGTCGGGGCGAGGGCCACGAGCCGCTTCATCGGCGGCGGACTCTATCAGACACTCGGGCTGCGTCCCGCGCTACTTGCGACGCCAGGGGAGCCATGACCGCCCCGCGGACGGCGAGGGCTCGAGGCGCTCGAGGACCTCGACGCCGACGAGACGGAGCGCCGCGTCGAGCTCATCCCGAGCGGCTCCTTGCCCGGCGACCACGGCCCGCTTCACGCCCGCCTTCTGCGCGCGCGTGGCGACTCGACCCGCCCACGAGGCGACGGCCTCCGCTTCGTCCCCCGGGTGACCGGCGGTGATGGCGCACGTCTCTCCGTCGAGCGACGCGACGCAGGCCGGCCACTCCCATGTCGAGCGGGCGCGGGCGCGCTCGCTCGCGACGAGCGCGCTCGTGTAGCCCTCGGCGACGGACGCGCGCGCGGAGGCGAGGGTCGCCTCGTCGAGCGGAGGCGCCCCGATCGACGCGAGCGCAGCTGCGGCGCCGTCGATCGTCGCGCTCGCGAGCGTGGGGGACGCGCCGGCCTCGAAGAGCAGCCGTCCGAGCGTCGCGCACGCGGTGAAGAGGTCCTTCCGGTCCTCCGACATCGCGCAGGCCCGTTCGACGACGAGCGCGCGTGCCGCCTCGGTCGCGCTCACGGCGACGCGGTCGTGCGGGTGGATGGCCCGTGCGGCGTCGAGCTCGGTCCAGTGTCGGACGGCGCCGTCGGTCACGTGGCTCTTCCTAGCGCCTCAGAGACCGTCGGTCGACGCCTTCGCCGGCACGGTCGTCGTCGCCTGCGGAGGCGCCGCTTGCACGGCGGCGGGACGAGGCGCCGGCGCGGCGCGGGGTGCTGCGGGGGCGGCGGCCTTCGAGGCGGCGACGCC